>CBFHVY010000043.1:0-15631 GCA_965659555.1 Flavobacteriaceae bacterium
GTTCGACTGCATTCAATTATAGAACCTCCATTGGAATATTCTCCTACGATTATCGATTTTCCAATACACTTTGTAAAAGAAGTTCCTGTTGAAAACTTAAAAAAAGAGGTAGTTAAACCACCTATTCTTTTAGATGAAATAAATAAAATAAAAGATAATGAGCCTAATCTTATAGAACAAAAAAATGAATTGGTCGACACGAAACAGCATATCAAAAATGCTCTCGATCAATTAATAGATGTCGATTCTGTTATAGATGTTATAGAAACTCTACCCATGTCTTTTATACAATCTGCTCCAATTTTTCAAGGGTGTGAAGGATTAACTGAAAAGGAGGGACGCGCATGTTTTGATCAGAAATTAAAACAAACGATTAACACTCATTTTAATTCTAATCTTTTAGATCGCTTAGGGTTATTTTCAGGTTAACATAAAATAGTTTCACAATTTTTAATCAATACAGAGGGCGATATTGTAGAGATCAAGGTAAGGGCAAGTACAATTTCTCTAAAAAATGAAACCATAAAACTCTTACAAGCACTTCCTAAATTTACTCCGGGGAAGCATAATCTAAAAGCCGTTAATGTACGGTATACCTTACCATTAACTTTTCACATTGAATAAACGCATACCCAATCTATATAGGTTGGGTTTTTTGTTGTGCTTCAATATGCGCCAATTGATCAATACAATTAAAGAAAATAATTGTAAATTCACCTCAGCACAAAATAAGATTACCTTAGTACTATGAAGCACTATTTTGCACACGAAACGGCTATAATAGATCCGGGCTGTACTATTGGAGCCGACACAAAGATTTGGCACTTTAGCCACATTATGCCAAATTGTAGTATTGGGGAACGATGTTCTTTGGGTCAGAATGTAGTGGTATCTCCCGAAGTGGTTTTAGGTACAAATGTAAAAGTGCAAAACAACGTTTCTATCTATACAGGCGTTGTTTGCGAAGACGATGTTTTTCTAGGTCCTTCTATGGTCTTTACTAATATTATAAACCCCAGGAGTGCAATTGTTAGACGCGATCAATATCAAAAAACTGTAGTAAAAAAAGGAGCAAGTATAGGAGCTAATGCAACCATACTCTGTGGGATTACCATTGGAGAATACGCACTCATAGGTGCAGGAGCAGTAGTTCTTAGCAATGTTGCACCCTTTGCTTTAGTGGTAGGTAATCCCTCTAGACAAATAGGTTGGGTGAGTACTTATGGTCATCGATTAACATTTGATGCCGATGGTTTTGCAACCTGTAAAGAAAGTAAAGAACGCTATCAGTTAACACAAAACACTGTAAAACGATTATAAAATTACTTTATGAGAAAAATAGTATGTGTATTACTTTTTATCCCCTTCTCACTGTTTTCACAACAAGAAAGATTTCCTGTTTTTGGGGAATGTAGAGGCGTTGCCATAGCGCAGATTGAGGACTGTTTTTACACCCAATTAAAAGCGACTTTTTATAAAGAATTTAAAGCGCCATCAATACTAGCAGTCGATAAATTTAAAGGGACTGTAAACGTTGTTTTTTCTGTTAATGACGAAGGGAACTTCGGGGTTATTTTTGTGAACTCACCCTACGAAGAACTTAAGCAAGAAGTCATTCGAACCTTTCAAACCATACCTGCTGTAATTCCTGCCTCATATAACAATCACGATACCGAAATGCAGTTTGTGTTGCCTATTACCTTTCCTATAGAACAAACGACACAACCGATTAAAGTAATTCAATAAGAAAAGAAAAAAGACCTCAATGTGGTCGTTAAAAAGGAAGCGTTTAAAAAGACGCTGTTTCCAGAGCACTACAGTCAGTTAAACATTCCTTTTGTACATCAGAACTATGTAGATTACGAATACGCTTTACACAAAGCCAAAGGGACCCATACCGCTTCAAAACCTTATATCTATAATGATGTACAACAGTATATTGATTTAGACGCACAAAAGTCTGTGTTCTTAAAGCCAGAGAAATCAACATGGTTAGGAAAGAAAGTCTGGAATGAACATCTTCTACAAGTTATTGAAGATGATTATTGGTTTAATTTAGATTTCTTGGTAGATGTTCAGTTAGGAAAAGACAATTCAGATGAAGTTCAGTATACCTACAATAACTCAAGAATCTTAAGAATTCAAGGAGGCTTTGGTCCCAAGTTTTCGTATTCAGCAACCATTTTTGAAAGTCAAGGAAGATTTGCAAACTATATTAATGAGTACATAAGTAATCCTTCATCAACATTTAAACCTGCTTTTTCTGAGGGCTTGGTTCCTGGAAGAGGAAAAGCCAAAGGCTTTGGTACCAATGCTTTTGATTATCCTGTTGCAGAAGGCTATATGTCGTATACCCCTAATCAATATTTCCAACTACAATTTGGGCATGGTAAAAATTTTATTGGAGATGGCTATCGTTCTTTTATCTTATCAGATGTTTCTGCTCCAGCGACCTACCTAAAATTCAAAGTTGATTTTTGGAAATTTCAATATACCAACATTTGGATGTGGGCTTCAGATACAAGAGCGCCAGTTTTAGTCGGGGAGGAGCATGCCAGAAAGTATATTTCCTCTCATTATTTGAGTATTAATATCACAGATAGATTTACTTTGGGCCTATTTGAAACTGCTGTTTCAGCAGGGGAAAAAGGAATAGATACTAGCTTTTTAAATCCTTTAATCTTTTTTAGATCTGTTGAATTTAATAGAGGAGAAGATGCAGGAAATGCAATGTTGGGAATCACAGGAAAATATAAGTTAAACGACCAAACACAACTCTATTCTCAATTAATTATTGATGAATTTTCATTTGGTAATCTCTCTAATTTAGGGAATTGGCAGAATAAGTTTGCCTATCAACTGGGGTTCAAATATTTTGATGCGTTTAAAGTGAAGAACCTCTTTTTACAAGGCGAATTAAACTATGCTAGACCGTATACATTCTCTCATAAATTTCCTTTACTCAACCTTGCACATTACAGTCAACCCCTTGGCCATTTATGGGGAGCAAACTTCTGGGAAGTGGTAGGAATTGCACGCTACAAAAAAGACCGATGGAGTGGAAGTGCTAAACTTGTTTTAGGTAAAAAAGGATTCGACTTCCCTGGGGAAGCCATAAGCTATGGAGGAAACGTATATCAATCGTATAATATTCGATTTTCAGAAACCGACAACTCAATTGCACAAGGAAATACCGCAACGATTTTAATGGCAGATTTTCAAGGGAATTATTTAGTAAACCCATCTAATAATTTAAGCCTATTTGCGGGCTTGAGTTTTAGAAAGTTTAGTCCCGTAACACCTACTGCTGCATTTCCCAACGACACCAATGTGTGGGTTTCATTTGGTTTAAAAGCAGACTTGTTTAATTGGTATTTTGATTTTTAACTTAAGTGGTTTCTCTACTGTTTAAGCTAGAAGTAATGGTAACTGTTTTTGTTTTTACATCTGTGTGCCCAATTTGATCTACCAACATTTTTAAAGATTGACTACCAATCTTTTTAGCATGCTGATTTATAGTAGATAGCTTTGGATATGAATACTTCGATAAAATACCTTGACTAAAACTGATTAGCGAAAGTTCTTTAGGAAGTGAATATCCTAGTTTTCTGGCCACATTTAAGGAGATGATACCAGAGAGTTCGTCGAGAGCTAAAATGGCATCTACAGCAGTCTTATCGCTTAACAAAGTTGTTACACGCGCTTCAATTTCTTTAGATGCGGCTACACTTACAAATTTTGTATTTGCATCGATAATTTGATGCTCGTCTAGAGCCGATTTTGCTCCATCTCTTCTGAGGGCTCCGATATGTAGACCTTCTAAAGAAGAAACTACAGCGATTTTCTTTCTGCCTTTTCCTATTAGATAGTGAATCGCTTCACGAGCAGCATTAAAATCATCAATAACAACTTTACTGCAATCTATGGTATCTATATAACGGTCAAAAAATACTAAAGGAATTTTTTTGTCTTGTAATTCTGAAATATGATTCGTTTCTCCTAGCTTTTCAGTTTCGGTAGAAGGCGCCATTAAAATACCGTCTACACTTCCGTTAGAAAAGTAATCGATACTTTCTTTTTCAGAATCAAGATTTTCATTGGAAATACACACAATGGTTTTATAGCCTAATTTTTTAGCTTCAGACTCAATACCATATAAAATTTTAGTGTAAAAATGATTGAAAATATTAGGGATCACTACACCAATAGTTTTGGTTTGTCGCTTTCTTAAATTAACCGCAGTATTATTGGGGATATAGTTGTGTTTTTTAGCAAGAAGTTGAATCTTTTCTTTCGTCTCTTTACTAATCTCATGACTATCACTTAAGGCTTTTGACACCGTAGAAACTGATACTTCTAATTCTTTGGCAAGCTGTTTTAGGGTAATCATCTGGTATAAGGTATTAGTTTTTATACACCTTTATATAGTCAACGGCTAATTCTTTAGGGAAAATACGATCATCAACCTCAGGCCCTCCAAAGTTACCACCAATGGCTAGATTAACAATTAAATAAAAGGGTTTATTAAAAGGCCAGGTTTTATCGTTTTTTACTTTAGGCGCAAAACGATATACTTCTGTATCATCTACATAAAACACAATGGCCTCTTTTGTCCAGGTAGTTTTGTATATGTGAAAGCCTTCTTCAATTCCCGGAACGGTTAATTTTCGGGTATTAATTGTATTTCCATAACTGGCAGGGGTATGCAATGATGTAAATACTTTATTGGGCTCTTTCCCTACATATTCCATCATATCGATTTCTCCACAAGCTGGCCATCCAACTTCATCAATATCACTACCTAACAACCAAATGGCGGGCCATAATCCTTTACCGGTAGCTAATTTGGCTCTTACCTCAATGGTTCCATAGGTAAACTCTACTTTATCTTTCGTATGAATTTTCCCTGATTTGTATTTACTATTGTTGTGCGTAGCTGTAATAACGAGATGACCATCTTTTATAGCTACATTTTCTTTGGCATACCATTGTAACTCATTATTACCCCATCCACAGAGTTTAGGACAGCCATTGCCTACATCGTAACTCCAAGATTTTTCATTTAATTGAGTACCATTAAAATGTTCCTCAAATAGGAGTTCAGATTGTTTTGTACTACTAGAAAGGATTACGAGTAAAAAAAGTAAAGAAGCTATCTTATTCATTCTATGGTAAATTCAGTTTTTAAGTCTGCTGCAGAACTACCTCCAACAAACACACTAAAATCGCCAGGTTCCACTAAAAAGTCTCCTTGGTTGTTATAAAACCCGAGTTCTTTGTCGGTTAAGGTAAAGCGTATGGTTTTCGATTCTTTAGGAGCTAAGTTCACTAGTTCAAAACCTTTTAATTCTCTTACAGGTCTTGTAATACTCGCAAAATGGTCTCTAATATATAACTGAGCTACTTCTTTTCCTTCGTAGTTTCCAGTATTGGTTAGCGTTACACTTACCGTTACTGTTTTGTCGGTACCATAAGTATTAGCTACGCTTACGTTTGAATATTCAAACGAAGTATAGCTCAAGCCATATCCAAAAGGATATAATGGGCTGTTTTTTTCATCTTGAAAATGAGACCAGAATACTTCTTTTTTAGGGCCCGGTCTTCCTGTGTTTTTATAGTTATAATACAAGGGTAATTGTCCTACATGTCTAGGAAAACTCATAGGTAATTTTCCACTTGGGTTATAGTCTCCATACAGTACTTGAGCTATTGCATTACCAGCTTGTGTTCCTAACTGCCATGCTTCTACAATAGCAGGAATATGGGCATCAGCCCAATTTAAGGTTAGAGGTCTACCGTTGTTAAGTACTAACACAATATTCTTGTTTACTTTATATACGGCCTCTAATAATTCTTGTTGCACGCCTGGAAGATCTAAGTCTAATCTACTTCTTCCTTCTCCACTTTGGTAGCCTACTTCTCCTAAAACCATGACCACAATATCTGCATTTCTTGCGGTAGAAATAGCTGTAGCAAATTCGCTTTTGTCGGTAGTATTAATGCGTACTTCTGCTGCAAAAGAGGTAGGTCCATAATAGAGTTCTGCTCCTTTGGCATACATCAATTTATTTCCTTTATACTGTTGCATTCCTTCTAAAACAGACACGGCTGTATTGCTATCGGCACCAATTCTCCAACTTCCAAGCGGACTGTCTTTATCTGACGCTAAAGCTCCAATTAAGGCAATCTTTTGTCCAGTTTTCTTAAGGGGTAGTACTTGATTTTCATTCTTTAATAACACGATAGACTTCTTCGCCATATCTAAAGAAGCATCATGTATTTCTGTACTTCCAATAACATCTTTTTCTCGTTGTTCGTCGCAATATTTGTAGGGATCTTCAAAAAGACCTAATTCAAATTTTACTTTTAAAATTCTTCTAACGGCATCGTCTATTTTTGCTTCATCTACTTTACCTTCTTTAACTAAGCTAGGTAATTCGTTTACATAAGCGTACGATTCCATATCCATGTCAGATCCAGCATTTGCAGATAACAATGCGGCATGGCGCTTGTCTTTAGCATAACCATGGTCGATCATTTCTATCATTGAACCCCAATCGGATACTACAAAACCATCGTAGTTCCATTTTCCTTTTAAGATATCTCTTTGTAAAAAACTGTTGGCAGTTGCTGGAACCCCATTGAGTTCGTTAAATGAATTCATAAAGGTTCGTACACCTGCATCTATTGATGCTTGAAAGGGTGGGAATAGGACATTATATAGAGTAGAGGTTCCTACATCTACGGTATTGTAGTCTCTACCAGATTCTGCAAAACCGTATCCTACAAAATGTTTAGCACAAGCCACAATCGTATGTGTTGATGCTAAATTTTCTCCTTGAAAGCCTTGTACTCTTGCAATTGCAATTTTACTTCCTAAAAAGGTATCTTCACCAGCACCTTCCATTACTCTACCCCATCTGGCATCTCTTGAGATATCTACCATTGGAGCGAAAGTCCAGTTGATCCCTGCTGCAGAGGCTTCTAATGCGGCCATTTCTGCTGATTTTTTAATCGCCTCTAAATCCCAACTAGCAGATTCTGCTAATGGAATAGGGCTTAATGTTTTATAGCCATGAATAACATCGAAACCGATGATTAATGGAATGCCTAATCTTGATTCTTCTACGGCAATTTTTTGTACTTTTTTTACATCTTCAACACCTGTTACATTCAACATCGATCCAACCAAACCTTCTTTAAGGTGGTTAAATTTCTTTGCAGCATCTCCAGCGCTTGGAGCTGGACCAGTTAAGTCCCAAAATCCGTTATATTGGTTCATCTGACCTACTTTTTCTTCTAGGGTCATTTGACTAAGTAGACTTTCTACGCGTTGATCTATAGGAAGGTCTGCGTTTTTGTAGTCTTCTACATTGGGAGATGTACACGACCCAAAGGTCATGCTTAAAATACTGAGAAACAGTACTAATTTAGTGAATATTTTCATGATGTGATGTTCTCTATTAGTTGGTAAACCTTACCTATAGAACGAGAATGTACTATTTCGTATAAGGTTAGAAAAAGAACACCAATGAGTGTATTGGTGTTCTTAAGATATGTTAGTTGCTAACGCAGTACAAATAATTCAAATAGTATTTGTAACTGCGTCGACAACCTAAAATTATTACCAAATTTGGTTTACTCTGCTATGATAATGAACCACCAGTCGAATTCTCCGGCTGCATCTGTAGTTCTTATGGTAAACTCATCGGCTACACCTCTATCAAAGATTTTGTACTGATGATTTCCTCCAGTATAATATCCCATAAAAGCGGTTCCAGTTAAGTTAATGGTCTCTACTCCTCCAGGAGCGGTTAATGACCAACTTGCTGTATAATCATCGAAAGGATAGTTTTCGATATCAGCTCCGTTAGGTGCAATGGTAGTTGCTCCTAAATCGTTTGGCATATGTGGGTCTCTTCCGAAGATAGTTCCGTTAGTAACGTGGGTAAATGTTCCATCGGCATTGAATGTAAAACGATCGTCGTACATTCCAAGTCCATCTTTCTCATTTGGCCCTGCACCATACCATTCGCATGGAGTTCCTCCACCTACAGGTCCTAGTCCAAAGTGTTTGTTCCCTTCAGCTTTTATTCTAAAGGTTCTAGAGCTACCATTGGTTAATTTCGCTAATAAGTCTGCAGGAGGTGCATACGAAGCTAATACTTCTACTTCCATAGACTCCGATGAAGTTATACCAGCAGCACCAGATACCACTACCGTAATTCTATAGGTGTTAACTCCTAAAGTACTAAAGGTAAAGGTTTGACGTCCTGAGGTAGAAACAAATTCGCTGCCATCGTAAATAAATTTATACGATGTTGCATTTTCTGCTCTAGCTGCAATAACAACTTCACCACTACCATCTCCGTAAGGATTGGCAGCATCTGCTCCTGTAATCCAAGCTTTAAGCTGAATGTTAGCAGGGGCTTTTATGTCTCCAAATTGATAGTCATCTTCTTGACAACCCTGAAATGTTAGGGTTAATGAAAAAAGGATGATAAGTATATAATTAAATCTTTTCATGATTATTTAGTTTTTATGTTTTATCTAGTAAAAAAACAGATTGTCAACATATACAGTTCCACCAGATGAAGCAAATAACATTTGCGTGATTCCTGATGCATCAGTAGAGAATGCTGATAAAGGTATATCTACGCTTATCCATTCACCTAACTGTAAATTTGATACAGAAACTTCTGCTTCTTTTTTTGGATCCCCGTCTGGATAGCTTGTATTTACAGTTTTAAAAGCTAATGAGGTTACATCATTTGACCAATAATCAAAATGGACAAAAGTTTTTGACGACACATCTGTTGGGTTACCATAATCTGTAACAATTCCTGTATAGTTTAAATTACTATATTTTAAAAAGTTATTACCATTGATGGTCTCAGTAGTTAATGTTGTTGACTGCCCCCAATTTGGATTCCACTCGTTAACAGTAACGTTTGTGTAGATATCACTATATATAGATACAACATCAGCATTGTTTTGGGTTGGATCTACAGCCGTTGTAGTTGGAGCAGCATCTAATTCTTTGTAATAGTGAAGATTATCAATATATACTGTTGCTCCTGAGGATACAAATAACATCTGAGTTATACCACTCATGTCTGTAGTATAATCAGCAAGAGGGATAGACACTGTTGTCCATTGACCAATAGTTACAGATTGAACAGCAATTTCAGCTTCTTTTTTAGGATCTCCATCAGGATAACTCGTATTTACAATCTTAAATGCTAAAGTTGTTGCATCGGGAGTCCAATAATCAAAAGAAACGTGTGTTCTGTTAGATAAATTTGTTGGGTTTCCATAATCGGTTACTATACCTGTGTAATTTAGGTTTTCATATTTCAAAACTTTATTACCATTATAGTCTAATTCAGATAACGTAGTACTTTGACCCCAATTAGGGTTCCATTCAGAGACTCCTACATTAGTATAACTATCACTAAAGATAGAAGTTACCGCTCCTTGTAGATTTGCGGGGGCGTTTGGTGCTCCGCTAGGTCCTGAAGGTGTCGCATTATAAAAATATATGTTGTCAACAAATACACTTCCTCCAGCCCAAGGAGTACCAACAAGCTTTAATTGGAATAAGTCCCCTAATGTTAAACCTTGACTTGTGTAATCTGTTAATGGTATATCAATACTTGTCCACGCATCTGCAGTTAAAGTTACAGTTACAGGTCTTTCATCTGGTCCTGGTCTAATTGCTGAAACTTCTAAATCAGTTACATCACCACTAGTCCAAACATCTAAATGTAAAAATTCTTTATTTGAAGCGTCAATGTTTTGTCCAAAATCAATTCCTTGATAACTCAAGTTGATATATTGTAACATTTTGTCACCATTTAAATCGAATTCTGCCCAGCTACTTCCTTGACCTGCTTGTCCCCAGTCTGGGAATGGATTAACTCCTGATATATTAGTATATGCACTTCCATAGATCGAAATTACATCAGATGAATTTCTAGCAGGAGGTGTTGGGGCAGAAGCTACAGGTTGTAAAATTTCAGTTACTGTAAAGGTATCTGTATATTCTGTAGTTTCAATAGCCCCCCCTTTAATTACAATTCTAATATCGTAATCTCCAGCAGTGGTATATTGATAGTTAATAGTCTCACCAATATTTGCAGTTGCAGCAGGATCCGTCATTCCAGGTTCTCCTGAATAGAATTCATACATGGTTGCAAAATCTGCAGTTACTGTGATGTTTACTTGTTTAGATACAGCAAGGTCGTTTGCAATATCGATTACTTCATTGGTAGGTGCGATAAACGACACTACTAGAGGTAATTCTACATCGGTAGTTATTCCGTTGCTATTATATGCTACCACTTTTACTTCGTAGCTTCCTTCAGCGTAGGTATGGGTGGTGTTTCCTCCAATAGCTACTTCTGCAGGGCTAGAGGTACCATCGCCGTAGTATACGTCGAATTTTGTAGCGCCTTCTGCACTTGGTGTAATGGTTACTACACCGCTATTGTCTTGGGTGATAGTGTATTTTGCAGTCACATCACTTGGGGGCAAAATATAGGCTGCAAACGAGGTGTTTCTCGTTTCATCCGTACAACTAATAATTAGCAAGGTAATTACTAGTATTTTAAATACATCTGTAAATCTTTTCATGGTCTGTTAATTAATAATTTGGGTTTTGATTCCATCGGTTTCCAGCAAGTTGAATTTCAATCGCAGGAATAGGGAACAATTCGTGCTTACCAGCCACAAAACCGTTAATTTCTTGAGCCGCTGTTCCGGTTCTTACTAAGTCAAAGAAACGATGTCCTTCTCCTGCTAACTCTACTCTTCTTTCATTGTAGATCGCTGTTGTTAATGAAGAACCTGTTGCAGTTACATCGTGTAATAAATCTCCAAAAGCACGTCTACGTACCATGTTTAAGTACAATTGCGCTTTAGTATCGTCAATAGATCCTCTGTTATAAGCTTCAGCAGCCATTAAAAGAACATCTGCATAACGAATCGCTCTATAGTTGTTTGGATTGGTAAGGTTACGGTCACCTTGTGCACTTGAGCTTCTTAATCTAGGAATGTACTTTCTGTTGAAGTATCCTGTGTGCTCGTATCCTGTAGTAAATGTAGCTCCTGTTTGTGCAGCCCAAGCATCGATGTCTAAAATGGCAACATCTATTCTTGAATCTCCAGCCTCAAAAGCATCTACTAATTCTTGTACTGGAACATTGAAACTAAACCCTGAGGTAAAGTCTGGTCCTTCGTAGTTACGTACACCGCTAAATCCAACAGCAACGTTTCCTTCACTACACTGAAGACATCCAAATCCTGCTCCTTCTAATTCTGAGTACTGCACTTCGAATACAGATTCTATACTGTTTTCATAGTTGTGCTCAAATAAATCCTGGAATTCATTATAAGGTACTAAATCGTGTGGGCCATTTTGTATCAAGTTTTCTAAAACAGCAGCTGCCTCAGTAAATTTGTTTTGATATAAATAGGCTTTTCCTAATAACGCTTGTGCAGCTCCTTTTGTTACTCTACCGGTTTCAGCTTGAATATAGGGTAAGTTGTCTGCAGCAAACTGTAAGTCTTGCTCAATTTGAGCATACACTTCGGTTTTAGGAGTTCTGTCTACGGTAAATTGATCACCAAATAAGATTCGCTTATCTACTACTAACGGCACATCTCCAAACCATTTTACTAATTCAAAATAGTAATAGGCTCTTAAAAAACGTGCCTGAGCAATCACTTCATTTTTACCAGTAAAATCTGTTTTGTCTTGAAATTCTAAAATGTAGTTGGCTCTGTTTACACCTGCAAACATCCAGCTCCAAATATCTCTCAATTGTTGATTTACTGGAGTGTGAATCATGTCGTCTACTTCTTGAATACCGATAACATCGGTTGCATTTTCACCACCCGATAAGGTGTTGTCTGATGCAATTTCACCTAACATTACGTTAAGGTAAGAAGCTTGTAATAGGTCATACGCACCAATTAAAGCGTTTTGATAGTCTTCCTCTGTGTTAAAATAGTCTTCAGAGTTTTCTGCTTGTGATGCTACATCCACAAAGTCATCACTACACCCCATCGTTAGGGTTAGTAGTAGTAATGCATTAATCAGAAATTTTATGTTGAATTTTTTCATGTTTTAAGTATTAAAAATTAACATTTAAGCCAAATAAAAACGTTTTAGGGTTTGGATAGAATCCTTGATCGATCCCTCCACCAATTGGATTTCCATTTGATGTGGTTGGATCGTAACCTTTGTATTTAGTAAGCGTTAATATATTTTGTGCAGTTACGTAAAATCTAACTTTTTCGAAGTTTAATTTTTTTGCTTTGTCTTCATTTAAAGTATATCCTAACTGAATGTTTTGGATTCTTAAGAATGAACCATCTTCTACATAGAAGTCAGAGAATAAGTTATTACCTGTAGCTCCTGTAGTTACTCTTGGGAAAGTATTGCTTGTTCCTAAACCTCTCCATCTGTCTAAATAGTATGATGGCTTGTTTGTTAAGGGTTGGTTTCTTTCGTAGTTTCTTACGATTTCGTTTCCAATAGAAGCAAAGGCATAGGCGTTAAAATCCCAGTTCTTATAGTTAAATCCTAAGTTTAGACCCATTGTAATATCTGCAATAGGATCTCCAATATAGGTTTTGTCATCGTTGTTAATTACACCATCGCCATTTACATCTACAAAACGCAAATCTCCAGGTGCTGCATTAGTTTGTGTTGGTGCATTGTCGATTTCTCCTTGTGTTTGGAAAAGACCTGCGGTTTTAAATCCGTAGAAATATCCAATTGGGAAACCAGCTTCCATTCTAGATGGTGGCTCTTGTCCAACGCCAAATGATCCTCCAACTAAAACACCACTTTCACTACCTACAAACAGTACATTGTTGTCTATGGTTGTAAAGTTATAGTTTACGTTAAAGTTAAAGTCATCACCAATTTGGTCACGATATCCGATAGAGAATTCTACCCCTTTGTTTTCTACAGATCCAGCGTTAACTACTGGTCCTGCAGATCCAGGAGCTCCTACCCCTAGGATTCCCGATACTTGTGGGTTTAATAATAAGTCTTCGGTTTTCTTATTAAAGTAATCTACTGTAATATCTACTTTATTAAATAAGCCTATGTCTACACCAATATCGAATGGTTTTTGTTTTTCCCATCTAATTTCAGGGTTAGAAATAGCTCCTAAAGCAGTACCAAAGGTTAATTGGTCGTTAAATACATACGTACCTTCACCAGTAACTAAAGAAACGAAACCAAAGCTTCCAATTCTATCGTTACCTATAACCCCGTAACTTGCTCTTACTTTAAACAAGTCAATGAAGTCTAATTTTTCCATAAACTTTTCTTCAGAAGCAATCCATCCAACAGATGCTGTTGGGAAGTATCCGAATTTATTTGCGGGTCCAAAGTTTGACGACCCATCACGTCTTATTACCCCAGAAAGCAAATATTTTCCTTTATAGCTATATTGAAATCTTGAGAAGTACGATAATAATCGGCTATCGAAAAATTGTCTTGGGTTGTTGCTTAATGCTAAGTTGTCTTGAGCACCTACTTGAATATTGGCAGTATTTAAATCTGTACCTGCCACATTAAAGCTTTGAAGGTTCTCATCATTGATTCCTTGCGCTCTAATTACTGAAGTACCTAATAATAGTTTAACATCATGGTCTTCATTAAAGGTTCTCTCGTATTTTACAAAAGCATCATAGGTATAATCCTTATACGTTTGCTGTACCGAAGAAACCGAAGAAAGCTCTTGGTTAAATACTTTGCCATTTCCATAGAATTGTTCAGGAACAAATACTTTAGTATTAACGGTAGCGTAGTTAAACTGGATTCTAGATTCTACACTTAGGTAATCGTTAACAGCATAGTTTAATCCATAGCTTCCAGCAAATTTGTTAACCCATGTTCTGTTAAAGGTATTGGCTGCTTGTGCTACTGGGTTAATAACCTCAATACCTACTCCTGTAATAGGAGCTAATGTATAATCCCCGTTGGTATATACTGGAAGATTAGCGGGCATGTTTAAGGCATTGAATAATACAGATCCTAGAGCATTTTCTGCTAATCCTTTTCTATTGGTATTGGTGTAGATTGAAGATGAAGTAAAGTTTAATCCTTTTAAGATTTCAGTACTGTAACTAAAACGAGCAGTACGTCTATTAAAGTTTGCTTTATCTCCACCAACAATACCGTCTTGATCTAAAAAGGCAACTCCTAAAGAGTAGGTAGATTTTTCTGTTCCTTTAGAAATGGTTAAATCAGCACTAGAAATAGGCGCTGTTTCAAACACTTCATTTTGCCAGTCTGTTCCTTGACCTAAAGATAAGATGTTAGAGAATGGTAAAGCTTCACCATTTGCTCCATAAGCTTCATTGGCAAGAAGGGCATATTCAGTGGCGTTTAATAACGGAATCTTTCTGGTGGTTTGTTGAAAACCAGCATACATATTTAAATTAAACTTATAATCGGTGTTTTTTCTACCGGTTTTCGTTTTAATTAAAATAACCCCGTTTGCACCTCTTACACCATAAATACCAGCAGTTGCATCTTTTAATACGTTAATAGATTCAATATCTGATGGGTTTACAACACTTAGGTCTTCAATAACGTTACCATCTAATAAGATTAATGGATTGTTATTTCCGTTTGTAGAGATACCTCTAATTCTAATGTTTAGCCCAGCACCAGGAGCACCAGATGATGAGGTAATGTTTACCCCAGCTACTTGTCCTTGTAATGCTTGTTCAATACGTGTTGGTTTTAATTCCTCAATCGATTGACTAGAAACTACCGAAACTGCTCCAGTAACTTCTTTCTTTCGTTGTGAACCATATCCAATAACTACAATTTCATCGAGTCTCTCGGCACTTTCGCTAAGAGCAACGTTTATTGTTGTTTGGTTGGCTACTACTTCTTTGGTGGTGAAACCTAAGTAGCTAAATACTAATGTAGACCCTTTAGGGACATTAGTTAATGTGTAGTTTCCATCGAAATCGGTTGTATCACCTTTCGTTGAATTTTTGACAGTTACACTAACTCCCGGAAGGGTCTCTCCTGTTTTTGCATCGGTAACAACACCTTTAACGGTGATGTCTTGTGCACTTGCAACGAAGGAGCAAAATGTTAGTGTAATAACTAAAATGAGACTTCTCATAAATTAAGATTTTATTATTTTGTTTAAAACTAACCTTAAAACATAAGAATTTGATAAAAAAATACACAACAAAAAACATACATCACAATTATTCAATCTTTAAAGGTGTAAACCTATATTTTATAGGGGTTTGATGAATTTTAACATTTTAAAATATCTAAAATGTTGTGGTAATGTTGTGTTAAAATTAAAAGTTGTAGGGGTTTTAAATTTCCAAGATGTAGTTTGTTAAGCTCGAATCGTGCGATAAATTCATTTTTTTACGCAATCGATATCGTTTTACTTCAACACTTCTTGGAGAGATATTGAGTAGGGGTGCTATCTCTTTTGAGGATAGATTTAACCTAAGATATGCACAAAGTCTTAGGTCGTTTGGAGTTAATGAAGGATGTTTGGTTTTTACCTTTTTTAAGAAATCTTTATCGGCATTATTGAATGCTTCTTGAAACAATTTCCAATCATCTGTA
>CBFHVY010000044.1:0-15603 GCA_965659555.1 Flavobacteriaceae bacterium
AATTGAAAAACTCGCTTTATATTTGCGACCGCTAAAGAGATGGTGCCTTAGCTCAGTTGGTAGAGCAAAGGACTGAAAATCCTTGTGTCCCTGGTTCGATTCCTGGAGGCACCACCATCAAAAGCCCAAACAGATGTTTGGGCTTTTTTGTTTTAGAAAACAGTTAAACTAAAAAATCCTGCAGGTGTAGGATTTCTATATTATAACATTTGAAGGGTATTTACTTCTTGAGTGGTTAAGTCTCTCCATCGTCCTCTTGGCAAATTTTTCTTGGTTAACCCAGCAAAAATAACTCGATCTAACTTGATTACTTTATACCCTACATGTTCAAATATTTTACGAACAATACGGTTTCTCCCAGAATGAATTTCTATACCTACTTCAGTTTTTGACTCTCCTTCTACATAAGAAACAGCGTCAATAAACACCTTTCTGCCTTCAATAATTACGTCACCCTGAAGCTTGTGTAAGTCTTTTAAATCTAATTTTTTATCCAATGAAGCATGATACAGTTTACGAACATTGTGCTTTGGATGTGTTAGTTTTTTAGCAAGATCACCATCGTTAGTAAACAATAATAATCCTGTGGTATTTCGATCTAATCTTCCAACAGGATAAACGCGCTCTTGAGAAGCATTAGCAACCAACTCCATTACGGTTTTCCTGCCACGGTCGTCTTCCATAGTCGTAATGTAATTTTTGGGCTTATTTAATAAAATATAGCGTTTCTTTTCAGGTGAAATAGAAGAACCATCAAAACGAACAATGTCATTTGGTTGAACTTTATAACCCATTTCGGTGACTAAGTTACCATTAACCGTAACACTTCCTTGCTCTATATAAGTATCTGCTTCTCTACGTGAGCAGACTCCTGAGTTTGAAATGTATTTGTTTAATCGAATACCTCCAACATCTGTAGGTTGACTTGGTTTTATTTTTTTGTATTCTTTTTTAGGCGCTCTGCTTTTTGGAGCATTGCTTTTGGGAGGATTGCCTTTGCTGGCATGTCGTCCTCTCGACGAGTTTTTATTTGATTTCATGTTAAAATTTTGGGCAAAGTTAGCTCAAATTTTATTGCTACTGTAATTTATCAATTACTTTCTCTAATAATAAAGACGGATCTATAAACAACATACTTACAATTCCAATAAGCAATAATATTTTAAGAATGTTATGTAATAGAATATATTGTTTTTTGGTTTGAGATTTCCATAAATAAACGCCAATAAAAATTAAGACCATCATGGCTAAATAAAAGTAATACTGCATATAGCCTAAAGCAGAGTACGTCAACAAAAAACCTACTGGAAATGTAGTTAAGACCAGTAGAAATATACACAGTAATTTCGTGTTCTTTTCTCCATAGGCCACAGGAAACGTAATATAGTTGTTGGCTATCGCTCCCTTTATTGCTTCTAAATCTTTAATCAATTCACGAACTAAGAGCACTAGAAATAAGAAGGCAGCATGTACAAAAATGATTTTTGAGAAGTTTCTAAAATGAACAAAAATTGCAAAAAAGGGAAGAATACTTAATACGGCTGCAGAGATGGAACCTGTGAAAGGATACCGCTTTAACTTATGTGAATAGAACCAAATACCAAAAATATATGCAGAGAAAAAAAGGGCCGCTCTTGTAGAAACAAAAACTCCAAACAGAAACCCCGTAAAGTTTAAAAAGAAATACAGAGAAAGTTTAGTCTCCTGTTTTATAAAACCATCTATAGAAGCTTTTATAGGTCTATTAATTTTATCTAGTTTGGTATCATAAAAATTATTGATAATGTACCCCCCAGAAACCACACAAACGGTTGCTAAAACTATATAGTGAAGATGCATGTCTAGCAATACAAAACGCAAAGATTTTTCGGGAGAGAAAATAAAAATAGCGGCTAAGTATTGCGCTACAATAAGGACCAGTAGATTGTATCCTCTAATAACAGAAAGTAGACTAAAAAATTTGTGAATTATGGATACTTTAGAATTGCTCATAGGCTATTCTAAAAACGATATACCAATTCTACCTTGTATCCTTTTAATGATTCTTTTGCTTTTTCGAAATCTTCAGTAAAGCCTAGCATATAGCCCCCTCCACCTGAACCACATAATTTTAGATAGTAATCATTAGACGTAATTCCTTGCTCCCAAACCTTGTGAAACGCAGTGGGTATCATGGGCTTGAAATTCTTTAACACTAACTTAGACAAGTGCTTAACATTACCAAACAACGACTTTACATTACCATGCAAAAAGTCATCAATACACGCATCGGTATATTTAGCAAACTCTTCATCAATCATTTTTCTAAACCCTTCATTCTTCATTTTATCCATAAAGATATTTACCATTGGAGCGGTTTCTCCAATTTGCTCAGAATCGAGTAAGAATACTGCTCCCTTACCTTCTTTTTGTGAAGGAATACCAGCAGGCTCTATATGAGTTTTAGAATTGATTAGTATAGGAAGGCTCAAATAGCTATTTAGGGGATCTAAACCAGAGCTTTTACCATGAAAGAACGATTCCATTAAGGCAAATATTTCCTTAAGTGTTAATAGTTTGTCTCGCGTTAGATTCTCTAAAACTGTAATTTTACCTGTTGCATATTTATCGTAGATTGAAGCAACTAATGCACCCGAACTTCCTACTCCATATCCTTGAGGAATTGAAGAGTCGAAATACAACCCTTTTTCAAGATCCGCTTTAAAAGCATTTAAATCGAACGAGACTAAAGGTGATGAAAGTTCTTGTAAATAATGAAGGTAATTGTACAGACGCTGATTCGATTTTAAGGCCTCACCAGTAAGATTGGTTGCCGATTTTAAAGCACCTCGGTAGGTATTAAACGGTATGGCTAATCCTTTAGAATCTTTAATGATTCCGTATTCTCCAAATAGCAATATTTTTGCGTAAAACAATGGACCTTTCATTTCAGGTAATTAATTTCAATTACAAATTTACGGTATAAAAATGTATTAATGAGTTATTTAGTATACGTTTTTGTAAAAAGTCTTCCAAACACCTACCTTTTCTCCTTCTCTATATTTACCTTTTGATTTAATTTTTCCGTTTTTGTAAAACACTCTCCAGTTACCTTCGCGTTTGTTATACAAAAAAGCGCCATCCTCCCTTAAATCTCCACTTTCATAATACCCAGCGTATGGACCTTCTTTAACACCATTTGAGAAATTTATTTTTTCTGAAACAACTCCGTTTTTAAAAAAATACAGTACTAAACCATCAAATTTTTCTTGCACTAATTGATAACTTTTGGCTTTACCTTCTCGGTATTTATTGCCGTTTTTGTAGTAATCTATAATATAATACGAATCGCCTGTTTTTTTCGGCATAGGTCTGTAGTATATGGCTTTATCTCTCGAAGTGAGTGCATATTCAGCATCAAACCATTGTGTGTTTTGCCCTATAGCAGAAGCCATAAAAAATAGGCTACAGCATACAAAGAGTAGTAGTATATGTTTTTTTATAAAGGACATGATTGTCTTATAGCTTTTGGGCTCCTAAACCCACACTATCGCAAATATACTGATTTTTTTGACAGTACTTTGCCAGGTCACTTTTGATAAAAGCCAAGACGCTTTCAGCATCAGATTTTGGATATAATACATGAACATTAGCACCAGCATCTAGTGTAAAGCAAACTTTTGCTTGCGTCTCTTGTCTAAACCTCCAAATTGCATTAATAATCTCAAGAGTATTAGGCTTCATCAAAATAAAATAAGGAGTACTCGTCAACATCATGGCATGTAGTGTTAACGCTTCGCTTTCTACCAATTCCATAAAGGCCTCTATGGCCCCATTTTGCATGTGGGCAACCAAGGTTGCTAGATTATCATTTGCTTGTTTAAAACGTTGTTCGGCATACGGGTGATCATACATTAACTGATGTCCAACCGTGCTACTAACTTGTTTTTCACCTTTATCTACCAACAGAATGGTATCTTGAAAATCGTGAAATATTGGATGAATGTCTTCTGTAAATGGCACCCCAAAAAGGTCTGAGCTCCCAGGAATTGCTTTATGCGCTCCCCACACTACCAAAGGTCCTTCAATACTTCTGCTTGCACTTCCAGAACCTAGTCGGGCTAAAAAAGAAGCCTTTTTATACATAAATGCAGTGGTCAATGGAGCGGGACTCAGCGCCTGTTCTAGACTCATAAGACACATGGCAATCGCACTCATACCACTTGCAGAAGACGCTATACCACTACTGTGAGGAAATGAATTAGACGATTTAATCGTTAATTCATATGCTTCTAAATATGGACAATAGTCTAGGATTCGCTCAAAAAATGTTGCAATTTTAGGGGTAAATGCGTCCTTCTTTTTTCCTTCAAAATACAACTCAAAATCAATACCTGTTTTAACTTCCTTTTTTTTGAACTCTATCTGAGTAATCGTATGACTTTCTGATAGCGTAAAACTAATAGATGCATTCTTAGGCAATTGAGGATCTGTTTTTCCCCAATACTTTACCAAAGCAATATTACTCGGGGTTTTCCAAGTAGTATTATAATCTTCTAGGACATATTGAAGTGAACTAGGGATAAATTGTGCTGTATTCAATGGATAAGATATTTACGGTGCAAAGATAGAATTATTTACCTTTGAAAAAGAATAGAACTTATGAACCGTAAAATAAAACTTATTTGGGATTTTAGAGGACCAGATGCTTTGGCTACTGCTAAACATCATGTAATTCACCTAAAAGAATTTACTGCAATAGAACAACTACCATATCATCAAATAGACATCAATGCTATTAACCCGATGTTGTGTACTGCGTTTGTAGTGGTAGATGAAGCCCAAATGAAAACCTTTAGAGATGCGCTAAAACCACATCGAGGGGAGTTAGCTTAATTCTTGTGCAATAGCCTGAGCACAAATCCAACCACCCGTCCAGGCATTCTGAAAATTAAATCCACCAGTAACCGCATCAATATTTAGAACTTCTCCTATAAAAAATAGATTGGAATGTACTTTGCTTTCAAATCGTTTAAAGTTAATCTCTTTTAAATCGATCCCCCCAGCAGTCACAAACTCTTCTTTAAAAGTGCTTTTTCCTTTTGCATTAAAGACTCCTTTGGTTAACTGCCATGCCAATGCTTCTAGTTGAGTATTTGATAGATCTGCCCAATTCTGTATGGATTGAATCTGTGCAGCAATTACAAAACGCTCCCATAATCGTTTCGGAATATCCTCAAAAGGAGATCTAAGACTGACGTGTTTTCTCGGTTGCTTTTTCTTTAGATTGAGAAGTACATTCAAAATCTTATCGGTAGGTCTAGACAACCAATTTACCTCAACAGTATATTCATAGTTTTTTTCTGCTAAAAGTCGAGCTCCAAAAGCCGAAAGCTTAAGTACCGCAGGACCACTCATACCCCAGTGGGTAATCAATAATGGACCAGAGGCTTCTAGGGTTGTGTCTTGTATAGACACTGTAGCATTTGGTAGAGCAATACCTAAGAGGTCTTTTAGTCTAGCATCCTTAATGTTAAACGTAAATAAGGAGGGTACTGGAGGCACAATGGTATGACCCAAAGACTCGCACAAGTTCCAAGTTTTCTGGCTACTCCCTGCTGCCACGATCACAACATCGCAAGTAAACTCTTGGTCTTTTGTGTTTACTACCCATGTAGCTCCACTTTTTTTAACTGAGAGTACCCCGTGATTTTTTAACACAGGAATATCCAACTCTTTTGTTTTTTGTAAAAAACATTGGATAATGCTTTGTGAGGAATTAGATATTGGAAAAACACGATGATCTGCTTCAATCTTCAATGGAATTCCGTTCTGTTCGAACCACTCAAATGTGTCACCTGTCATAAATTGATGAAAGGGTCCTAGCAATTCTTTTGCTCCTCTAGGGTAATAGCCAACCAATTCTTTAGGATCAAAACAGGCATGAGTTACATTGCATCGTCCACCGCCTGAAATTTTCACTTTTTGCAGAACTTCTTTTCCCTTTTCGAGGATGGTAATATCGAGTGATGGATTCATCTCCTTAGCGTTAATCGCAGCAAAAAAACCTGCTGCACCTCCACCAATGACGATTACTTTTTTCATAACGATTCCGCTTAATTAGTACTCCATACTCAACACCATTTCCTTAAACGGCAGAATAGTTGAAAAGCCTTTTTGCTTAAAATATGAGGGGGTGTGTTCGTTGCCCGTTACCAAAACAAAATCCCCTCCCCAAGCGCCTAAACTTTTAACGGTTCCAAAATAATCTGGAAATAACCGCTTTTGTACTGGCTCGAGTTGAATAAGCTCGGCAATAAGTTGTTCGTGTTCATTTAAAAGACCTTCAAACTCACTTATGGTTTTTGATTGAATCATTTCTTGAGCAATCTCAGAAACTCGAGTAATGACCTCTGTATTATGTTTTCGGTTTTCTGTATATCGAGCTATTCCTTCTCTACTATTTTGTTTTTGATTCAGGTGAACAAAAAACAATTGAGTAGCAAACTGAGGATTAAAAACAACAGGTGTTGATGTTGGCTGTCCATCTGTCAACTGATATAAAATTGGGGTACTGTGTTGTGCGCAAGCAATATCGTAGGCGCTACCAGAAAATGAATTCCAAAGTAATGTATACGCATCTATTTTTGCCCAATTCGCAATATTGTTAAGTAAGGTAGACGAGCTTCCTAAACCCCAATCTCTCGGGAATTCTAAAGTTGTTGTTACAAGATATCCAGTAGCATCGGTTAAAAAAGGAGGAGCTAGTTTTTTCGCTTCTAAAAGAATTCCTTGTAAGGTTTCCGCAATAAATTCTGCACTACCCTCTGATTCAGAAGAAAAGGTTGCCGATGTTAAACGTAGATTAGGTAATGTAAAGGTTGCGGTGAACCAACATGATTTGGTGTTTGTATAACTTTCCCAGATCAATACAGATTCTTGAAGTGGATAAGCCACTAAATCTTGACCAAATTTGGTAGGTAATGCTAGTGCAAAAGCTCCATCTAATACCACATAATCTCCAGTAAGTAATAGTTTACCATGACTATAACTTTTAAAAATTGGAGTGGCAAAAGAAGTGTCAGGTATCATAGTTAAAGTTCTAGCGTTTACAGCAACTTTTGTTCTCTAAGTGCATTATAATAGGTCACTACAGCACTATGCGAAACTGTTTTATCTTGAAAATAGGCGATTACAGTTTCCTTATCGGTAGTATTAGCTCCTAACTGATTTAGGATATTCATCAAATGCATTTTCATATGACCATGCTGAATTCCCTTGGTTGTTAAAGCTCTTAGTGCTCCGAAATTTTGAGCCAATCCGGCAGCAGCAATAATTTGCATTAATTCTTTTGCTGATGGATTTTGTAGTAATGTTAATGAAAACTTCGACATCGGATGTAAAGAGGTCAGTCCACCCACGGTTCCTAGTGCTAAGGGAAGCTCAATCCAAAACGTAAAGATCCCATCATCGATACTACAATGCGATAAACTGGTATACTTTCCGTCTTTGGCGGCATAGGCATGAACTCCAGCCTCAATGGCTCTAAAGTCATTTCCTGTAGCTAGTACAACGGCATCAACACCATTCATAATTCCTTTATTATGTGTTACCGCTCTGTATGGCTCTACAGCGGCAATTTGAACTGCTTGATGAAATTTCTCTGCAAACTTATGTGGATTTTGACCTCCTAAATCTTCAATAGGACAACTCACCTCAGCGCGAACCAAACACTCTGGAACATAGTTAGAGAGAATACTCATCACTATTTCTATTTGATCGTTTCTAAAAGTTTTTGCAATGGCTTCTAAACACGAGTTGATAAAATTAGCCCCCATGGAGTCTACCGTCTCAAAAGTAACATGTAGTTGATAATAATTAGCCAAGCTAGTTGTTTTGTCGCGTAATTCAATATCTAAAATTCCACCACCCCTTTTTTCCATCTTTTGGGTGATTGAAGCTGTGGCCTCCAATAAAGCACTTTTTTGTTCAGCAAAATACGTTTGAAGCGTATCAAAAGAACCCTCAAACATAAAATGTACTTGGCCAATTTTAGTGGTTGAAATAACGCTTGTTTTAAAGCCTCCTCTTGTACTCCAATACTTTGCTACTAAAGATGCTGCAGCTACAACGGAGCTTTCTTCAATAACCATTGGAATAGTATACAGCCTATCGTTAATACTAAAATTTGGAGCAACTCCAAAAGGCATGTAAAAATTAGTTAGGGTATTTTCTATAAAATCGTCGTGGAGTTGTTGTAGTTGCTGGTCTTCATTCCAATAGTTTTTCAAAAGGGCGACAACCTCTTGGTTGTTATTAAAGTAATTCGCTACTAACCAACTTATTTTTTCATCTTTGGAAAGTCTTGAAAATCCAGAAACAATTTGTGACATTTACTGTTCTATTTGTAATTGAAAACAAAGATAATTGAATCGCTTAAAACACACACTACTATTCAAGATTTATAATTTTTTGAACCATTTTTTGCTGATTTTTCCGTAAACTTGGCAATCTATTATTAAATTCAGATACATTGATGAAAAAACGAGTAGCAGTAGCAAGCATCATCTCATCCCCCGCTTGTAATACAATACACTCCATCAACACACTTTATAAAACTGAAACTAAAGAAACTACACTCAACATTTAACAACTATAAGAATCCGTATTATGTCAAATCAAACGATAGATCAATCAGAAAAACAATTATTCGGACATCCTCAAGGACTGTTTTATTTATTCTTTGCAGAACTATGGGAGCGTTTTAGCTTCTATGGAATGAGAGCATTATTAACCTTATATATGGTTAATAAAATATTTGAAGCTATTGCCGAAAGAGATGTTGCAACTGCCGTTGTATATGCTTCTTATGGTTCTTTAGTATACGCCTCAACAGTGATTGGAGGTCAAATTTCTGATAAAATTTTAGGAATGAGGAGTTCTATCTTTCTAGGAGGTATACTTATGGCTTTAGGACATTTTGTGTTGGCCATTGAAAATGACATTGCCTTCTTTTTAGCCTTAGCATTTATTGTAGTAGGAAATGGTTTTTTTAAACCAAACATCTCCACTTTTGTGGGGGCACTATATAAAGAAGGAGATGTAAGAAAAGATTCTGGTTTCACTATTTTTTATATGGGAATAAACATTGGTGGTTTTGTAGCACCGCTTTTATGCGGTTGGTTAGCCATAAAATATGGGTACCATTACGGCTTTGGTTTAGCGGGAATAGGAATGTTAACTGGGCTAATCTTCTTTTGGAGTGGAATTAAAAAGAATGTCTTTGGCGACAAAGGACTTCCTCCAAATCTAGAAGTGTATGAGAAGAAGATCTTAGGGGTTCCTCAAAAAACATTAATTCCAATTATATCCTTTTTGTGTGCACCTGTAATCGCCTATTTATTGGCTTC
Source organism: Flavobacteriaceae bacterium (assembly GCA_965659555.1). GTDB lineage: Bacteria > Bacteroidota > Bacteroidia > Flavobacteriales > Flavobacteriaceae > Polaribacter. The sequence continues at coordinate 9,390 of CBFHVY010000044.1, forward strand.
TTGGCAACAAAACTATGTAAGTGGTATTTTTAAATTTATTGGCTTTGCCGTTTTAGGGTATTTGGCATATATAATGATTAAACTAAATGCCGATGCAAGAAAGAAACTCATTATGGCCGTATTAATTACGTTCTTTATGACCTTGTTCTGGGGTTTTCATGAATTATCTGGAAGTGTAATTACCTTATTTGCGGCTAGAAATGTCGCATTAGACGGTATCATGTCGGCAGCACAAACAAATTCGCTCAACTCAATGTTTATTATTGCACTTGCAATACCAATTTCACTACTATGGGGGTATTTAGCAAAAAAAGGCTTAAATCCGAGAACTCCCTATAAATTTGGTCTAGGCTTACTTTTTGCTGGTTTATGCTTTTATATTCTATCGTTAAGTGGTGGGAGTGCAGATGAAAATGGAATGGTTCCTTTTGTGTATTTATTAGTGATGTATTTTATTTTATCGATTGGTGAATTATTTATGTCCCCTGTAGGATTATCTAAAATAACAGACCTTTCGCCCAAAAACATTGTGGCTTTTATGATGGGGGTTTGGTTTTTATCTTCGGCCTTTGCATTTCAAATCGTAGGTTTTATTGGAAAACAATTAGCCATAGAAAGTACCGATAAAAATGTAGGTGGCTTTGATACCCTAACAGTATACACCTATGGCTTTCATTTGATTGCCATGTACGCTTTAGGTGCGGGAGCAATAGTTTTACTATTCTCTCCACTTATGAAAAAATTAATGGGTAACGTTCACTAAAATCAACAGACAATTTTAATACTATTATTATGAGCAATTCAACCGATCATTTATTTGAAGATAGAGTTATAGGACATCCTGCCGGTTTATTCGTTTTGTTTTTTACAGAGATGTGGGAACGCTTTTCCTTTTATGGAATGCGCTCTTTACTGGTGCTGTTTTTTATGGCTCCTATACTCAATGGAGGCTGGGGTTGGGAACAAGCAACAGCATCTTCACTCTTTGGAACCTATGTAGGTTTGGTCTATTTATCAACCATGCTAGGCGGATATTTTGCCGATAAAATTATCGGGTTTAGATGGGCCATTGTTTTAGGTGCTGCCTTAATGACACTTGGTCATTTTTCAATGGCGTTTGAAACTACCTTCTCTATTTATCTCGGTTTAGGATTATTAGTATTCGGAAATGGTTTTTTTAAACCTAATATGACTTCTATTATCTCAGAAATGTATCAACACAGACCCGAGAAAAAAGATGGTGCCTATACCATTTTTTATATGGGCGTAAATGCGGGTGCTTTCTTTGGTATTTTACTTTGTGGATACCTGGGTGAAAAAGTAGGTTGGGGTTACGGATTTGGTCTTGCCGGTATCTTTATGTTTTTAGGAACACTTCAGTTTTGGCTCTCGAGAAGTATCTTTGGCACCATTGGATTAAAACCCGTTAAAAACACCAAAACCTCTGCTGAAGCTTTAGATAACGATAAAAGAGTGCCGTTTGCTAGCTGGCAAAAAATTATCATTGGAGTATCTGCCGTTTTAGGGATGATGTGGTTGATCAATTCTCCTGCTACTAAAATTTCTGAAGGCAACTTTAATATGTTCGACTTCTCATTTCTAGGATTAGAAGGTAATAGTGTGGCTATTTTAACCGCCTTAATCCTATTCATCATTTTATTGGTGTACCGATTATCTCAATATTCAAAAATTACTCGAGACAAACTCATAGCAGTAACCTTTTTTGCATTTATTACAATATTCTTTTGGGCTATTTTCGAACAAGCCCCGAACAGTTTAACCGTATTTGCTAGTAAATATACCGATAGGGTATTGACTGGAAATTCAAGTTTGGTGTTTTTAATCATCAACTCATTAATGACCATAGTTCCTTTGGTCATCATCAATTGGGTAATGTATATGTTGTTTAGAAAAACGTTTAAGACTTATACTTTAGCTAATGTGTTATTGAGTATTAGCTTTGTCATCATTTGGGCAATTGCCTTATGGATGCTAGCTAAAGACTACTACACTGCAGGGTATTTATCGCTCTCAGACAACACTTTACAATTCCTAAAAATAGAACCGGTAACAGTACCCCTTACCGAAGTACCAGCCACTTGGTTTAATACCTTAAACTCTTTATTTATTATTACGCTAGCACCATTATTTTCAAAAGTATGGGAAAGCAAATACAACCCAAGTGCAAACGTTAAGTATGGTATAGGAATGATCTTATTGGCTTTAGGTATGGTAGCCGTTGCCTTTGGTGCTAATGGAATTGAACCTGGTGCAGAAACAGCTGCAGTAAGTATGATTTGGTTAATACTCGTCTACTTATTTCATACCATGGGAGAACTGTGTATCTCCCCTGTTGGGTTATCGTATGTAAGTAAACTTGTACCAGCTAGAATGATTGCCTTTATGTTTGGGGTATGGTACTTAGCTGTGGCTATAGGAATGAAAGGCGCAGGTATGTTTGGAGAATATGTAGAACAAATTGCCGAAACAAACGGTATAAGTTATTTCTTCTGGATGTTAGCCATTGTTTCATTTGCTATTGCAGCATTAGCTATACTTGCACAACCCATCATCAAAAAATTAATGCACGGAATACGATAATAGTAATATCCTCGTTTACCATAAAAAGCACCTAAAGGTGCTTTTTATTTTTTGTATTTTAGCAACATATCAAAATAACAGTACCCCAAGATGAAAAATAGTATACTCATAGCGCTTTTTTTAAATGTATTGAATCTTAGCGCTCAAGAGATTCAGTGGGTAACTGTAGAAGAGGCTCTAGCTCTAAACGAAAAAAAACCAAAACCTATTCTTTTCGATGTGTATACAGACTGGTGTGGCTGGTGTAAACGTATGGATGCTAACACCTACTCTAATAAAGTCATCATAGACTATATCAACAAAAAATACTATGCTGTAAAACTCGATGGAGAAGGGAAAAAAGATATTATTTTTAAGAATTACACCTTTACCTTTAAAAGTAGTGGAAGAAGAGGATATCATGAGTTTGCTGCGGCCTTACTCAACGGAAAATTAAGCTATCCTACCACAGTAATCATGAATGAAAAGCAAGAATTGCTGGACAGAATTCCAGGATATTTAGACCCTAAAATCATGGAAAAAGTACTGTACTTCTTCGGAGAAGAAAAATACAAAACCGTTTCTTGGGCCGACTTTCAAAAAGGGTTTAAAAGCAATATTACTCCCTAAACTTATTGTTGTATACAAAGGCTCCTTGGGTACCTGTGTACCAAAAATCAATACTTCGCAAAGCACAGGTCTGTTTCCACAGTTGAATAGTGGACCTATAATTTGAACCATCTGCAACAATTAGAGATGGTTTTATAAGATCTATCATACGCGCTACATGTATCGGCGGATTTTGACTAAGCAATACTATTCCGTTAGGCATAAACTCATGAGGATACACCCCAAGGCTATCAATCACCAAAAAAGGAGTATTTGCATAGACAAATACGTTCGGAACCGAGTTGGTAATTACGGGGGTAAGGTCTTCTCCAATACAATAACTTTGTAAAGGCACAAAGCCCTTTAGAATTTCAGAATTAACAGTACTATACAACAATAAAGAGGTTCCATGCTGAAAACCTACAAGTGTAGTGCTCGATTTGTGAAAAACAATCATTTGCGCTGTTGCATCTCTACGAAAATCACGATACAACCCATAGGCTTGAATACAGATTACCCCAGCTAAACTATACAGTAATAGTTTGGTCTTTTTAAACCTAAACGTGAAATAAAACAATAGCAATACTCCATAGTACATAAAAACCGAAGGCAAGGAAAAAGTAATGTCAGCAATTAAAAAGTCCTCTTGCTGTGCTACAAAAGCTACAAAAGTATTGAGCAACTCAATACAATAACCATATCCGTCGGCAAGAAATTGGGGAAGCACTTCAAAACATGCTAGGGTAATTACAAATATTCCTCCAGCTAATAAGATTCCCAGCAAGGGAAGAATCACTATGTTAGACACCATAAATAAGCCCGGAAACTGATGAAAATAAAACAAGCTCACAGGAAATACACCTAACTGAGCAGCAAGGGAAACGGTAATCAACTGCCATATGCTTTTTAAAAGCAGGGCTTTAGGCTTCCAAAGTTGTTGAAGTATAGGTTGAAATAATACAATAGCAAATACAGCCAAATAACTCAACTGAAAACCAACATCAAAAAGAAACAAAGGCTTGCATAATAGTAATACAAAAAGCGAAATAATCAAGGCTTGAAGTACCTGAGGTTTTTGTTGAAAAGAAAGACCAATAGCCACAGCGCTAAACATTGTAACCGCTCTAACCACCGATGGTGACAAACCTACTACAAAAGCAAAAGCCCATAACAACAACAAGAGCAGCATCGTCTTAATCCATCGACCTTTGGGGATGCGTTCTAAAGGTTTAAAAAGAAAACTCAGTAGTCCTAAAATAATCCCTACATGGAGTCCCGAAACAGCTAAAATATGAATAGCACCAGCATTGGCATACTGTGTTCTAACTGCACTAGATAAGCCTGTTCGCTCTCCAAGCACTAATGCATTAAATACAGCGTAGGTTTCTCCTGTAAAACCATAATGTCGCAATTGTTTTTGAATATAACTTCGGAAACTTGCTGCTATACCCAATAAAGATCTTGTTGAATTCTCAAATCTAAAGAAATAAGGAGATGCTGTGCGAATTTGTTGGTACACATATTGCTTTTTAAGGTATGCTGCGTAATTAAACTGATGTGGATGCAATGCCTTGGGTAAGGCATCATACTCAAAATACCCTACAATGTTATCATCTACAGCTAACGGTGTTTGTAAGGTGTCTTTAGCAACAATTAACAACACACTACCCGTAGTTTTTCTTTGGTTAATCTGGGAAACTCTCGCAATATAACGCATATCATAGTCTGTAGCTCTCAAGACCTCCTCAATAACAAGCTGAGATAAATCACCGTTCTTTTGATGCTTTTGATAAAAATGAGTTTGCTCTTCTGGGGAATGAAGAAACGTAACCAAGCTCCCTAGAAAGAGAAACGACAATGCTAAACGGAGGTAAAAAAAAGATCGGAGGATATACTGACAAGCAAGAACCACTAGTCCGAATAACAGTACTTGTAGAGTAGTAGTAATGAGTTGAAATTGATATTGAATATAAATACCCACCATCAAAAACAGATTGAGATGTAGGGGTACATACCCAAAAAATGATTTCATAGCAGGTTAAAGCTACAAAAAAAGTAGTTATGAAATTCCTTTTATAATGCCTTTAGCTGCATTTTGTGAAGCGCCCTTTCCTCCTAGCTTTTGTTCTAAGTCGTAGTAGGCTTCAAAAAGCTGCGTTCTGTGGGTATCCTCTAAAACTTGGGTTAATGCTTTTGTTAAGTTCTTGGTATTAAAATCGGATTGAATCAATTCTTTGACTACTTCGCTATCCATTATAAGATTAACCAAGGATATGTATTTCAGGGTAATAATGCGTTTGGCAATTTGATACGAGATTGCATTACCCTTATAACAAACCACCTGTGGAACTTTATACAACGCCGCCTCAAGGGTAGCCGTACCAGAAGCCACTAGGGCCGCATAAGAAAGGCTGAGCAAGGTGTAGGTTTCATTCGGCACAAAGCCTACTTGAGCATTTTTAATAAAGGAAGCGTAAAATGTATCGGTCTGACTTGGGGCTCCTGCAACTACAAACTGATAATCGGTAAACTTAGGCGCCATAGTTAACATTACCGAAAGCATTTTAGAAATTTCTTGTTTTCTACTTCCTGGAAGTAAGGCAATAATAGGTTTATCAGACAGTCCGTGTTTTGCTTTAAAGGCTTGCTCATCTACTGGAGGTCTGTTAGCAATGGCATCAATTAAAGGATGTCCTACAAATTCAACAGGGTAGTCATAGCTGCTGTAAAACTCTTTTTCGAAAGGAAGAATGACAAACATTGCATCAATATCTCGTTTAATACTATGCACTCTTTTTGCTCTTGATGCCCATACTTGGGGAGAAATATAGTAGTTTGTTCTAAAACCTGCTGCTTTTGCCCATTTTGCAATTCTAAGATTGAATCCAGAGTAGTCTATAAACACGACAACATCGGGGTTAAACTCAGCTACATCTTGTTTACAAAAAGCAATATTTTTAAAAATGGTGAATACATTGAGTAGTACTTCAACAAAGCCCATAAAGGCCAATTCTTTGTAATGTTT
>CBFHVY010000045.1:0-15035 GCA_965659555.1 Flavobacteriaceae bacterium
GGGGTATTTACCATCGCTCAAAAACTATACGATCTTCATTTCGAACATGTTGTTGATATCGATACCTATCATGAAGATGTAAAAACCTATTCCGTAACCGATTCAAAAGGGAATTTAGTGTCGATTTTCTATGCAGATTTCCATCCTCGACCTGGAAAGCGCAATGGCGCATGGATGACCTCATACAAATCGCAAAGTTTAAAGAACGGTGTCAACGAAAGGCCTCACGTCTCAATTGTATGCAACTTTACCAAGCCTACAAAAACAAAACCTTCACTACTTACATTCAACGAAGTCACTACCTTATTTCACGAGTTCGGACATGCATTACATGGAATGTTAGCCGACACTACCTACAGCAGCTTATCGGGAACTTCAGTTCCTTGGGACTTTGTGGAATTACCCAGTCAGGTGTTAGAAAATTGGTGTTACGAAAGCGAAGCATTACAACTGTTTGCTAGACATTACGAAACCGATGCGCCTATTCCGATGGATTATATTACAAAAATTAAAGCGTCTGCAAGTTTTCATGAAGGCATGCAAACTCTTCGTCAATTGAGCTTTGGTATTTTAGACATGGCATGGCACAGCAAAGATCCTAGTTCGATTACCTCGGTAAAGGAATTAGAAACTTCGGCATTTGCAGCAACTCAACTCTTCCCCGATGTAGCTGAAAACTGTATGAGTACCTCTTTCTCGCATATTTTTCAAGGAGGGTATTCAGCAGGCTATTATTCCTATAAATGGGCAGAAGTACTCGATGCAGATGCATTTGCCTACTTTAAAGAGAAAGGCATATTCAACAAAGAGGTTGCTCAATTATTTAAAGAACATGTACTTTCTAAAGGCGGAACAGAAGACCCTATGGTATTGTATAAACGCTTTAGAGGCCAAGAACCTAAACCAGAGGCTTTACTCGAACGTGCAGGATTGATTTAAGCTTGTTTATTTTTTTCAGAAATCCACTTACTCAAATATTTGGTGCTCTGCATATGATGGTGTTGAAGCATAGCTCCAATAAAGTTTTGGGTTCTGTGTGCTAGCAGGTCATTCTGTATCAATGTAATCTTTGCAAGAAATCGTGTTGCTAAGCGATCTTTATCATAACAGGTATTAACCAACTGAACTCCGTGTTGTTGGGCAGTTTCCCATAAAGTAGGTGTTGTATAAAGTTGAATGGCTGCTGAAACAAAATCTTCATTCGTATCGGAGACGACTCCATTCCAGGGCATATCAGTATGCATTCCTTCTGCACCTATCTGGGTAGTTACACTAGGCAAACCATAACGCATGGCCTCTAAGAGTTTACCTTTTAAACCAGCTCCAAAACGAAGTGGTGCCAAGAGTACTCTTGAAGACCTTAAAAGGTTAGCTAAATTTTCGGCATGGCCTTTCACCAAAAAGCGCTCGTTAACACGATGACATTGCTCAATTTGCTGCGTTGTAAAAGCACCATAAATGTGCAATTCAGCTTCAGGAAGTTGTTTTGAAATCTCAGGCCAAAGTATTTTTTTTAATTGTAACACCGCATCTACATTTGGTGCGTGTTTATAGTTCCCTACAAAAACAAAATGCGAACGATCATAAAAACTTGGTGTCTTTTTAATGGCTTCTTTGTCTATTTGGGAAACCATAAAAGGGAGCTGCAAAAGTAGTTGAGAAGGCACACTGCAATAGCGATGAAGCACTTCCATTTCAACTGAAGAAATGATTAGCGAAAGGTCGGAACGAAAGATCGATGCCACCTCGCGTTTCGCTAAATCTGTAGGTAGCAAGTCTTCAAACTGAAAATCAATCCCTTTTTTAAGTGCCTCTTGTCGGGCAGCACGCAAACTATGTAAATCTTCGGTATCTAAAATTTGTAGTGCATCAGGACAGCATTCACGAACCCGCCAACCATAGTGTTCTTCCATGGTAAAACGATCGAAAAGAACAAGTGTTGGATTGAGTTCTTGGATAGTCCTATTAAAAGCATCATCGTTAACTGCAATCGTAAGTTCTGAAATACCTAAAGACGATAACGACAATGCGTGCTCATTTTTTTGTGCCGCGGTAGCAAAAGTAAGACTAGCGCCTTGAGCCAAAAAAAACTCTATCAGTTGAAGCATTCTACTTCCAGCTGCCGAAGCGTCTGGACTCACCCAAACCGACCCAATAATAAGCACACGTTGATTTTTCAACTATTGTGCATTAAGTTGTGCTTTGTATTTAGCTTGTTCTTGCTTTGCCCAAGCAACTACAGCATCAATTTGCTCTTGAGATAAACGCGCATCAGCATGTGTCCAAGTGTACGATTTTAAAGGCATTTCCTTTTCTTCAACTTCTTCATAAAGCTCATCTAGTTTATGCTCCTTACGTTTTACAGAATAGGTCTCCCACTTCGAAAAATTCAAGTGTTTCTTCCCGTCATTAATATGTTCCTCTAGCCAGTAGTTCACTGGAGTAATTGAGTTGTACCAAGGATACTTTGTGGTATCGCTATGACAGTCGAAACAGGTATTCTTTAAAATTTGCTGCACATCTGCTGGCGGATTAGTTTCCGTTAAAAAAGGGGTTACAGACCCCAGGTCACCTTCATTCTTTTCTGGGCTAAAAAACTGAGCTATTACTAAGGCAAGTAACAATACCCAGCCAACTTTTTTTATAATTTTCATACGTTTCTAATTGAGGTTTTAAAGATAGTAATTCTATTCAATAATTCTTATTTTAAACATTATTGTGTACTTTTGTAGTCGCAAAAAAACAGATAAGAAAATGAAATACGATGTGATCGTTATTGGTTCTGGACCTGGTGGGTATATTGCTGCCATTAGAGCCTCTCAATTAGGAAAAAACGTAGCTATTATTGAAAAGTATAGCACCTTAGGGGGTACTTGTTTGAATGTGGGATGTATTCCTTCGAAAGCATTACTCGATTCATCGCATCATTATCACGATGCTGTACATCATTTTGAAGCTCATGGAATTTCGGTTTCGGCTCCAAAAATTGATTTTGCTAAAATGATTGAACGCAAAGCCTCTGTAGTAGAACAAACTACCGGAGGTATTCAATACCTTATGGAAAAAAACAAAATTACTGTTTTTGAAGGTATGGGTTCTTTTGTAGACGCTACTCACGTTAAAGTGCGTAAAGCCGATGGTACCGAAGAAGTACTTGAAGGTGTACATATTATTATTGCAACAGGATCAAAACCAAGCACGTTACCTTTTATTAGTATTGATAAAGAACGTATCATCACCTCAACAGAAGCCTTAAAACTAAAGGAAATTCCAAAGAAATTAATCGTTATTGGCGGTGGAGTTATCGGTTTAGAATTAGGTTCGGTTTACAGCAGATTAGGCGCAGAAGTTTCTGTAATCGAATACATGGATAAAATTGTTCCTGGTATGGATGCTGATGTTTCTAAAGAACTTCAAAAAGTGTTGAAAAAACAGGGAATGAAGTTTTTTACCAGTCACGGGGTACAATCTGTGGTTAGAGCAGGAAACGAAATTACGGTTACCGCAACCAACAAAAAAGGAGAAGAAGTTCGCTTTACAGGAGATTACTGTTTAGTCTCTGTAGGTAGAAAAGCTTATACTGAAGGCTTAGGATTAGAAAATGTTGGGATCAAAGTAAACGAAAGAGGTCAAGTTGAAATCAACGAGCACCTACAAACCAATGTAAACAATATCTATGCTATTGGCGATGTTGTTAAAGGAGCCATGCTAGCACATAAAGCAGAAGAAGAAGGTGTGGTGGTTGCTGAATGTATTGCAGGTCAAAAACCACATATCGATTACAACTTAATTCCAGGAATTGTATACACCTGGCCAGAAGTTGCTGCTGTTGGAAAAACAGAAGACGAACTTAAAAATGCAGGTATAGACTACAAAGCAGGAAAGTTCTTAATGCGTGCTTTAGGACGCAGTAGAGCAAGTACTGATATCGATGGTTTTGTAAAGGTACTTGCCGACAAACAAACCGATGAAGTTTTAGGAGTTCATATTGTAGGAGCTCGTGCTGCCGATTTAATTATGGAAGCTGCTGTTGCAATGGAATACAGAGCATCTGCAGAAGATCTAGCACGTATTTGTCATGGTCATCCTACCTATGCAGAAGCCGTAAAAGAGGCTGCTAAAGCTGCTTGGGACGGACAGCCTTTAAACGCATAACACTACCATACCCTCATACTTAAAAGCAACCTATCGGTTGCTTTTTTTGTTGCTAAAATTGATGTATTTTTGAGACTCATTTGAATGAGCATTTGAAAAGAACTACACAAAAGTTTAGCATCAACGACTCCGATTTTAAATCGAAGCTGCTCCTTTGGGCTCAAGATGCAGAAGTTGTTCAATGGTTAGACTCCAACAACTACACTCAAGAATACTCTTCTTTTGATGGTGTATTGGCCTTAGAGGAGTTTACCGCAATACAAACAGATGCTACAGATGCATTTAAAAAACTACAAGAATACCAATCGATTACCCAAGACTACCTCTTTGGATATATTAGTTACGATGTTAAAAACGATACCGAAAAGCTGTCTTCACAAAACTTCGATGGGTTGCATTTTCCAGACTTGTATTTCTTTCAACCTAAAAAACTTATTTTCATTAGAGGTAACGAAGCTACCTTTGCCTATCTTCCTATGGTTGATGACGAACTTATTAGCGACTTCGAACACATCAACGCTATAGAGCTGCCTCAGCCATCGGCTTCAAGCCACACGCTAAAGCTCGAAGTAAAGGCAAGAATGAGTAAGGATGCCTACGTTGAAAAAGTGAGCAAGGTCTTAGAACATATTTACAGAGGAGATATTTATGAAGCAAATATCTGCCAAGAGTTTTATATCGAAAATAGCGCTATAGATCCCCTAAGTGTATATCATCATTTAAATACCATATCAGAGCCTCCTTTTGCAACCTTTCTAAAATTAGACCATCAGTATTTACTATCTGCTTCACCAGAACGCTACTTAAAAAAAGAAGGGACAAAAGTAATTTCTCAACCCATCAAAGGTACCGCCAAACGCTTAGCTTCAGCAGTTGATGATGCCGCCTTAGCTACCGGATTAGCAAACGATCAAAAAGAGCGTTCTGAAAATATTATGATTGTAGATCTTGTTCGCAATGATCTCTCTAGAACCGCTATTAAAGGCAGTGTACGCGTTGAAGAACTCTGTAAAGTCTATTCCTTTAAACAGGTGCATCAAATGATTTCAACAGTGGTTTCAGAAGTGGCCACAGACACCTCACCCATAGCCATTATAAAAGATACGTTTCCTATGGGAAGTATGACAGGAGCGCCAAAAATATCGGCTATGAAAATTATTGAAGCAGTAGAAGAAACCAAACGAGGCCTATATTCGGGTACTGTGGGTTACTTTACTCCTGCTGGCGATTTCGATTTTAATGTTGTGATTAGAAGTATATTATACAACGCACAAAGCCAGTACATCTCATTTTCTGTAGGGAGCGCCATTACGGCAAAGTCTACACAAGAACGCGAATACGAAGAATGTTTATTAAAAGCACAAGCAATGAAGTTTGTACTTACAGAAGCGCTTTAATACCATATGAATTGTAACTTTACCCCATGCTAGAAAAATTCACCCAACATATTGCTGCTGAATTTCCTTTTTTAACAGGAAAAAAGCTTCTAGTGGCCATTTCTGGAGGTATTGATAGCGTGGTCTTGAGTCACCTCCTACACACCTTGGGTTTTGACATTGCCTTGGCCCATTGTAATTTTAAATTAAGAGGAGAAGAGAGCGATCAAGACGAAGCTTTTGTAGGACAATTAGCCGAAAAATTTTCATGCCCTTTCTATCGGATTGATTTTGATACGGAAGCCTATGCCAAAACTCATAAGCTTTCTATTCAACTTGCAGCACGACGCTTACGCTATCAATGGTTTTTAAAACTTTTACAACAAGAAGATTATGCGCATGTGCTAACCGCCCATAATACCAACGATAATCTAGAAACTTTTCTTATTAACCTTACTCGAAGTTCTGGTTTAGAAGGGTTCACTGGAATTCCTCCAATACATGGGGCTATTGCTAGGCCTTTGTTGGCGTTTTCTAGAGACGATATTATGCTGTATGCGATCAAGCACGCTATTGTTTGGAGAGAAGATCGATCGAATGCCTCGGTAAAATACATTCGCAATAAAGTACGTCATAAGATTGTCCCCATTTTAGCAGAGATTAATCCATATGTGTTAGCATCTTTTAAAAACACCATAAGTCATTTAAACGAAAGTCAGCTTTTGGTTGAGGAAGCTGTTCAGACACTTTCAGAAAAAATCATTTCGTCTGAACCCAATGCAGTATTCAAAATAAACATTACTAAGCTTAAAAAAATCAACCATATTGAAGCCTATCTCTACGAATTGCTCAAAGAATACGGCTTTACAGAATGGAACGATATTATGCATTTGGTAGATGCACAAACCGGAAAACAAGTATTCTCAAAAACATACCGCCTTTTAAAAGACAGACATCATTTGATACTTGCCAAGATCAATACCGATGTTTTAGCACAAACACGCTATACGGTTGAGGAAGGTACCGCAACAATTTCTAAGCCTATAGCACTGCAATTAGAGGAGACTACAGAGCTTAACACTCAAAACAATTATACACTGTATCTTGATAAAGATCTGTTAAAATTCCCTTTAACCATTCGGAAATGGGTGTATGGTGACTATTTTTACCCTACCGGAATGCAAGGCTCAAAAAAACTAAGTCAGTTTTACAAAGACCGAAAGCTTTCTTTGCTAGAGAAAGAAAATATCTGGTTGTTGACGAATGCTGACGACGATATTATTTGGGTAATAGGTAGACGTGGAGATCGACGCTTTACCGCCACTCCTGAAACGAAACACATTTTAAAACTACGATTAGTATAATGAAGAAATTTGTACAAGTCTTATGCTTATTTATTCTTATTGGTGCGCAAGCACAAACCGAACGCAATCCTGTGCTTTGGAAAACTAGTGTTGAAAAAGTTTCGGAGAATACCTACGACCTTATTTTTAAAGCAACCATCTTAACAGACTGGCATCTGTATTCGCAATACAATCCAGAAGATGCTTCTTTGCCCTTAGAGATTACCCAAGCCACAGCCTCTAAAGATTATATACTCGTTGGTAAAGCTAAAGAAAGTACCACTTACACAGAATACAGTGAGGTTTGGGAAAAAGAAGAACTGTTTTTTAAAGACACTGCTACCATTACACAACGAATTGAAGTCACCAATACCGCCCTTACTAGCATTACACTCAACCTCTTTGCTCAAGTATGTAAAGAAGTGTGTATTCCTATTGACGAAGATTTTACGTTTTCTTTAGATGGAAAAACACCCGTACAAGAAATACCTGTAGTGTTAGACTCCAAAAGCACCACATTATCAAACACCCTAAACTTACCCCTTACTGCTACCGAACGACTTTCCCAAGGAAATACACTTACCGATGAGGGTACAAGCACCCTCTTTACTATTTTCTTGCTTGGATTTTTAGGAGGTCTTTTGGCATTACTCACCCCCTGTGTATTCCCAATGATTCCACTTACTGTATCGTTTTTTACGAAGCAATCTCAAACCAAAAGTAAAGGGGTTAGAAACGCTGTTTTCTACGGGTTTTTTATCATCCTTATTTATGTATTACTCAGTTTACCCTTTCATTTTATAGACAGCTTAGATCCAGAAATTCTAAATACCATATCGACCAATATAGGATTAAACCTCTTCTTTTTTATCGTCTTAGTCTTCTTTGCATTTTCCTTTTTTGGCTATTACGAAATTACACTACCCTCCTCTTGGGGCGATAAAATGGATTCAGCTTCCGACATCGGAGGAATCGTTGGAATTTTCTTTATGGCACTAACTTTGGCAATTGTTTCTTTTTCGTGTACCGGCCCCATTTTAGGTTCTTTACTTGCAGGATCGCTAAGCGCATCGGGAGGAGCAATGCAATTGAGTTTTGGAATGACTGGTTTTGGAGTAGCTTTAGCACTTCCATTTGCCTTATTTGCACTCTTCCCAAATTGGCTTAACTCTTTACCTAAATCTGGAGGATGGCTCAACACCACCAAAGTAATTTTAGGGTTTTTAGAACTCGCCTTTGCCTTTAAGTTTTTATCGAATGCAGATTTGGTAGGACATTGGGGCCTCTTAAAGCGTGAAGTATTTATAGGTATTTGGATTCTTATTTTTAGTGGTCTAGCACTCTACCTGTTTTATAAATTAAGATTTCCTCACGATGGCCCAAAGCAGAAATTATCGTTTTCTAGAGTATCTTTTGGGGTATTGGTCATCGCTTTTGTAATCTACCTCATCCCAGGTGTGACAAAAACACCGAGTTGGAATCTGAGTCTTTTAAGTGGATTTCCACCACCTCAATTTTACAGCCTCTATGAACAAACTAGCGACTGTCCGCTAGGACTTAACTGCTACAAAGATTTTGAAACTGGACTTGCAGCTGCCAAGGCCGAAAACAAACCAATCTTGTTAGACTTTACCGGATGGGCATGTGTGAACTGCAGAAAAATGGAGGAAAATGTATGGAGCGTACCCGAAGTATATACACTCTTAAAAGAAGAGTATATCTTAATTTCACTGTATGTAGACGATAGAAAAAATCTTCCAGAAGAGCAGCAGTTTAATTTTATTCGACCAAATGGTAACGTAAAGCGCATTGAAACGGTGGGCGATAAATGGGCAACCTTTCAAACGGTTAACTTTCAAACAGCATCGCAGCCCTACTATGTACTTATGAGTCCGACATTGGAGATTTTAGGTCCCCCACAACAGTATACCGATAGTGATACCTATAAAAAATGGTTAGCAGAAGGATTACAACGATTTCGTAAATAATCTACTGATAAACACCTCTGTAGGTGCATTGAATATAGTTTTTTTGTAACTTCACTATTCAAAGTACCATATGTCTATACCACCAAAATTAACCCGATTCAATGAACATGTATTGTCGAGATTTCAGATCTACGACAGTATTTTTATGACCTTACCCTTCGATACCATTAACAATACTGGGGTACTCTTACCCTTGTTTTATAAGGTATGTAAAAAAGGGTTTGAAGAAGGAAAAAATCCTACGGAGATTGTAGACTATTTTTTTAAAAAATACCAAGATCAGCCTAGCGAAAAAGAACAAATTCATCTCCTATTTCAATTTATTCAATACATCGAACGTCAGGTGGTCCTCTTCGATGCCATTGAAGATGCTTCGTTTACGGTCATCAATAATATGGATGGTATTGGTACGCTACGAAACTCCAAAGAAACCGCCATTGTTAACCATAAAAAAGAAGCTTTACAAGCCTATTTACAAGAGTTTAAAGTTCGGATCGTTCTCACCGCACACCCTACTCAGTTCTACCCAGGGAGTGTATTAGGTATTATTACAGATCTTGACCAAGCCATTCAAAATGATGATTTACTACTCATTAAACGGCTTCTTGCTCAGTTGGGCAAAACACCTTTCTTTAAAAAGGTAAAACCCACCCCTTATGATGAAGCGGTTAATTTAATCTGGTATTTGCAGAACGTGTTTTACCATTCTGTAGGCACGATTTACAACTATATTCAACAGCATATTTTTGATGGTGAACCTCTAGACAATGAAGTTATAAACCTAGGGTTTTGGCCCGGTGGCGATAGAGATGGTAATCCGTTTGTAACCACTGAAATTACCCTTCAGGTAGCCGAAAAACTTCGTCAGTCTATTTTGAGTAACTACTATAACGATGTTCGCAAATTGCGTAGACGTTTGACTTTTGAAGGGGTGTCACAAATTTTTATTCGTATCGAAAAACGTTTGTACAAGCACATCACCAAGCATTATAAAGTGGTTAATTTCTCTAAAGAACTCTTGCTCGACGAACTCAATAAAGTACGAACCATTATTATAGAACAACACCAATCGTTGTTTTTAGAAGAGCTCGACGACTTTATTAACAAGGTGCATATTTTTGGGTTTCATTTTGCGACTCTCGATATTAGACAAGACAGCAGAGTGCATCATGCAGCCTTTACTCAAATGGTACAGGAACTTCAAGAGCAAGGCAACACCCTATTCCCGGCAGATTATTTACGTAGAGATGAAGCAGGACAAATAGCGGTTTTAGCTGAACTAAAAGGCGATATTGACCCTCAACAGTTTTCCGATGAAATGCTTGTAAATACCCTCGCTTCTATGCGAGCTATTAAAGAGATTCAATATCGAAACGGAGAACGAGGTGCCAACAGGTATATCATTAGTAACAATCAATCGGCATTAAACGTTATGCAAACCTTTGCCATGTTAAACCTTAGTGGATTTAACGACCCTTTACCTGTTGATGTTATTCCGTTATTTGAAACCATAGACGACTTAGCTCATGCAGGTACTGTTATGCGTCAGTTATACAACAACTCCAGCTATCGTGCCCATATTGCGCAACGTGGCAATTACCAAACCATTATGTTAGGCTTTTCCGACGGGACTAAAGATGGCGGATACCTTATGGCAAACTGGGCCATATTTAAAGCCAAAGAAGTGCTAACAACCATTTCCAGAGCGTTTGGCATTCATGTGATTTTCTTTGATGGGCGTGGCGGACCTCCTGCTCGTGGCGGTGGAAAAACACATCAATTTTACGCTTCATTGGGACCTACGATAGAAGACAAAGAAATTCAACTCACCATTCAAGGGCAAACCATTAGTTCTAATTTTGGTACCGTACATTCGTCGCAATACAACTTAGAGCAACTTTTGAGTTCTGGAATTAAAAATGAAGTCTACCCCAAGCAAGCTTTGAGTACTGCTCAAGTAGCCCTGTTTGATCATTTGGCTGAATTGAGTTATGAGGCTTATGTGGCATTTAAAAATCACCCTAAGTTTCTGCCCTATTTAGAGCAAATGAGTACTCTTAAATACTACGCAAAAACCAATATTGGCAGCAGACCTAGTAAGCGTTCTAGTTCAGATAGTTTGCTCTTTTCCGATCTTAGAGCCATTCCGTTTGTAGGAAGTTGGAGTCAACTCAAACAAAATGTCCCTGGGTTTTTCGGAGTAGGCACTGCGTTAAAACACTATGAAGATCAAGGGAAGTTTAACGAGGTAGTGGCCTTATATGAATCGTCGGACTTTTTTAAAACCTTGATTGAAAATAGTGTGATGAGTTTAACCAAATCGTTTTTTGAGCTTACGGCTTATATGGCAGAGGACGAAGAATTTGGTGCTTTTTGGAAACTGATTTATCAAGAATACACCACTACCAAACGACTTCTTCTTGCACTTACTGGGCATCGTGAATTGATGGAAAACTATCCTGAAGGGAAGGCTTCTATTGCGGTACGAGAAAATATTGTACTTCCGTTATTAACTATTCAGCAGTTTGCGTTACGTAAAATTCAAGCACTACAAAAAGAGTCTCAGCCAGACCCAAAAGCTTTGGCTGTCTACGAAAAGATGGTTACACGGTCCTTATTTGGAAATATTAATGCCAGTAGAAACTCGGCTTAGGGGGGTGTTTTATTTAATTATTAAATAACGACATCTAAATATTATATAACTTAATAAATGGAATAAAATATATAACCTATATACCTAAACCACTTAATTTACCTAAATTGGTTTAGTTCTTTAAATCTGTAATTATTAAATTAAAGAAATACATGAAAACATTAAATACAATCTTGTTATATATTTCAATTTTATTTTCAAATATTATTTATACTCAAAATATTGAAAGAAATGAAAAGTCAATAACTTTTATTGTTGAGATGCATGACAAGGATAAAAATACTTTACATACAGAGATTTTGAAATCATTAACTTTATTATATAATGATGCCACTAATCGTATACACAGAACGCAAACAGTCATTGATACCAACAAAAAAAACTTTAGGACGTATCCTAGGCCCACTTTTATTTGTGTGGGTACTCCTTTTTTTTCATCCTGAAGGGCTAAGTAAAGAAGCTAATGCTATCTTAGCTTCAACGGTATGGGTAGCCATTTGGTGGATTACTGAAGCCTTGCCAATTGCCGTTACAGCCTTCTTACCAATAGTGTTATTTCCGCTTAGCGGAGGATTATCATTATCGGAAACTACAGCTTCTTATGGACATAAGTATATTTTCCTTTTTATAGGCGGATTTGTGCTTTCTATTGCTATTGAAAAGTGGAAGCTTCACAAACGGATTGCCCTAACCATTATTAAATGGGTAGGCACTAACGTGGTTCAGATTATTCTAGGCTTTATGGTGGCTACTGCCTTTTTATCGATGTGGATTTCTAATACGGCTACAGCGGTTATGATTTTACCTGTGGGTATGGCCATTGTTGCTCAGCTTAAAGACAACCCCGATACTATTGCCAATGAAAACCTCATCTTTGGAAAAGCGCTAATGTTAGCCATAGCCTATAGCGCCTCTATTGGAGGGATGTCTACCTTAATTGGTACGCCCCCTAATTTGGTATTAGCTGGAGTAGTACAAGAAACCTATGGTGTTGAAATTACGTTCTCGCAATGGTTTACTTTTGGCTTTCCTATAAGTGTACTCTTGTTGCTCATATGCTGGCTGTACCTCACTAAGTATGCGTTTCGATTTCAACAAAAATCATTTCCTGGAGGAAAAAAAGAAATTCAACGTCAGCTTGATGCCTTAGGTAAAATGAGTACCGAGGAGAAAAGAGTACTGGCAGTTTTTGTAGCTACAGCAATCGCATGGATGAGTCGATCTTTTCTTTTAAAACAATATATCCCTGCCATAGACGACACCATTATTGCTATGGTATTTGCCACACTTTTATTTCTTATTCCAAGTAGTACCAAAGGTGAAAACCTCTTGATTTGGGAAGATACAATTACCCTTCCCTGGGGCATTTTAATGCTGTTTTGTGGAGGTATGGCTTTAGCCTTAGGATTTGAAACCAGTGGTCTTGCCTCGTGGATAGGGAGTCAATTGATTTCTTTGGAAACGATACCTCTTTTTGTAGTACTACTCCTCTTAATTACTGCCGTAAACTTCTTAACAGAGATTACTTCTAATCTTGCCACGGCAGCCATGCTTTTACCCGTATTGGTGTCTTTAGCTGCGGCTATTGGAGTACATCCCTACATTCTTTTGGTAGGTGCTACAGTAGCTGCATCGTGTGCATTTATGCTTCCAGTGGCAACCCCACCTAATGCCGTAGTCTTTGGCTCTGGGTATTTAAAAATTGAGGATATGGTTAAAAAAGGTATTTGGATGAATCTCATTTCCATCCTCTTGCTGACCCTTTTTGTCTATTATATACTTCCTTTGGTTTGGGAACTTACCCCTATAACTAAATAACCTAAAGAAATACGCTACTCTTTAAGCACTTTCCAATACCTAAAGTTCGCCTTATTAATCAGTTCTAAAGTTTCTCGATAGGCTGCACGTTTTCCAGATCGAATGAGATCGAAAATGTCTTCAATAATAGTACTGGTTTCAGCAAAATACGAATGACTTAAAAAACTGGTGTCTACTCCAGAAGCATCAATCGTTTCAATACCATCTACTAAAACAATACTTGTTCCTGCATCTCCTGCCCTAGCATTTCCGTGTACTTGATGCGATGCCTTGAGGGCTACATCGTCTGATGACACATATAAGGTAATTGGCTTTTTAATTTTCGATACCATTTGAGGGGCAATATCTCTTTTAAACACATCGGCATCAATATCTGGGGCTGCGAGGATCACTTCCTTTATTTTTGCATTCAACTCCGGACGTTCGTTCATGAGTTCTACAATAGCGCGTGTGAGTCCTCTATTACCCATACTGTGCGCTACCAAATACACATTTTCTGCTACAGTTTTGGTAAGATAATCTTCTAAAAAATGCTTCATATTCAGTTTCGACCATTCAATATTAGCCTCATCTACGGTGTATAAGGTGGTAGATCCTTGTGAGGGCCAACTGTAGAAAACAGCTTCACCATCAAAACGAAGATCGTAGGTAATTTGTGCTGTTCTCTTTGCTGCCGAAGGAAAAGACACATTGTATCCATGTACAAATAAGAAGGTGCTTTTCTCAGAAGACTGCTGAATTTTATCGGACATCATTCTAAAATAGTCGTCCTTATCATGTAGTTGAATGTCTTGAATGACAATATGCTTTTTGGGGTCTTCAGAAAACTCAAAACGCCACATCGATGGGGTTTCTATTTCACCAACTTTGTGGGTATTAGGAATACTTACTTCACAAATTCCATACTTAAGATCAGCGCGTTTGCCTCCAAAACGATCGTTGAGGTCTGTATCTTTGGTATCGTTTCTGTCGGTTGCAAAAAACACCGGGATACGCACATAGGGTTCTTTTACTTTTTGATTGGTTTTAACAATAGACCTTGTCTTTACATCACCCGCTTTTTTAAGACATACACTAAAGCGTTGCGTTTCTTTTTTTCCTGACCGTAGTTCGGTAGCAATTTCAAATTGAATGCTGTTGAAATTATCGAAGGCATTGTATGAGGTCAACCATCCAAGAGCATCTGCATTACGCAATTCGTTATAGCTATTAAACGTATAGTTGATGGTTTCGCTTAAGGTAATTTTGAGTTGGAATGCGCTAAGGTCATCTACATTTCCTTTAATGGGCTGAAGGGTTACATCTTGGTAGTTTACCTTATCGGTTAAACAAGTAACATCATCATATATTTTACTGGCATCTTTAACAGCAAATTCCACTGTGTTTTGAGCACCTACTAAAGTACTTGTGAACAGCACTAAAAGCCACAATTTTTTACAGACAGGAGATTTCATACAGTATTGGGTATAATAGATTGAGCTCTAAAGTAAAAAAAATCTCGTTAAACTCCTAACGATCAGTTGTATAAAAAAAGCCTTTGCATTATTTGCAAAGGCTTGTATAATAGTACGCAAATAGCGTTTAGTATCTGTAGTATTCTGGTTTAAATGGCCCCTCTTGTGCTACACCAATATACTTTGCTTGATCTTCTCTTAGCTCGGTAAGTTCTACACCAATATTAGCTAAGTGAAGTTTTGCTACT
>CBFHVY010000046.1:0-14720 GCA_965659555.1 Flavobacteriaceae bacterium
TTTTTCCTAAAATTGGTCTATACCCCCAATTGATAGAATATTTATCATAAGGGCCAATATTAGGCATTAGAGCAACACCTTTATCTTCTGGTTGAGCTACATAATTAAAACGAGCATAATCCATAATAGATGGTGCTGTTCCATATTTTTGTGTAAAACTTGCAGAACGTAAAGAATCTACAGGATACGCAACCGAACTTCCCATGTTGTGTGGTAAACCTAAAGTATGGCCAACTTCATGAGACGATACAAAGCGAATTAAACGCCCCATAACTTCTTCTTTAAACTCAGTTTTTTGAGCATCAGGATTTATTGCTGCAGTTTGAATAAAGAACCAGTTGCGTAATAAACTCATTACATTATGGTACCAGTTGATATCTGATTCTAAAATTTCTCCAGATCTTGGATCGCTTACATGAGGTCCGTTTGCATTTGGAATAGGAGAAGCTAAATAACGTACCACAGAATAACGAACGTCTTCTGGAGACCAATCTGGATCTTCTTCTTTCGTTGGAGGATCTTTTGCAAGAATTGCATTTTTAAATCCTGCTGCTTCAAAAGCAACTTGCCAATCTTCGATTCCTTGTTTGATATATTTTCTCCATACTTCAGGAGTTGCTCTATCGATATAGTATACAATCGGTTTTTTAGGCTCTACTAATTCCCCTCTTTTAAACTTTTCACCATCTTCATCTTTTACTTCAAGTCTCCAACGGTCTAAATAGGTCACGGTTTTACTTTTTTGAGCATCTAATCCATAGTCTACTTGTCCTCTAGCAAACCATCCTACACGTTCGTCATAATAACGTCTTTTCATAGGGACTTCAGGAAGTAAAATCATAGAGTTGCTCATTTCCACAGAAATAGATCCAACAGCCCCATTTGAAGGAGGTCTGCTCGCAAAATATGTTTTTACGTGACGTACTTCTATGTTTTGTGGGTAACTACTTATACGTTCAATATAAGAACGACTATTGTCCATACGGGTTACTCTATATGCAGTTCTATAAAAGTCAGGAAAACCAAGTGGTTTAACATCTGTTGCATATAAAGGAGTTGCATCGATAACTACACCGGTAGAATCTTTGCTTAAGGCTTTAATGTCGAAAGAAAATAATACAGGCTCAAAATTTGAATTTACGACAGCTTCATGAACTGGTAAAATAGTATCTGCTACCACACGATGAGATACTACTCGAAGTAATATTTTTTTATCGTTACGTTGCCAACGTAAAACTTGTGTGTTAGTTTTTCCACCCCCGAAACCAATACCGTTTGCTGTTTTGGCAATACGAGTTACCATTAACATTTCACGGTTCAATAGTTTATTAGGGATTTCGAAATGGTATTTGTTGTCTTCAGAGTACACATTAAAAAGACCTTCATCTTTTTTCATACTCTTTTTAATTACATCTCCAAAAGGAAGGATTGCTCCTTTTTTAGGTTTTGGTTTTGGAGCAGGTTTTGCTACCGGGGTAGTTTTAGCATTTTTCTTGCTTTTCTTTCTTCGCTGCGCATCTACATCTAGCGTAAGTCCGAATACAAATAAAACAACCAAAACTCTTGAGATAATTTTACGTGTCATCATATCGATTTTGTTAGGTTTAAATTGAATTTCCGAAAATAAACATTCTAAAACGAGTCAATTCTTAAATAAATGTTAAAGGAACTGGCATGCTGGCATTTATAGACCTAGGTATATACAAAAAAACCTCATCGAATCGATGAGGTTTTTTTTAGGGTATTGGTTTAATGCTTATCCTAAAAATGGATATCTGTAATCTGTTGGACTTACAAAGGTTTCTTTAATTAGTCTTGGAGATACCCAACGCAATAGGTTTTGAGCAGATCCAGCTTTATCGTTTGTTCCCGATGCTCTTGCGCCACCAAAAGGCTGTTGTCCTACTACAGCACCTGTAGGCTTATCGTTCACATAGAAGTTCCCAGCACAGTTTTCTAATGCTTTAGTTGCTTCGGCTACTGCATAACGATCTTTTGAGAATACAGCTCCTGTTAAGGCATATTCTGAAGTTTGATCCACTAAGGTAAGGGTGTTAGACCAATCGGCATCATCATATACATACACGGTTACTACTGGTCCAAATAATTCGGTTTCCATAGTGGTGTATTTTGGATCTGTGGTTACGATTACTGTAGGCTCTACAAAGTAGCCTTTAGACTTGTCGTAGTTTCCTCCTGCAAAAATACTTGCATTAGCATCTGCTTTAGCGCCATCAATATAAGAGGCAAGCTTGTCAAATGAACCTTCATGAATTACGGCAGTAATAAAATTGCTCATATCTTCTGGTGATCCCATTTTAAATGAAGCGATATCTTCTTTTACATAGGCTAAGGTTTCTTCGGCAATAGATTTTGGTAAGTATACTCGTGAAGCCGCAGAACATTTTTGTCCTTGAAATTCAAAAGCGCCTCTAGAAATTCCGGTAGCAACTTGTTTAGGGTTTGCCGATGGATGTGCAATAATAAAGTCTTTTCCTCCTGTTTCTCCTACAATTCTTG
The DNA here is from genome assembly GCA_965659555.1 of Flavobacteriaceae bacterium. GTDB lineage: Bacteria > Bacteroidota > Bacteroidia > Flavobacteriales > Flavobacteriaceae > Polaribacter. The sequence continues at coordinate 2,521 of CBFHVY010000046.1, forward strand.
GGTAGGTTTTATAGGTGTGAATGTTTTCACCTATTTTTTTCCAAAGTTCTTTAAATACATACGTAGATCCTGTAAAGTGAATTCCAGCAAAATCTGGACTTGCCAATACGGTTTCAGTAATCATTACTGGGTCGCCATAAATAACATTAATCACGCCATCGGGTAATCCAGCTTCTTTAAATACATCAACAATAATTTTTGCTGAAAATATTTGATGGTCAGAAGGTTTCCAAACTACTACATTCCCCATCATTGCTGCACTTGCAGGAAGGTTTGCAGCAATGGCGGTAAAGTTAAAAGGCGTTACGGCATATACAAACCCTTCTAAAGGTCTATACTCTACACGATTCCAAATTCCTTCTGCAGAATCTGGTTGATCGTCCATAATTTGCGACATGTATTCTACGTTAAAACGCAAGAAATCTATGGTTTCACAGGCAGCATCAATCTCTGCTTGATGTATGGTTTTTGATTGTGCAATCATTGTTGCAGCATTGATTTTTGCGCGGTATGGTCCCGCAATTAATTCTGCGGCTTTTAAAAAGATAGCTGCGCGCTCTTCCCAAGGCATTTGTGCCCATAAGGTACGTGCTTCTAGAGCACTAGCTATAGCTTGTTCTGCGTGCGTTTTTTCTGCTAAATGGTAGGTTCCAACAACATGCTTATGGTCATGTGGAGGCGACATGGTTCTGGTGTTTCCTGTCTTTACTTCTTCGCTTCCGATATACATAGGTACATCTACTGAACTGTTAAAAAATTCACTGTATTGTTTCGACACAGCTTCTCGTTCTGGTGAACCAGGAGCATAGCTTTTTACGGGTTCATTAATTGCAGTTGGTACGTGAAAAAATCCTTTTCCCATTTTGTATGTTTTTAAGTTTTTATCGACTAATTTTGACGAGCAAAGTTACAATTTATTTATGAGTTTTTCTGTTTCCACGTCGCCCATTTCAATTCTAAAGTCTTACGATTAATATGTGTACGGTAAGCTATGTGCCATTAGTTAAAGGCGATTTTATTTTAACTTCAAACAGAGATGAGACTCCTTTGAGGGAAACCATTTTACCAAAAACCTATCTTGAAAATGGTGTTGAACTTAGCTACCCTAAAGATGCGTTAGCAGGTGGAACATGGATAGGTGTTAGTGCATTACAACGTTTGGTGTGTTTGTTAAATGGAGCTTTTGAAAAACATCAACGAACACCTCCGTATGCCAAAAGCAGGGGGCTTATTGTAAAGGAGTTGTTAACGACCTCCAATATAGAGCAGTGGGTGAGTACTGCCGATTTTTTTGGTGTCGAACCTTTTACGATAGTTTGTGTAGATTGGAGTGAAGGTTTAGTATTATATGAGTTGGTTTGGGATGGTTCTGAAAAGCACTTTTTAGAAAAATCACAAGCGCCAACTATTTGGTCGTCTTCACCCTTGTACACACCAGAAATGAAAGCAGAACGTCATGCTTGGTTTTATGATTTTATACAAGCAAATGATACATTAACCTCAGACAAACTGGTGGCATTTCACAGCAATTCAAAACAAGGAACTACCGATAACGCCATTTTAATGAAACGCCTTTTTGTGGAAACGGTAAGTATTACTTCAGTTACAAAACAGGGAGATCAAATTACACTGTGGTACCAAGACCTAAAGAGCAATACGACAAGTAGGCTTGTACTTTAAGACAATAAAAAGGCAATTAAAGCAACCACCATAACGCCAATTCCCCCCAGGGTTACATAAATCCAATTAAGAATGCCAAACTTGATAAAGGTTTTAATATACCCTTGTTTATAAAATCGTTTCATGGCCAAAAACAGGTAGATTAGAAAGAGGGTAATAAATAGCCAAAGTTGTGCATTGTTTACCACTAAGTTTAGTAAAAAGAATAGGGTAATTAAAAGAAAAAATATGGTTTGGGTATGAAAAACAAAAATCAAATGTTCTACATAGGTGAATTTCCTTCTGAGGTAAATAAACTTTAAGAATAGTGTAAAGATGGGTAAGAAGACAAACAGTGATATTGAGGCGTATGATACGAGTTGTTTAAAGAACTCTTTTCCATTGGAATCTCTCCATTTATTAATCACGGAAGTTCTACTGTAGGTAAATCTACTTTTTAACGTATTCTCAATTTTTAAGGAGTCTAATGCGCTAACAGGATCCATGTTTGGATGCTTTTTTTGAAAGGCGAGCATTCGTGTAAATTCAGTATCTACACCGTCTAGATCGATGTTAAACCCTTTATTACTACTAGTTTTTGTTTGAATACTATCAATAGCTTCTTGTGGAATAATCTTTAAGAGCTCCTTTCGTTGAACAGAGTCTAAGTCTTTAAGGGCTGTGCTGATTGATTTTTTAGATTTTACCAAGGCAGAATCTATATCTTTTTGTTGTAATTTTTGAGTTTGAAGATTCTCTTTTTTAATTTTTCCAGTACGAAGTTCATCGAATTTGGAATAGGTTTCTGCCATTCCAATAATCAAGAAAAATAGAATGGAAATACTTAAGTAAAATTGAAAAGGATTGGAGTATCGTGCACGTTTTCCGTTAATGTAATCACTCGATACTTTACCTGGTTTTGTTAACAATGGTATAATTGTAGTCCAAAACTTTGAGTCCCATGAGATAAATCCATTAAAGACTTCTTTTAAAAAGCTTGAAAAGGTAATGGTCTTATCTTTTATTTTTTGTCCGCAATTAGAGCAAAAGAATTCTTGTCCTGTAAATGGGCAACCGCAATTGTAGCATTCAGCCTCTTTTACTGGGGCTAACTTATTTTTTTTATTTCGTTTAATTAGTTTGATACTACTGGAATTATAAGTTGAAAAGTTGGAATAGTGACTTGAAAAGCTTCTGAAGTGTCGATATTAACCATGGTAAAATAGCCACTCATAGCACCCATATTAGACTCTAAAATACATCCCGATTTATAGGTATACTGATCGTTTGGAGTGAGTATAGGGGTTTGCCCAACAACTCCTTCGCCAGCAACCACCTCAGTTTTGTTTAAGGAATCAAAAATTTTCCAATATCTGTGGGTAAGCTGAACAGTATCCTCAGAAGTATTTTCAATAGTAATATAATAATTAAAGGTGTAGTACAGCTTGTAGTTTCTGTACATGGTTCCGTCATAGCTTGTTTTTACGGAAACGCGTATCCCTTTAGTTACCTCTTGTATCATAGAAAGTAAATGTAAAAATTTTTAACGAAACAAAGGCATTCTTTTTAGCGCTCTCCTGTAAAATAAGAAGTGCCAACTCCAATTACCCTATCGTATAAACCACCCATAGGTTTAAAATAGACAACAACCGTATATTCATTTTCGGTTTTAGAAAAATTCCCCATGATTCTTCCAATGTCTAATTCTTGCTTTCCATTAACACTCACAAAAGTATAATTGTAAAACCCTTGCTTTAGAAGAAAGTTTCCTTCAAACAACATGCTCTCTTCATTATAAACCAATTTGTTTTCATCGGTTAAAGAAAAGTTGTTAAAAGCCCCATACACATAAAAAGATTCGTTTAGTTCTGGGGAAGGAACATCTAATGAAAAGTGCATACGAGCATAATCTGCCTCGGTATTGGCGTCATTGCCCTCAAGTGTTCTAATAATAAATTGACCGTTGATATCTGGGTTGTACACATAGTTTGGAACCGCTTTCATCGTATACGTTTGTACATGGTTATTGTACAAGGTTTTCCGTTCTACCCTGGTAATACTCATGCTTTTATTTCTGATAATTTTGGTGTCAAAATTCAAAAACTGATTTCCACCCCAAAAATTAGATTGTTGCGTGTAGGTATAGATCAATTGGTTATTTCTAAAAAACTGAGGCTGTAAATTGGTAATCGCTGATTGCCATTGTAGGTTTTGAAGCACGGCAACATGTACCTCTTGATTAGGATTGTAGATTTTAATTCCAGGGTGATTAACCGTAAACTGAACAGTTTGTTGTTCGTTTAATGCCGAGGTGTTTCGTCCTCTAGAAATTCGAACACCAACAGTAGCAGCACTTTCGTAGAGGACAAATCTTCGCGAAAAAATAAGGGTATCGTTTTCATCTAAGATTTCAATCTCATAGTTTCCACTTTTGGTAATTACCGTATTCGTGTTGGGAACTTCAATGGTGTAATGACTGTAATTCTGAAGGGTGTTAAAAGAATTTTGAACCTCTAAAATGATGTTTTGATTAAATCCATCGATGTATTGACTCGAAAGTAACTGACTCTCTTTCCAGTCGTGCGATTTTTGACGTATTCTGTAATAGTAATTTTTTTGGTCGGCCTCTAAATCATCAAACGAAAGTTGGAGTACCGTGCCTAGGGGTACTATAGGCGAAAAACTACTGCTGTTTCCTACAGGTCGAAGTTGTATGGTTTTAATATGTTGAGGTGCTTGCTTTTGACTAAAAACGGTTAAACAAGCATAAAAATAAAAAATAACAAGGCAAATTTGCTTCATGTAACGTAGTGTTTCAAAACGAAAGGTATTGAAAACAAACGAATGTATCCCCTGAAAGCACATCGGTAATACTTTATTTAGAATGATTATAAATAAGTAAAAAAAGGCAAATATTAATCTAGAATTGTTCTAACATCACTTTGCAAATTCTTAAATTTGCATGATTTTTTTAGATAACTAAAATTCTAACTTACCATGTCAAAAGACATTTGTATCAAAAAAGGCTTAGATATTAAGCTTGTTGGCGATGCAGAACTTACAACCAAAGAGATTTTGAATAGCAAAGTCTATGCAGTTCAGCCAGCAGATTTCCACGGAATCATTCCAAAAGTTATTGCTAGAGAAGGTACTAAAGTACAAGCAGGAGAAGCGCTTTTTCATTCAAAAAGCGACGAACGTATTTTGTTTCCAAGCCCAGTAAGTGGCACGGTAACTGAGATTGTACGCGGTGCTCGACGTAGAGTATTGTCTATGAAAATAGAAGCCGATGCTACGCAAGAACACAAAGATTTTGGAAAACAAGAGGTAGCCAAAATGGATGCTGCCCAAGTAAAAGACTTTTTGTTTACTTCGGGATGTTGGCCATTTGTAAAACAACGTCCGTACGACGTGATTGCAAATCCAAATCAAGCACCTAAAGCTATTTTTGTTTCAGCATATGCAACGGCGCCATTAGCACCTAGTTTAGCATATAGCTTAAAAGGACAAGAAGAGGCTTTACAAACGGCCTTAACCGCTTTGTCAAAATTAACTGAAGGACAGGTACATGTTTCTGTAGGAAAAGGAGAAACTTCTCCATTTACCAATATGAATGATGTTACTGTACATACTTTTTCTGGGCCTCACCCAGCGGGAAATGTAGGAACACAAATAACGCATATAGATCCTATCAATAAAGGAGAAGTTGTGTGGGTAGTTCGTCCAGAAGATTTAGTAATTATTGGAAATACGTTACTTACAGGAACATTTAATCCCATAAGAACAATAGCCTTAACGGGGTCTAAGTTTACTATGCCATCATACGTAACAGCTCTTATCGGAGCAACCATTGCAGATGTAGTTGCCGATAATTTAGATGCAGACAATGCACGAATTATTAGCGGAAATGTATTGAGTGGAACGCAAGTTGGTCAAAACGACTTTTTAGGATTCTACGATACGCAAATTACCGCGATTCCAGAAGGAAACGATTACGAGTTTTTTGGGTGGAATAAACCAGTATTTAACAAAATTTCAACATCGAGAGCATTGACGTTTTCTTGGTTGAATCCAAAGAAAAAATACGACCTAAACACCAATACCAACGGAGAACATAGAGCATTCGTAGTCACGGGTTCTTATGAAAATGTATTTCCTTTAGATCTGTATCCAATGCAATTCTTAAAAGCATGTATGTATAAAGATTTAGATGAAATGGAAGCTTTAGGAGGTTACGAAGTAGCTCCAGAAGATTTTGCACTTACCGAATTTATTTGTGTGTCTAAACAGCCACATCAAAAAATAGTAAGAGAAGGATTAGATTTAATGAAAGAAGAATTAGGTTAAAAACTGATACTGATGAGCTTAAAACAGAACTTACACAATTTAAAAGAAAAATACAAAGGCACTAAAATGGCCCCAGCATTTAATGCCATTCATACCTTTTTGTATTTACCAAATGAGGTAACTCATGGTGGAACGCATATTAAAGCGGCAGACGATTTAAAGCGTACCATGAATATCGTAATCATGTCCCTAATTCCGTGTTTAATATTCGGAATGTTTAATGCAGGATACCAACACTATGCAGCCATTGATGCCGCTCAAGGAATCACCAAAGACTTTACTGTTCTTGGAAGTTTTTTAACCTGGGATAACCTTTGGATTGGAATCGTTAAAGTATTACCCTTAGTCATTGTTTCTTATGCAGTAGGATTATTAGTAGAATTTATTTTTGCAGTAATTAAAGGACACGAAGTAGAAGAAGGATACTTAGTAACGGGTATGCTAGTGCCATTAATTGTTCCTGTAGATACTCCGTTATGGATGTTAGCTGTAGCCGTAGTATTCGGAGTAGTTATCGGAAAAGAAGTTTTTGGAGGTACTGGAATGAATATCTTAAACCCAGCATTAACCATTAGAGCATTTTTATTCTTTGCCTATCCAACTTGGATGAGTGGTGATAAAGTATGGGTGCACGACGCTGTAAACAGAGCTGGAACTGCCGATGCCATTTCAGGAGAAACTATTTTGGGAAGCTATGCGCAAAACCAAGAAGTCATCTACTCAACTTGGGATAAGTTCTTTGGGTTTATTCCTGGATCTGTTGGAGAAACTTCAACATTCCTAATCTTACTAGGAGCCGCATTTTTAATTTTCACTAAAATAGGAAGCTGGAGAATTATTGTTTCCACTTTTATTGGAGCTGCTGTAATGGGCTTAATCTTTAATCAAGTAACTGCCACGGGAATTGTAGATGCATCCAGTAAATTTTATGGATTAATGAGCACCAACTGGTGTGAACACCTTATGATTGGCGGACTGGCATTTGGAGCTGTATTTATGGCTACCGATCCAGTAACAGCATCACAAACCAATAAAGGAAAATGGATTTATGGTTTCTTAATCGGATTTATTTCTATTATGATTCGCGTATTTAACCCAGCCTATCCAGAAGGAGTATTCTTAGCCATTTTATTAATGAATGTCTTTGCTCCAACCATTGACCATTATGTGGTTCAAGGAAATGTGAAGAAAAGAATGAAACGTTTAAAAGCTAAAACTGCCTAGTCATGTCAAAGAGAACAGATAGTAATGTATACACCGTGCTTTTTGCAGTTGTTATGGTGCTTGTTGTAGGAGCTTTATTAGCCTATACAGCATCATCATTAAAACCAAACATCAGCGAAAATAAACGCATAGAAAAGCAACAGAACATTTTATACGCCATGGGCGTAAATGAAAACGAAGGGACTAGTGCAAACTTTGTCTCCAAAGATAAAGTAGCCGCGGCTTTTGGAAAATACATCACAAAACAATACGTAATTCAAGGAGATAAGGTTACAGAAGATAACAACGCATACCTTATTGATGTAAAGAAAGAAAAGACCAAAGCTAAAGAAGCAGGTTATGAAAGAAAATTACCTGTTTTTGTTGGAGAGAAAGATGGAAAAACCTTTTATGTAACTCCAATTAGAGGAAAAGGATTATGGGATGCTATTTGGGGCTATGTAGCCTTAGATGAAAACATGATAGTTCAGGGTGCTTACTTCGATCATAAAGGAGAAACACCAGGTTTAGGAGCCAACATCAAACAACGTTTCTTTATGGATGATTTTGCAGGAGAACACCTGTTAGATGAAAACGGAAATTTTAAAGGAATTACCGTAGCCAAAGGAAACAATGATCCTAAAAACGAACTAAAAACAGATTATGAAGTAGATGCCATTGCTGGAGCTACTATTACTGGTGACGGAGTATCTGCAATGATTAAATCTGATTTGCGATTATACGTACCTTATTTTAAAACTTTAAAAACGAATTAATCTATGGGACTTTTATCAAAAAAAGACGCAAAATTAATCACTGACCCATTTGCAGATAACAACCCCATTACCATTCAGGTATTAGGAATCTGTTCTGCTTTAGCCATTACTGCCGAGTTAAAAGCATCTATTGTGATGTCTGTTTCGGTATTATTCGTTTTAGGTTTAGGGAACGTGGTCATCTCTTTGATGCGAAACATCATACCATCAAAAATTAGAATTATCGTTCAGTTGATTGTAGTTGCTACCTTAGTAATTATTGTAGACTTAGTATTGAAAGCATTTGCTTATGAATTGAGTAAAACACTTTCGGTATTTGTAGGTCTAATTATTACTAACTGTATTATTATGGGACGTTTTGAGGCTTTCGCTTTAGGAAACGGACCTTGGAGATCTTTCCTAGATGGAATAGGAAACGCTTTAGGATACGCAGCCATTTTAATTATTGTAGGATTCTTTAGAGAACTATTAGGATCTGGAACTTTATTAGGGTTTGCAGTATTAGGAGACCCAATTGAAAAAACCGGACTATACGCATTTGGATACGAAAACAACGGATTTATGCTATTGTCGCCAATGGCCTTAATTGTTGTAGGAATTATTATTTGGATACAAAGATCGAAGAATAAAGCATTAATTGAAGAACACTAGACGCCTGCGTCTTACGGAGCTCTTTTAAGAACTCATTAATAGAACACATATGGAACATATAGAATTATTTTTCAAGTCAATATTTATAGATAACATGGTATTTGCCACGTTCTTAGGAATGTGTTCTTACCTAGCGGTATCTAAAAAAGTATCAACCGCTGTAGGTTTAGGAGCTGCTGTAATTTTTGTATTAGCAGTAACGGTTCCTTTAAACTGGTTATTAGACCAATACATTTTAAAAGAAGGAGCCCTTGTTTGGTTAGGGGAAGAATATGCAGAATACGATTTAAGTTTCCTGTCGTTTATCATGTTTATTGCAACCATTGCAACCATGGTACAACTTGTAGAAATCATTGTAGAGAAGTTTTCTCCTTCATTATATAACTCCTTAGGAATTTTCTTACCCTTAATCGCGGTAAACTGTGCCATTTTAGGAGGATCTTTATTTATGCAGTCTAGAGAGATTCCAAGTTTAGGCTTAGCCCTAACCTATGGAGTAGGTTCTGGTATTGGGTGGTTCTTAGCCATTCTAGCAATTGCAGCAATTAGAGAAAAAATTAGATATTCAAGTGTACCTCCAGCCCTAAGAGGATTAGGAATTACATTTATTATAACCGGATTAATGGCCATCGGATTTATGAGTTTTGGTGGAATGTTAACTGGTGGTGACGATGAAAAGAAACCCGCTACCGAAGAAGTAGTCGAAACTCCAAAGGTAAGTCCAGAGACCCCTAAAGAGACTCAAGAGGAGACCACTAAAATTGTAGCAAATACGTTAACAGAAAATAAGCAGTAAGATGATGATATTAGCAACTAGCACCACAGGAACCATAATAGCTACTGTAGCCGCTTTTTTATTGATTACATTAGTATTGGTAGCCTTATTATTGTTTGTAAAACAAAAACTATCACCTTCAGGGCCAGTAACCATTACTATTAATGGCGAAAAGAAGATCGAAGTATCTTCTGGAAGCACCTTATTAACCACACTCGGAAACGAAAAAATCTTTTTACCGTCTGCATGTGGAGGTGGAGGATCTTGTATTCAATGTGAATGCCACGTGAACTCTGGTGGAGGTGAAGCCTTACCTACAGAAGTACCACACTTTACACGTAAAGAGCTTAAAGAAGGGGTACGTTTAGCCTGTCAGGTAAAAGTAAAACAAGATATGGATATCTCTATTCCAGAAGAAGTTTTTGGAATTAAAAAATGGGAAGCAACCGTAGTACGTAACTATAACGTAGCCTCATTTATTAAAGAATTCGTAGTAGAGATTCCAGAAGATATGGGATACAAAGCAGGTGGATATATTCAAATTGAGATTCCACCATGTGAAATTAAGTATTCAGATATGGATATTACGGCACATCCAGAAGAACACGAAACTCCTGATAAGTTTCAGGCAGAGTGGGATAAGTTCGGATTATGGCCTTTAGTAATGAAAAATAATGAAACCGTAGAACGTGCTTACTCAATGGCTTCTTATCCTGCAGAAGGAAGAGAAATCATGTTAAATGTTCGTATTGCTACTCCACCATGGGATAGAGCTAAAAATGGATGGATGGATGTAAATCCAGGAGTTGCATCATCGTATATTTTTGGACAAAAGCCAGGAGATAAAGTAACCATTTCAGGGCCTTACGGAGAATTCTTTATCAATGAATCTGAAGCAGAAATGTTATATGTAGGTGGAGGTGCCGGTATGGCGCCAATGCGATCGCATCTTTACCACTTATTCAAAACCTTAAAAACAGGTAGAAAAGTAACCTATTGGTATGGTGGACGTTCTAAGCGTGAATTATTCTATATCGATCACTTTAAATCTTTAGAAAAAGACTTCCCTAATTTTAAATTCTATATGGCCTTATCTGAGCCTTTAGAAGAAGATAACTGGAAAGTGAAGAAAGATATTAATGATGAAGGAGATGGCTTTGTTGGATTTATTCACAACTGTGTAATCGATAACTACCTAAACCATCACGATACTCCAGAAGATATTGAATTGTATTTCTGTGGTCCTCCATTAATGAACAACGCGGTTCAGAAAATGGGTGAAGACTTCGGTATTCCAGATGAGAATATTCGATTCGATGACTTTGGGGGATAAACCTTTTTGTATATATGTACTTAAAAACCAGCACAATGTGCTGGTTTTTTTTGTAGTACATTGATAATTAGTGGGTTATTTTTGTATCTTTCTTGTGCTAACAATCAAAAACCTTATCAAATGAACGCTAAAAACGTACTAGTTTCCGGTATTTTAGGAGGTCTTGCCAACTTTTTATTAGGTTGGTTATTTTATGGAATCATGTTTCCGAACCTTTATCCTCAGGATGACAACAGCAATATGTTATTCATTTTCTTAGGATGTTTAACTTTTGGGCTATTTTTAGCCTATGTACTTACCCAACTAGCCGATACAAAAACGCTGAAAGAAGGGCTGTCTAGAGGAGCTGCTTTTGGATTTTTTTATGGCTTAGCAATGAATTTCTTTATGTATTCTTCGCAAGAGGTACACTATCAAAACATGCTTACAGATGTTGTTGTAAATGTGGTAATGGCTGCACTAACAGGTATGGTTATCGCCTTAATTCATGGTAAAATGACCGCTAAAGCTTAAAAAATTAAAGAGCCAGTACATACTGGCTCTTTAATCGTTTTCTATAGTAGAGTAGCCAGCGCATACACGGGCTCATTATTTTCGTATTCGAAGAGTTTAGAATAGTCCATAACATTTGGGACTCCATCAAACCCACATAAAAGTTCAACTACGGCACATAAACCTACAAACAAGGTTTCCTTTGATTTTGGATGTCTAGGTTTTTGATTATAATGACATAAGGGTGTGGTAAAGCCACAAGCCTCCAGGAATACCTTTTCAATCTCCAGTAATTGTAAAGGAGTATAGCCATTAAACTTGCGTCCTAAACGTTGATGAATCGCTCCAACATAGTTAAGTTCAAGAGAACCATGATCGTTCGATAAGTGTTTCCAACTATCGTGCTGGTCTAAGATATTTCCTACTGCACATGCTGCACAATCTTCAGGGTCTAATCTATTATTGTGAAAGGCATTGTATAACTTTACCAAAGCTTGTTCTAAACGTTTCGGTGTTTCTGTCATCATATCGAAGTTATAAATACAAGATACAAAAAAGTTTTTTCTTGGTCAATAGCTCAGTTTGACATTAGGGTAGCGCTTATAAATTGTTGCAATTGCAGTTGACTAACCATTTTTTTGTTGTAAAAAATCAGTAGTTTCGTAAAAACGAACTGCAATGAGTCTTACGTATTGGATAGTGCTTTTTTTAGTGGGCGTAGCACTCATCAGTATTTTTTTGTATTTTTTTCAGGAACGGTTCTTGTTCCACCCCGAAAAACTCCCAGAAGATTTTAAGTTTCAATATGAAAACCAAGAAGTAGATGAGTATAATCTAGAAATCTCCCCAGGAGTGATGATTAACGGACTTCATTTTAAAGTACCCAAACCTAGAGGAGTTGTCTATTATTTAAAAGGGAACTCCAAAAGTATCAAAGGTTGGGGCAAGTTTGCAGTCGATTTTA
>CBFHVY010000047.1:0-14717 GCA_965659555.1 Flavobacteriaceae bacterium
GTTGTTGTGGTAATTCGTCTACCGATGACATTTCAGTTATATCTTCTTTCCATCCTTTAAATGTAGTAAATACTGGAGTTACATTTTCTGGTTCAATATTGTAGGGTAAATGTGTAATTTCTTCCCCTTTATATACATATGAAGTACATACTTTTAAGTTTTTAAACCCAGATAACACATCACCTTTCATCATCATCAGTTGCGTTACCCCATTTACTTGAATGGCATATTTTAGGGCTACTAAATCTAACCAACCGCATCTACGTGGTCTACCTGTGGTAGCGCCAAACTCATGACCAACCCTAGCCATAGTCGCTCCGTCTTTATCAAACAATTCGGTAGGAAACGGACCAGACCCCACTCTTGTGGTATAGGCTTTAAAGATTCCAAACACTTCTCCAATCTGATTGGGTGCTACACCTAAACCAGTACAGGCACCGGCAGCAGTGGTGTTTGAAGACGTTACAAATGGATAGGTACCAAAATCTATATCTAATAACGATCCTTGTGCACCTTCTGCTAAAATTGATTTCTTGTCTTTAATTGCTTGATGTAAAAAGGCTTCACTATCAATAAAAGTAAGGGTCTTTAATTTGTCGATACCCTCACAAAACTCAGCTTCCAATTCATCGAGATTGTATTCAATGTCTACATCAAAAAACTCTAGCATTTTAATATGCTTTTCTGTTAATGACTTGTACTTGTCTTTCCAATTTTCTAATTCAAGATCTCCAACACGCATTCCGTTTCTACCGGTTTTATCCATATACGTTGGTCCAATACCTTTTAATGTAGAGCCGATCTTAGCTTTCCCTTTAGAGGTTTCTGAAGCAGCATCTAACAAACGGTGTGTAGGCAGAATTAAATGTGCTTTTCTAGAAATAACTAATTTTGAGGTGTAATCGATGTCGTGACTATCTAGATTTTCTAGTTCTTTTTTAAAGATTACAGGATCTATAACTACCCCATTACCCACAACATTAAGTGCGGTCTTGTGAAAAATTCCAGAAGGAATGGTATGTAAAACGTGTTTCTTCCCGTCAAAAATTAACGTATGTCCTGCATTTGGACCTCCTTGAAAACGTGCGATGATATCGTAGTCTTTGGTAAGTACATCTACAATTTTACCTTTTCCTTCATCTCCCCATTGTAGTCCTAGTAATAAATCTACAGCCATGTAATTAATGCTTTATATTGAATTAGTTGTTTTGTTTTTTGGTTCCATAAAAATAGAGGGAGTGATTATGAATGTCTATATCAAAAACCTCCTCTATTGTTTTTTTAATGATTTGAATTCGTGGGTCACAAAATTCTTTTACTTCCCCTGTATCGGTTAAAATAACATGATCGTGTTGCTTGTCGAAATAACTCTTTTCATAACGGGCCATAGATTGACCATCGAATTGATGTTTTCTAACCAAACCACAATCTTGAAGTAAATCTATAGTGTTGTAAAGCGTAGCTCTACTTACACGATAGTTTTTATTCTTCATTTTGATGTATAGAGATTCAATATCAAAATGCTCATCTAAGTCGTAAATTTCCTGAAGTATAGCAAAACGCTCGGGGGTTTTCCGATGTTTATTTTCTTCAAGGTAGCTGGTAAAGACCTTTTTTACAACCTCTTGATTTTCTACAGAATTCATTTAAAATTGCGTTTACGAAAAGACAAATTTAAGGTTAATTATTTAGAATTTATGCTTTTTATGAACCCTAATTTAGAGTGCATTTACACGTTCTACTTTTTGAACTCCATCTACCTTTTTAATCTGGTCTATAAGCTTAGTAAGCTGGGTTTTATTTTTTACACTTAACGATAGTTTACCATCAAACACCCCTTCATTTCCAGCAATGTTTATACTGTGAATAAACACATTCATCGTATTAGAAATAATCTTTGTAAGGTTGTTTACAATACCCTTATTATCTACCCCGCTTATATGAAGGATGGCTTTAAATTCTTCTTTGGAAGAATCTATCCATTTTGCTTTCATAATCCTGTAGGCATAATTAGATTGCAGCGAAATGGCATTCGGACAATCTTGCTTGTGTACTTTAATACCGTCGTTAATGGTTAAAAAACCAAAAACATGATCGCCAGGAATAGGGTTACAGCATTTTGATAAGGTATAATCGAGCTTTTCTTCTTCTTGACCAAAAACAAGAGAATCGTATTTATGCGTTACTTCCTCTTTATCGATTAATTCTTTTGATGGATTTCTTTTTAATCTTGTTTTAAAGAAGTTTAATATGGAATTATTACGCTGTGCTACAAAGTTTTTAAGTTGTGTGTTATCAATAGCACCATTCCCAAATCGATAAAACAAATCGAAACTTGTTTTCAATTTAAAATACACCACCAACTCGTTTAATACCTTTTCATCGAATGTTATTTTAAGATGACGAAGTTTTCTAACTAAGACGGCTTTTCCTTCTTCAGCGATTTTCTTTTCTTCTTCCTTAAGTGCTGTTTTAATTTTTGTACGTGCTCTAGCTGTAATTACAAAATCTAACCAACGTGCATTAGGTTTATTTGTAGAAGAAGTTAATACCTCAATTTGATCCCCACTTTTTAAGGTATGACTTAATGGAACGAGTTTTCCGTTCACTTTTGCGCCTCTACATTTTAATCCGACGTCTGTATGTATGGAGAATGCAAAATCTAGGGCAGATGCATCTTTAGGTAAGGATTTTAAATCTCCCTTAGGGGTAAATACATAGATTTCTTTGGAATAGAGGTTGAGTTTAAAATCCTCAACAAAGTCAACAGCATTTAAGCTCTGGTTTTCTAGAGTTTCTTTTAATCTATTCAACCAGCCTTCTAATCCGCTTTCAGCAATTTTACCTTGTTTATATTTAAAATGGGCCGCATAGCCTTTTTCGGCAATTTCATCCATTCTATTCGAACGAATTTGGACTTCTACCCATTTGGCTTCCGGACCAATAACAGTGATATGGAGTGCCTCATAACCTGTAGTCTTAGGTTGAGAAATCCAATCTCGTAATCGAGAAGGGTTGGGCTTAAAGTAATCGGTAACTATGGAGTAGATTTTCCAAGCATCAAACTTTTCATCTTTAGAGGTCGGTTCGTATATGATTCGAATGGCAAATTTGTCATACACTTCTTCAAACGAAACATTCTGTTTCTGCATTTTACGTCTAATCGAGAAAATCGATTTAAATCGCCCTTTAATCTGATAGTTAAATTGCTCTTTATCTAAAGCTTGTGTTAAAGTGTTTGAAAAGGCTGCAATATACTTTTCTTGATCTTCTTTACTTTCGGTAATCTTACTTAAGATATCATTATATACATCGGGTTCTGTATATTTAAGGCCTAAGTCTTCGAGTTCTGTTTTAATGTTATAAAGGCCTAAACGATGTGCTAAAGGCGCATAGATATATAAGGTTTCAGAAGCTATTTTTACCTGTTTGTACTCAGGCATGGCATCCATAGTTTGCATATTGTGCAAACGATCTGCAACTTTAATTAAGATTACACGAACATCATCATGTAGGGTAAGTAACATTTTTCTAAAATTCTCTGCCTGAATAGAGAAATCTTTTTCTTTATTTAAGCTTGAGATTTTTGTTAGACCACTCACAATTCTTGCAATGCTCTCTCCAAAGAGTTGGGTAATATCTTCAACAGTATATTTAGTATCTTCTACAACATCATGTAATAATGCTGCTGCAATAGACGTAGCTCCTAATCCAATTTCATAAGCTACAATTTTAGCTACTGCTATGGGGTGGTAAATATAAGGTTCGCCCGTTTTTCTTCGTTGTTCGTTATGGGCGTCTACAGCTAGGTTAAAGGCTTTACGAATCAAGGTCTTATCTTCCTTAGATAAGATTTGATAAGTACCTTTGAGCAAATCCTTATAACGTTTTGCTATTTCTTTCTTTTCATCTTCTATGCTTGTAGTATATGCCATAAATACAGAGCCCTTTTTTCATTCGTCTTTCGTAAATGAAAAATAGCATAAAGAATTGTATTGAGCAAGTTTTACATTAGTTTAAAGCTGAATACTCTGAAGTCGTTGTAAAAGGGTTGGATGCGAATATTGTATCGCTACATACCAAGGATGGGGCGTAAGATTTGTTAAACTATTTTTCGATAATTTTTTTAGGGCTTCAATTAAAGCGTCACCATTAAAAGTCTCTTTGGCAAAGCGGTCTGCTTGGTATTCAAAACGTCTAGATAAAAGACCCATTAAAAATCCAGTGATAGCAGAAATAGGGGTGTATAATATTCCAAATGTTATGAGTCCAATATGAAAACTTGGCGACGAAACATTTAAAGCTTCCGACAGTAACGGAGCGTTTATACACAATGACAATATATACAGGGTTATTCCTGTAATTAGGATGCTAGCGATAAGATTGAAGTATACGTGTTTTTTCTTGTAATGGCCTACTTCGTGAGCCAATACGGCAACAATTTCGTCAATCGTTAAGTCATGGATTAAAGTGTCGTACAACGTAATTCTTTTTTGACTTCCGAAGCCTGAAAAATAGGCATTAGCTTTGGTAGATCTTTTTGAACCATCGATAACACTAATTTGAGGCAATGAAAATCGGACTTTTAAGGCATAGGCTTCAATAGCTTCTTTAAGCGGACCTTCTTCTAATGGGGTTTGCTTATTGAATAGTGGGACAATTAATTTTGTGTAAAATAGATTTATAAAAACACTAAATAACGTGATAACTCCCCAAGTAAATAGCCAAAAATAAGAGCCTGATGCTTCATACAACCAGATAATTAGTGCTAATAGCCCTCCACCAATAGCGGCCAACATGAACCATCCTTTAAGTTTATCAAGAATAAATGTTGTGAGCGTACTCTTGTTAAATCCAAACTGTTCTTCAATTACAAAGGTTTTGTAGTACGCCAAAGGCAAGCTCACTAGCTCACTAGCGAACATAATGATACCAAAAGACAAAAGCGCAATTAGGGTACTATTTGATGTGTAGGATCGAGCCAAATTATCTACAAACTGAAATCCGTCTAAGAAAAAAAAGGCAAGGGTAAGTACCACAGATAGGGTAGAGCTCACCAAGGAGAATTTAAAGTTGGTTTTTTTATACTCTAATGATTGTTGATACTTTTCATTATCGTAAACATCAGCGAGAACTTCTGGAACTTCATTGTCATAATGAGAGGCGTTGAGACTGTCTAAAATGATATCAATCAAATAATTAGAGACTATAATTCCAATTAGAATATAAAAAAGTACTGCTGCTGACATGGATGTAAAGGTACTACTATTTTAACTTCGCTGTCGTTTTGCTTCAAAAATAAGGATGGCTGCGGCCACCGAAACATTCATAGAATCAATATGTCCATGCATCGGAATATTGATGTTTTGAGTTGCTACCGATCTCCAATGCTCACTTAGGCCAGTAGCTTCTGTTCCTACTACTAATGCTGAAGCTTTAGTATACTCTACAGCAGTGTATGGATTTGAGTTTTGAAGCGTTGCGGCATAGATTGCAATCTGTTGTTCCATTAAAAACGCGCTGATTTCTTCGGATGTTCCTATGATTATCTGATTGGTAAATACAGTCCCTACGCTTGAGCGAATGGTATTCGGATTATAGATGTCTGTTTTAGGATCTGCAATACAAACAGCATCTACACGCGCAGCATCTGCTGTGCGCAAGATAGCACCTATATTTCCGGGCTTTTCTATCCCCTCAGCAACTACTATTAATGGCTGTTTTGAGGTCAATACCACATCAGAAATGGCATGAGACTTCCATTGCACAAGTGCTAACACTCCTTCTGTTGTAGCTCTGTAGGCCACTTTTTGGTATACGTCTTCAGACAAACTTATAGGGTCTAACGAGGCATATTCTTTCATAAGTAGCTCATCAACCAAAGTTGGCACAACAAAAAGCTGTTCAAGTATATATCCACCTTCGAGGGCTAAATGAACCTCACGCTGCCCTTCTACAACAAATAGCTGCTGCTTTTTACGGGCTCTTGATTTCTCTTGAAGCTTTATGAGGTTTTTGATCAGTGGATTCTGAAGACTACTAACATCTTTCATAAGGAAACAAAAGTACACATTTTAATAACTGAGCAATAAAAAAAGCGCTGATCTCTCAGCGCTTTAGTGTATTTAGTTTGTTTTGAGTTTATTGGAATAACGCTTCCAAAGTTTGGTTTGGTGCGATTCTAAACTTATGTCTCTACCTTGTATAAAGGCTTTTGTTAACACATTCGTACTCATGTCTAAAGCATCACCTTCAGAAATGAATAGGGTAGCATCTTTACCAACGGTTAAGGTTCCAATACTATCTTCCATACCTAATACTTTAGCTGCATTAGAAGTGATTAACTTTAAGGCTTCATCTTTACCTAAACCATATGCGGCATAGGTTCCTGCATAAAATGGAATGTTACGGGTATTCATTCGTTCCATCTGACCTTCCATACCAATAGCTACCGTAATCCCTTTGTCTACTAAAATCTTAGCATTTCTAAATGGTAAATCATAGTCGCTATCTTCACTATTTGGAATTCTATGAGGTCTTTCAACAACTACAGGTATATTGTGTTTAACTAACATGTCTGCTACTTTTTCTGCACCAGTACCATGAACCACAACGACGTTTTCGATCCCCATTTCTTTAAATAATGTTACGGCATCTCCAATTTCTCGAGCACCATTTACATGCACAAACAAACGCTTGTTACCATTAAATAATCCAGACATAGCATGGTAGGGTAAATGCTTCTTCTCATTTGGGGTGTTCATGTAGTTTTTAGCATTTTCAAAATAGGTTTTAATACTATGGGTATTTTCTCCATATTTTGGATCCATTTTAAGGCTTCTATCTTCTCCAAGCCACCAACGTCCTCTAGTATAACTACTAGGCCAATTGATATGAATAGCATCATCTACATTAATAGCAGCGTCTTCCCAGTTCCATGCATCTAATTGCACTACTGATGAAGTTCCTGAAATAACTCCTCCTCTAGGAGTAATCTGTGCCATTAACACACCATTCGGACGCATAGATTCTACAATCTTACTTTCAGCATTATACGCAATTAAACTGCGTACATGAGGTAGCATTGAGCCTATTTCATCTTCATCTACAGAAGCTCTAACGGCATCTACTTCTACTAATCCTAAAGAAGCATTTACAGCAATAAATCCGGGATACACATGTTTCCCCTTTGCATTAATTACTGTTCCCATTCGAGCAATTTTAGCGTTGGCACTTCCAACGAATTTAATTTTACCCTCTGCAAACATTACAAGAGCGTTTTCAATAACGGTACCGTCACCTAAGTGAGCTGTAGCACCTTCTATAGAAATGGCTGTAGTTTGTTTATTTGCTGGTGTTTGTTGAGCGTACGTGATTCCTATGCTAAAGAAAAATAATACGCTATATAAAATATATTTTTTCATCTTGTTCTCGTTTTATAGTTCTGTATCACATTGGAAATTAATACTCATTTTTCGCTTTGGTGCTTGAACTTTTCCACCATTCATTTTCTCGTTTAGCATCATGCTAATCAGGGTAGCGCGTTCTTTTTTTATAGCTTCACGCTTCTTAAGATCTTGCTCGATATCAAAATAGACTGTACCGTTAATAATGGTTTTTTCTGCTTTTGCATATACAGAAAGTGGGTTAGCATTCCATAATACCACATCGGCGTCTTTTCCTTCTTTGATACTTCCAACACGATCGTCGATATGCAACAATTTAGCTGGATTAATGGTGACCATCTTCCAAGCCTCTACAGCAGAAACACCACCGTATTTAATGGTCTTCGCTGCTTCTTGATTTAAACGTCTCGACATTTCTCTGTCATCTGAATTAATCGCAACAGTTACACCCGCTTCATGCATAATTGCTGCATTAAAAGGTATGGCATCGTTCACTTCGTATTTATAAGCCCACCAGTCTGAGAAGGTAGATCCTCCAACACCGTGTTCTTTCATTTTTTGAGCTACTTTATACCCTTCTAAAATATGTGTAAAGGTGTTGATGTTAAAGTTGAATTGATCTGCAACTTTCATTAACATGTTAATTTCACTTTGTACATAAGAGTGACAAGAGATAAAACGCTCTTTATTTAAGATTTCAGCAAGGGTTTCCATTTCGATATCTTTGCGATACGGCTTTCCACTTTTCTTCAGCATATCATATTCTTTTGCTCTTTGGAAATAGTCTACAAAAACTTGTTCTGTACCCATTCTTGTTTGTGGAAAACGAACACGTTCTGTATCTCCCCAGTTCGATTGTTTTACGTTTTCTCCAAGAGCAAACTTGATAAACTTAGGAGTATTGTCATAAATTAGTTTCTCTGCACTTTCTCCCCATTTAAGTTTAATAATCGCAGAGCGTCCACCAATTGGGTTTGCCGATCCGTGTAATATCTGAATTGAGGTAACCCCTCCAGCTAAGTTTCTATAAATGTTAATATCATCAGGATTTACAACATCTTCAATAGTCACTTCTGCGGTAGAGTTATGCCCAGATTCATTAACCACTGAAGTGGCAATATGTGAGTGCTCATCAATAATTCCTGCAGTAAGGTATTTTCCTGTACCGTCAATTACTTTTGCTCTTCCCGAACGTAATCCTTTTCCGATTTTAGAGATTTTACCATCAACAATCAATACATCGGTATTGGTTAATTCAGCATTAGCTTCACTAGTCCAAACCGTAGCATTAGTAATTAATATGTCTTGTTGTTTTGGAAGTTCAACATTTCCTACTCCTATATTTGGATAACTTACGGCTACAACTTCAGGAGTGGTAGGTTTTTTTGAAGCCTCTTTCTTTTTGTCTTTAGACGTACCGTCTTTTTTAACAGCTGTCCAACTAGCTTCATTACCGTCGTTGTCTACATAATTTCCTTGTAAGTTAGCTCCAGATACATTCCCTAACAAACGCGTAAAGTTTCCTTTATCGTTAATTGTTAATTGAATTAAACGATCATTAAACTTAAACTTCGAGGCTACTTTTTTACCGTTTGCCTTTAAGCTTCCACTTTGTTTGGCACCAGCACCTGTAATGCTTAATTCGTAAGTAGTGTTTCCAACAGTTAAAGTATAGTCACCAGAAATATCTTTGATGTTCATATCATTAACAACGTGCTGAGTTCCTTGAACCCAGTTCTCATAAATCGTTGTTTTGGCGTCAAAAACATCACCAGAGGTAATGATAAAGTTTGCGTGAGCACCTACATTAAGGTTTCCTATTTTATCGTTTCCTAAAATACTTGCAGGTACTGTAGTTAGGGCTTCCAAGGCTTTGGTTTTATCTAAACCATAGGCTATAGCTTTCTGAACATTTTTATGAAACCCTTTTACAGACTTTAAACTGTAGGTTGTTAAAGCAAAAGGTACATTGTTTTTTGCTAAAACCCCTGGGTTGGTAGGCTCTTGATTCCACATACGCATATCACTTAAAGAAACTTGATCTGCTAATAATGGATTACTTACATCATATGCTGCTCTAAAATTGATAGGTAAGATAAAAGTAGCGTTTGTGTTTTTTATTTCGTTGATACGTGTAAATTCGTCTCCACCACCTACAATAGTGTATTGAATTCCAAATTCATCACCAACTTTATCTGCTCTTAAAGCATTTAAATAACTTCCAGCATGAAAAATTTGAGACAGATTTTTATTGGCATTTAAGGCCTCTAAAGAACGGTCTTTGTTTTTAGTCATTCCTTTAGCATACCAATCGGCATCTAAATACATCTGACGCAATAACGCCATTGAACCCATAAGGGAAGAAGGATATGATTGTCTGCTTAACACACTTTTATTAAATGACAAGTATTGAGCAGATGAATTATCAATAATTCGATACGCATCATTAACCTTAGTATTTAAGGCTACCAACACACCATTTCCTCGAACAATACCATCTGCCATGTGCGTATTTACCACACCAAAACCAGCGGCAATCATGTCGTTTGCTGCTTTGTTGTCGAATTTAAAGGCTTCTAAAGGATCGGTTTCTGGACGAATATGATCGTTCCAGTAATAGCCTTCTCTACCAGCATCATATTGTGGAGATCGACTCGTTGATCGTGGTCTTGATGGTACTTTTATTCCGAATTGAGAATAGGCATCTACAAAAGAAGGGTAGATGGTTTTTCCAGAAAGATCATGTACTGGAGTCCCTTCCGGAATAGTTACTCGTTTGCCAACAGCAATCACTTTACCATCTTTTACAAGAAGTGTTCCGCTTTTAATAATGTCGTTTGGCGTTAGATAAATTTTTGCATTCGTGAATGCTACGGTTGTGTTTTCTGAAGTTTTAACACCCGTATTGGTGGGAAAGTACTCTTGTGCATTGACCAATGTAATGGCAAATAGGAAGAGTACCGATACTAGTTTCTTCATTATGGTTTGATTTTAGTTGCCTAAATTTATTGAGAACATTAGTCATTAAGTGGAAACATAAGGACTTTAACATAATTTTAAGAAAACCAAAATCAATTTAAAAGCTATAATAACCAATCAATAAATCGACTACATAATTGTAAGAAGAAATTCCATTAGCTTGGTTATTTGCCTTAAGATAAGCATTATATCCCTTTTTTACGATAGGCTCAAAAGGATTTTTATACGCGTTCCAAAACGTTGATGCGGCTACAAAATCTTTTTTTACACCTATATGAATGGTTGCATAGAGCTCTTTAAAAGTATTTGGATCTCTTTTGTAGAGCTCATAAATCGCATATTGTGTGGCCATTCTATAGGCACTATACCTAAAATAGGGGTCTGTATGATGGCTAGCCGCTAAAAAACCCACAAAATTAGCTTCGTTTTCAGCTGCATATCCTAATTGATGTGCCATTTCATGACTCACAGTAGTGGCATACATTGATTTAGGTATTTTAGCATTTACTTGTGCTTCTCCAGTAAAGGGGTTTAAATATCCAGAGGTACCATTATAACTTTGTAGGGTACTCATCAACGAACTCTTTATAGAGGGGAAATGATAGCTAAGACTAGGATACCTTTGCGATAACTTTTCATAGCCTAGAGGAGCGAGTTTGTAAAAATCCTTAGCCGTATAGGGCACCTGTACTTGAAGACTGTCGTTGGATACGAGTACAGTATGTACACGATGCAAAGAATCAATCATGCGTTCACTTAACAACACCAATTGCTCTGTATTATATTGATGCTGAGGAATTGCTAATTGTTTCGCCAAAGGAACACGATAATAATTGAGTCCCCAAAACAAATAGAAGGCTCCATAAAGTACCCCTAAAAAAGCACCAATTTGAAAACATCGGTCTAATAGTTGTTTAAAACGTGTTTTAATCATAAGATAACCAAACCTAAAAACAACCATCAATACACATAACAGGAATAGGTCACCAACCGAAAACGGAATCCAACCTAAAAGGACCCTTAAAAATCCGCTTATCACAGGGTAAACACGAGTAGCATAGTAGGTTTCTACTACTAAAGGGTAGTGCGATGCCCATTGGACCAAGAGTAGTTCTAAAAGAAATAGAACCGAAAGAGATCGGTAAATTTTTTTTCCTTTCATGCTGGTAAAAGTACTAAACAAATTAGATCTTTGTATGTTGTTAACAACATAATAACAATTTGCTTAACAATACTTGTGTACAAATAAATGTTGTATATTAAGAATTGATTTCAATGTAAAAAATTACATTTGCTTCCATGGAGAAACCGAATATTGTAAGCGGAACAAGAGTAGAAAAATCCCGCATAATTAGTTTAGAAAAAGGAAAATTACCCCCTCAAGCAGTGGAGTTAGAAGAAGCTGTTCTTGGGGCAATGATGATTGATAAAAAAGGAATCGATGATGTGATTGATATTTTACATCCCGATGCTTTTTACGATAGCAAACACCAAGCTATTTACAGTGTTATCTTTGACTTATTTCAAGAATCAAAGCCTATCGATTTACTTACGGTTTCTAGTGAATTGAAAAAAGCAGGTAAACTAGATATTGTTGGTGGTGACTTTTACCTTATTCGGTTAACACAAAAGGTAGCCTCATCGGCACATATTGAATTTCATGCTAGAATTATACTTCAAAAATACATTCAACGGAAATTAATTTCTATATCGAGTCAGATCATCGAAAATGCCTACGATGAAACTACAGATGTATTCGACTTACTCGATGATGCAGAAGCAAAACTCTTTGAAGTTACCCAAGGAAACTTAAAAAAGAGTTCAGAAGGTGCAGGAGATTTAGTTAAACAAGCCTTGAAAAAGATTCAAGATATCTCTAACAAAGAGGGGATGAGTGGATTGGCAACTGGATTTACCAAACTAGATGCCTTAACCTCAGGTTGGCAACCTTCAGATTTAGTAATTATTGCTGCACGTCCTGGTATGGGTAAAACGGCCTTTGTAATTTCTATGGCTAAAAATATGGCCATAGACTTTAATCAAGGAGTAGCAGTATTCTCTTTAGAAATGTCTTCTGTACAGTTGATTACTCGTATGATTTCTTCTGAAACAGGCTTAACTTCAGAAAAGCTGCGAAAAGGAAACTTAGAGCCTCATGAATGGGAACAATTAAATGTTAAAGTAAAAAAACTTTCTGATGCCCCTATTTTTATTGATGACACTCCTTCGTTGTCTATTTTTGATTTAAGAGCAAAAGCCAGACGATTAGTGTCACAACACGATGTTAAATGTATTGTAATTGATTACTTACAATTAATGACTGCCGGTTCTTCCACAAAAGGAGGCGGAAACCGTGAACAAGAAATCTCAACCATTTCGAGAAACTTAAAGGCATTAGCCAAAGAATTGAGTATTCCAGTAATTGCATTATCGCAATTATCGCGTGCTGTAGAAACCCGTGGAGGAAGTAAACGACCATTATTATCTGACCTTCGTGAATCTGGAGCCATTGAGCAAGATGCAGATATTGTAAGCTTTATCTACAGACCCGAATACTATGGAATGACTGAATGGGATGATGATGACCATACTCCATGTGAAGGACAGGGAGAATTTATCGTAGCAAAACACAGAAATGGTGGCTTAGATAACATACGATTAAAATTTACAGGACATTTAGCCAAATTCTCAGATTTAGACGAAGGTTTTAGCAGCGAATTCCATTCGAGCATGAATACACATTTTGCAGACGATGTATTCCCAGATCAGCGAATAGAGCCCAAAGATGCCTTTGGAAACGATGATGATGTTCCCTTTTAGTTTCCTATGAAAAAATACCTAAGCATTCTCATATTGGTACTTTTATCGCACAACCTTAGTGCTTCGTTCTTGTACCTACCCATGAGTGATGCCAATCAACAAAATCATTTAAAAGCCTATGGTATTGTATTTTATGCCCTTAAAAACAATGTAAAAGCCAAGTGGTTACTCAATTACGATGGTGGTGCCTTTTTAGTAGAATACACGACCAATCTGGAGAATGAATGTAAGATACGAGGGGTATCGTACCAAGTAATTTCTGATACCAAAGCCGAACTTATCTTAGAAGATATTAGTAGTCCCTCAAAAAATCAAGAAGCCGTAACCCTAGAAAAAGCACCTAAGATAGCAGTATATTCTCCCAAAGATAAAATGCCTTGGGACGATGCTGTAACTATGGTATTAACCTATGCAGAGATTCCTTTCGATGTAGTGTATGATAAAGAAGTCTTAGAAGAAAAGCTTTTATTATACGAATGGTTGCATTTACATCATGAAGATTTTACTGGGCAATACGGACGATTTTATGGTGCTTTTAGAACAGCACCCTGGTATGTACAAGGAAAAAAAGATGCAGAACAACTGGCTAAAGAACTTGGTTTTGCAAAAGTTTCTGAAGCAAAATTAGCCGTAAGTAAAAAAATTAGAGACTTTGTTATTGGTGGAGGATTTATGTTTGCCATGTGTTCTGCTACTGATAGTTTTGATATCGCATTAGCTGCAGAGGGAGTAGATATCGTTGAATCTATGTTCGATGGAGATCCTTCTGAATCTAATTATCAAAGTAAACTCGACACCAACAAAACCTTTGCATTCACCAATTTTCAGCTAGAACGAAATCCACTTATCTATGAATTTTCGAGTATCGACATGACCCGAAAACGTAGAATTTCTAAAACAGCAGATTATTTTTCTTTAATAGAATACTCCGCAAAATGGGACCCCGTACCCACCATGTTATGTCAAAATCATACCCAAATTGTAAAAGGGTTTATGGGACAAACCACCTCTTTTGATCGAAATACAATTAAGCCAACAGTTTTGGTAATGGGGGAGAACAAAACCAATAGAGAAGCCAGATATATTCATGGTACCAAAGGAAAAGGGATGTTTACCTTTTATGGCGGTCACGATCCAGAAGATTACCAACATAGAGTAGGCGACCCTAAAACAGAATTAGATTTACACCCCAATTCACCAGGATATCGCTTGATCTTAAACAATGTATTATTTCCAGCGGCGAAAAAGAAAAAGCAAAAAACTTAAAAAGCGTTGTACCATATAGTTTAAAAAATTACTTTTGCTCAAACATTTATTTCCATGCCAAACACACAAGAATTACAAGATTTTACCCAACAAGTTAGAAGAGATATACTACGAATGGTGCATGCCGTAAATTCTGGTCACCCAGGGGGATCTCTTGGCTGTGCTGAGTTTTTTACCGTTTTATATCAAGAAGTACTATCATACGATACTTCATTTGCCATGAATGGTAAAGGAGAAGATGTATTC
>CBFHVY010000048.1:0-14489 GCA_965659555.1 Flavobacteriaceae bacterium
ATATTGTAGAATATGGAGGAATGCCGGGAGATGTTAATCAACCTATTTCTGCAAGCACACGAATCTTTATTCCAACAATTGAATCAGTTCAAACAGCAGCCATTTGTGCTGGAACGTCAGCTATGATTTCAGCAATGTCTAGTTATCTAAGCGTTGATTGGTACACAAGTGCTACAGGAGGTGATAAATTGTTTACGGGAACAGATTTTAACACTCCAATACTTACATCTACTACCATTTATTATGCAGCTGTAGAAAGTACCACTTGTACTACAGGACAGCGAACACCTGTTGAAGTAAGGATTTATCCTTCTCCAACGATAACGAATATTACAGGAGATGAATTATGTGGTGAAGGTAGAGGGGTACTTTCGGCGACGATTTCTGAAGGAACAGTTCAATGGTTTACAGATATTTCAAGTGTTACCCCTTTATTTGAAGGCCAAAACTTTACGACTCCTGTACTTAACCAAACCACTACATATTTTGTGGGAGGAATATCTTCAGAAGGGTGCATTTCTGATGAACGGCTTCCTGTAACCCTTACGGTAATTCCTCTTCCAACAGTAATACAAACCCAAGAAGATACCGTTTGTGGAGGCTTTTCAGCAACATTATCTGCTACTGTTTCTTTAGGTGAACTACTTTGGTATGATACACCATCGAGTACCAATCCAATAGCTACGGGATTAATTTTTAACACACCAGTTCTTGAGCAAACCACGACCTACTATTTAGAGGTAAATAATCAAGGGTGTATTTCTTCTTCAAGAACAGCAATAGTGGCATCTGTGAGTTCGCCAACGCCAACATTTGAAGTTCCTACTATAGCCTATTTATGTAAAGAAATCATGGTACTTGAACTTGAGATAACAAACCCAAATGATGTAGCAAATACCTATCAATGGTTTGATGCTAATATGAATGTATTGGGTTCAGGGATCACCTTTGAATTTACTCAGATAGGGAACTACAAGGTAAAGGGAATATCACCGACAGGATGTGAATCTGATATTCTAACAATTGAGATTAGACTTTCTGAAATTGCAATAGCAAGTGCTGAATTTTTTAAAATAGATGATAGTACTTTAAATAATACCCTTACAATTTTTTCAAACCAGCTAGGCATTGGCAATTATGAATATACTTTAGATAATCCAAATGGACCTTATTCTTCAGAAAAGATAATAAGTGGAATCTCACCAGGAACACATCAGCTTTTTATTCGAGATCAAAATAATTGTGGAATAACACAATATCAATTTTCAGTATTAGATTATCCCCCTTTTTTCACTCCTAATGGAGACGGAGTAAATGATGTTTGGAATTTGAAAGGAATAGATACGGCCATCTACACCGTTCAAGAAATTACTATTTTTAATAGATTTGGAAAACATATGGGTAGTATTACGTTGGGAGAACGTGGTTGGGATGGAACTTATAATGGTAAAAAATTACCTCCAAACGATTATTGGTTTACATTACTTTTAGAAGATATTCAAGGTAAGCAAATTAAAAGAGTAGGACATTTCAGTTTAATCAACTAGTAGATTCATCCGATTGTTTAAATAAAGAATAAAGGTGTATTTTTATCATTCATCAAAAACAAAAAATCTATGCCATTAGTTACTCCATTAACTGCCGAACATGATCTTGAAACAAAAGAGTTAGCGGCATTTTTTAATGAAACTCTGGGTTTTTGTCCAAATTCAGTTTTAACCATGCAGCGCAGACCTGCAATTTCTAAAGCATTTATTCATCTCAACAAAGCAGTAATGGCTAATGAAGGTCGAGTAACCTCGGCATTAAAACGAATGATTGCTTGGGTATCTAGTAATGCTACAGGATGTAGGTATTGTCAAGCCCATGCCATACGAGCTGCAGAACGTTATGGCGCCGAACAAGAACAACTTGATAATATTTGGGAATACAGAACCCATCCTGCTTTTTCTGAAGCAGAACGCGCAGCCTTAGATTTTTCACTAGCAGCATCTATGGTGCCAAATGCTGTTGATGCAGCAATTAAAGAACGCTTACACACCTACTGGAACGATGGTGAAATTGTTGAAATGTTGGGAGTAATTTCTTTATTTGGCTATCTTAATAGATGGAACGATTCTATGGGAACGACCCTAGAAGAAGACGCTATTGAAAGCGGACAACAATACTTAGGAAAACACGGCTTTGAAGTAGGCAAACATCAATAATCATTAATTAAATAAACCAAACACATGAAAAACGTACTTAACATATCTTTAGGGCTCTTTTTTGTTTCAGCAATGAGCATGGCTCAGACCAAAGACAAGGTCATTGAGAACATTATTAAAGAGGCTACTGAAAATTCTAAGCTAGAGCTTCTTGCCCATGAATTAATGGATGAAATAGGGCCCCGATTGGTGGGAACCCCACAAATGAAAAATGCAAACGATTGGGCAGTAGCCAAATATACATCTTGGGGAATTAGCGCTAAGAACGAACAGTGGGGAGAATGGCGAGGATGGGAACGTGGAATTACACATATCGATATGATTTCACCCCGAATTCAATCTTTAAAAGGAACCCAGCTTGCTTGGAATCCGGGCACCTCCGATAAAGGAGTTACAGGAGAAGTAGTAACCTTACCTACTGTGGCAGATAAAGCTGCTTTTGAGGCTTGGGCTAAAACGGCTAAGGGCAAAATAGTAATGGTGTCTATGCAAGAACCAACAGGTAGACCAGATTATAACTGGGAAGAATACGCTACCGAAGCTTCTTTTGAAAAGATGAAGAAAGATAGAGCAGCCTTACAAAAGGCATGGGCAGACAATATTAAAAACACTGGTTATGGAAACCGTAGAAATAATGGATTAAGTTCTGAAGGATATGCATTATTAGAGAAATCAGGTGTAGTAGGGATCGTTTCTTCACGATGGTCTAGAGGATTTGGAGTGAGTAAAATTTTTAGTGCCTCTACCAAAACCATTCCTATGGTTGATCTAGAATTAGAAGATTACGGATTGCTATATCGATTGGCTTCCCACGGGAAACAACCAAAAATAAACATCGTAGCAAAATCTAAAGAATTAGGAAAAGTGCCGAACTTTAATACTATTGCAGAGATTAAAGGCTCTGAAAAGCCAGATGAATACATTATTCTATCGGCGCATTTCGATTCTTGGGATGGAGGAACTGGTGCTACCGATAACGGAACAGGGACTATTGTAATGATGGAAGCAATGAGAATTCTTAAGAAAATGTATCCAAACCCAAAACGAACAATTTTAGTAGGTCATTGGGGTAGTGAAGAACAGGGATTAAATGGATCGCGTGCGTTTGTAGAAGACCATCCAGAAATCGTAAAAAATATTCAGGCTTCGTTTAACCAAGATAATGGTACTGGAAGAGTGGTTAATATTTCTGGTCAAGGATTTTTACATGCCTACGATTATATTGGTCGTTGGTTAAGTGCCGTACCTAGAGATATTACTAAACATATTAAAACCACATTTCCTGGAACCCCTGGTGGTGGCGGATCAGATTATGCCTCTTTTGTAGCGGCTGGTGCTCCTGCATTTAGCTTAAGTTCATTAAGTTGGGCCTATGGAACCTATACTTGGCATACCAACAGAGATACGTATGATAAAATTGTTTTCGACGATGTACGCAACAATGCTATTCTTACAGCAATCTTAACCTATATGGCGAGTGAAGATCCAGAGAGAACTTCAAATGAAAAAAGTGTTTTACCGATTAACCCTAGAACAGGGGAACCACGTACTTGGCCAACTCCTAGATCTCCGAGAAGATTAGGGGGTATGGATTAATACTATACTAAGAACATAAAAAGCCTCACCATTTGGTGAGGCTTTTTATGTTATACCCTTTTTTTTACTGTTGCAATTTCTTTTGTATGGCTACAGCATGTCCTTTAATAGCTTGTGCTGCCTTTTGAATTATAGGGGCTATGCTTGTTGGAGTGCTTACAAGATCTTCTGTGCTTTGAATGGCTTTTAAATACCAAGCTTCCCAAGCTGAAATAATTTCTAGTTGGGTAGCCAAAGGCTCCCCTTTTTCTAGGGCTAAAACACTTTGTGTATGTTCGTCTTCTAGTCGTTTTTTTGCTGCAAGTGCTAATGCTGATATTACTTCTTCTGCAGTAGTTTCGTCGGCATTGAGTAAGGTAAACGCGGCAACTAATGCTGCTGTACTCACATTTTTTAATGTGGTTTTAGAAACCTTATCAATTCTATCGTTATCGGTGTGGTAAAACTGATCGGTAAAATGCCAAAAGAGTACGCTAGGTATATTGGCGCGTAAAAATGGTACATGATCACTTCCTCCCTCAAAAGGATTTGTGCTTACGGGCCAATTGGCTAATTCTCCTTGAGCTTTAAAGGTATTGATAAGAAAATCATTTAAATAGTGAGGTTTCATTTCTGCCAAGGTCATTGTTCGTCCACCCCATTCTGTATGTTTGTCGTTTCCACGAGTCCAAATAGCACTGGGATCTGGCATTTTTTCGATAAGAAATACACCACCCGTTTTATCGGTATCTTCTCCAACCATATCTAAACTAATACCCCATTTGATATGTTTTGCACGTATACTATCTTCTTTTACATATCGATTTGTTGAAATAATTTCATCGCCCCAAAGAAAGGTTAAGGTCCGTTTAGGGTTTAGTTGTTTTTCTTTAAAAAGTTGTGCTGTAACAGTAGCCATTTCTAAGGCAACACCAACTCCAGATGCGTTATCATTTGCTCCAGGTTCTTGAACATGAGCACTAAACACTAATCGTTCGTTTGCTAAACTAGTTCCTCTTACATTGGCAACTACGGTGAGTTCTTCTGAAGGATAAATTTTTGTATTTACACGCACATTTAAGACTACTTTTCCTTTGTTAAGGCTTTCAACTAAACGTTCTTTAGCAGCATACGACATTGCTATTGCCCAACTTTTATGAACCGTGTCTAAGGGAATGTTTCTGAATTGAATAGAACTGGTGTTTTTTTCGGGTTGTAAGTAGCTAGGGTTACTGTATGAAAGTATTCCTAAAGCTCCTTTTTCTGTAACAGCAGTCTTAAAAATGCGTCTTGGAGAAGTTTCCATAAAGACAATTTTTCCTTTAAGATTTGCTTTTTCTAAGTCTTCCTTAGTTTTTACATGAATCACTTCTGCTGTAATACCATCGGTAGGAGTGCTGAAGGAATTAAGCGCAATCATATTTCGATTAGTGCTGTGCATGAGTAGAGGTTCTTGTTCATCATTAATCGTGATGCTAGCGTCAACAGCTTCCCATGTTGGTCTTTTTAAGGGTCTTTTTTCAATTCTATAAACTAACCTGTCTTTCTCGGTGGCTTTTTATTCTAAAACATAACCAGCATTTTCTAATCCTTCAGTGATTTTATAGATACTCTTATTAAAACCAGTGTTGCCAACTACGCGCCAGTATTTTTCTATAAACGCTGTGGTTTCATAAGCAATATCTCCAGTAATTCTTTTGTTGAGTGTAGAAGAATACTCCGAAGGCAACAGGGTGTTGTCTGAAGTACATCCGAAAAGTAGGCTTATAAAAAGGAAGCCAAGGAATGTGGAAGGAAGTGTTGAATATTTCATGATTTATGGTGTTTGCCATCTACCACTATAACAAATTCCCCTTTGGGAGCTTTTTCGGTAAAATGGGCGATGGTTTCTGAAATGGTGCCTCTAAAAGTCTCTTCAAATAATTTAGAGAGCTCTCTAGAAACAGATATCTGACGATCTACGCCAAAATACTCCCCAAAATGACCTAAGGTTTTTAGGAGTTTGTGAGGCGATTCGTAAAAGATCATTGTTCTTTTTTCTTCGGCAAGTTCTAGTAATCGAGTTTGTCTTCCTTTTTTTACCGGTAAAAATCCTTCAAAGACAAACCTGTCGTTAGGCAGTCCAGAGTTCACTAATGCTGGAACAAAAGCGGTTGCTCCAGGTAAACACTCAATCGCAATTTGATGTTGTACACAAGCACGAGTAATTAAAAACCCTGGATCTGAAATAGCAGGAGTTCCAGCGTCTGAAATTAAGGCGAAGGTTTCTCCTTGTTGCAAACGTCGTATAATGCTATCAACTGTTTTGTGTTCGTTATGCATATGGTGCGATTGCATAGGGGTTGTAATCTCAAAATGCTTTAAAAGCTTCCCACTAGTTCGTGTGTCTTCTGCTAAAATAATATCGACCTCTTGGAGTACTTTGATTGCTCTAAAGGTCATATCATCTAAATTACCAATAGGGGTGGGTACTATGTATAATTTACTCATCTTAGATGGTTTCGTAGGTGGTTACCGTAACGTCGGCTAAAATATCGCCGGTATGTTTGGTGCTTAAAGGCTCAAAAAGCAATACATGTACTTCTTCTTTTGCAATTGGTTTGTGAGCTACTCCTTTAGGCACAATAAAAAACTCTCCTTCTTTGAGTGAGACCGTTTTTTCTTTCATAACAATGTCTAATGCCCCTTTAATAATGAGAAAAAGTTCGTCTTCATCTTCGTGGGTATGCCAAATAAATTCACCTTGAATTTTAGCCAACAACACTTGCTGACCATTGAGTTCTCCTACTTTTTTTGGAGACCATTGGTCTGAAAATAGTGAAAACTTTTCCTTGATATTGATTACGTTCATACTACAAAGCTACAAATTAAAACCCTTGCTTAATTCAATGGTGCTCAAAGATCAAAAAAAAGGAGAAAGATATCCTAGAGGCGCTTTTACGGCTATCAAGAGCTATTACTGAACACCATTTTGTACATCTATGGCAGAAAGGAAATCAAAGAATTACTAGATGTTTAGCTAGTAAATACTGAAGCGATACAACACTAAATCTATACTATTTAGGCATAGTAGTCTTATTATTTTGATTAAATTTGCAGCGAAATTTCCATGAACTATGGGGCTTGACAATAGTGTCAAACAAAAGAATTATTAAATACATATGATGTATAGAAGTCATACTTGTGGTGAGTTAAACGCTGCACACATTGGTACAGAGGTAACACTTTCTGGTTGGGTACAGAAATCGCGTGATAAAGGGTTTATGATTTGGGTAGATCTTAGAGATCGTTATGGAATTACACAGTTGATATTTGATGAAGAGCGTACTCCTGCAGACATTATTGAAAAGGCTAAAAAATTAGGAAGAGAATTTGTTATTCAGGTAACCGGTCAGGTGATAGAACGTCAGTCTAAAAATCCAAACATGGCTACTGGAGATGTGGAGGTTTTAGTGAAAGAGCTTCATATTCTTAACGAATCTAAACTCCCTCCGTTTACTATTGAAAACGAAACAGATGGTGGTGAAGATATCAGAATGAAATACCGCTACTTAGACATCCGAAGAAACCCGGTAAAGGAAAACCTAATGTTTCGTCATAAGGTGTCTATGGAAGTAAGAAAATACCTTTCAGACCAAGGATTTATAGATGTAGAAACGCCGTATTTAATCAAATCTACTCCAGAAGGAGCTCGAGATTTTGTAGTGCCTTCTCGTATGAATGAAGGACAGTTTTATGCATTGCCTCAATCTCCTCAGACCTTTAAGCAATTGTTAATGGTTGGTGGAATGGACAAGTATTTTCAGATTGTAAAATGCTTTAGAGATGAAGATCTACGTGCAGACCGTCAGCCTGAATTTACTCAGATAGACTGTGAAATGGCTTTTGTAGAGCAAGAAGATATTTTACAAATGTTTGAAGGCTTAACACGTCATTTATTAAAAGAAATTAATGGAGTTGAAGTTGGGGAGTTTCCAAGAATGCAGTTCGATGATGCAATGCGATTGTATGGAAATGATAAGCCAGATATTAGATTTGGCATGCAGTTTGGCGAATTAAATGCGGTAGCACAACATAAAGATTTTGGGGTATTTAATGCAGCAGAATTAGTTGTTGGAATTGCTGTTCCTGGGGCAGCAAGTTATACTCGTAAAGAAATAGATGCCTTAGTTGATTGGGTTAAGCGTCCACAAGTAGGAGCTTTAGGTATGGTGTATGTAAAATGTAATGAAGATGGAACGTTTAAATCTTCAGTAGACAAGTTTTACGATCAAGAAGATCTTGCCCAATGGGCTTCGGTTACTGGAGCACAAGCAGGAGATTTAATTTGTGTGCTTTCTGGAGATACGTCAAAGGTTCGTGCTCAATTAAGTGCGCTTCGTATGGAACTTGCTGAACGCCTTGGACTTCGAAAGTCTAATGAGTTTGCACCACTTTGGGTTGTAGATTTCCCACTCTTAGAATTAGATGAAGAAACCGGTCATTATCATGCCATGCATCACCCTTTTACTTCACCTAAACCAGGACAATTAGCATTATTAGACTCCGAGCCTGGAGCAGTAAAAGCAAATGCATACGATCTTGTTTTAAATGGAAATGAAATCGGTGGAGGATCCATCAGAATTCACGATAAAAAAACAC
This sequence comes from Flavobacteriaceae bacterium, assembly GCA_965659555.1. Classification (GTDB taxonomy): domain Bacteria; phylum Bacteroidota; class Bacteroidia; order Flavobacteriales; family Flavobacteriaceae; genus Polaribacter. Next base: position 8,424 of record CBFHVY010000048.1, read on the forward strand.
AAGCATTAATGTTAAAACACCTTGGTTTTTCTGAAGAAGAAGCAAGAGCACAATTTGGGTTTTTAATGGATGCTTTCGAATATGGTGCGCCACCTCATGGAGGAATTGCTTTTGGATTAGACCGATTAGTATCTATTCTTGGAGGGCAAGAAACGATTCGAGACTTTATTGCATTCCCAAAAAATAATTCGGGAAGAGATGTAATGATTGATGCACCAGCGGCACTAGACGATGCACAGTTAAATGAATTAAACATTAAGCTATCTTTATAATACATGATGGTTATATGATAAACATCCCGCTCAGTAATTTGAGTGGGATTTTTTTTTACATTTAACACATGAATAAACACCTACTATTTTTACTGTCTTTTCTGTGTGTATTACAGCTTAATGCACAACAACTTACAGGTTCGCAATTACTAGAAAAAGCCATTCAATTTCATGACCCCAAAGGAAACTGGGCTACATTTAGTGGCACTTTATTTGTGGAAATGACCACTCCAAATAATCCAAAAAGAGAGAGTGAAATTACCATTGATTTGCCTAAGGAATTTTTTAGTGTAACTGCAAAAAGAGCCAAACATACCACAAGCTATACCATAGCTAAAGATTCATGTACCATTCAATTTAACGGGAAAACACGTTTTACAGATGAAGAAACAAAACAATATGGACTAACTTGCGATAGAGCGTTGTTGTACAAAAATTACTATACCTACCTCTATGGGTTACCGATGAAGTTAAAGGATGCTGGAACTAAAATTGACCAAAAGGTGGTTACAAAAACGTTTAAAGGGAAAACTTACCTCGTACTTCAAGTACGCTATGATGAATCTGTTGGAAGCGATAGTTGGTGTTTTTATTTCGACCCAAAGACCTATGCTATGGAAGTCTATCAGTTTTTAAAAAATGGTGTACCAAACTCAGGAGAGTATATTTTACTTAGTGGCTTAGAAACTATACAAGGCATTCAAATGCCAAAAAACAGAGCATGGTATTACAATAAAGACGATGGCTACTTAGGAACCGATAGCTTATCTATACATTAAAATGCCCACAAAAAAGAAATCCATATTTACAAAGATTCTCATTTGGAGATACAAACATATTTCTGAACGACAGTTCATCTATGTATTGAGTATTTTGGTTGGATTTTTAGCGGGTTTAGGTACGGTAATCCTAAAGTATTTTACCTTTCTAATTCAATCTTTATTAGAGGGAGATTATATTAAAAATTACAGGTATTCACTCTATTTTATATTCCCAATTATTGGAGTTTGGTTGGTGTATTTGATAAAGAAGTATGTCATAAAAAAAGAAATTGGGCATGGTATTTCTACCACACTTTTCGCAATCTCTAAACGAAGTGGAATTATTGAGCGCTATAAAATGTTCGCCTCATTACTTACAGCTCCAATTACCGCCGGATTTGGAGGATCGGTAGGATTACAAGGACCAGCAGTAAGCTCAGGTGCGGCTATAGGCTCCAATATTGCACAGTTATTTCATATGAATACCAAAACGCGAATGTTGTTGATAGGCTGCGCAACAGCTGGCGCAATGTCTTCAATGTTTAAAGCACCAGTGGCAGCTATTGTGTTTGCTGTAGAGATTTTTAGCTTAGACCTTGTCTTTTCTTCTTTAGCACCTTTATTATTTGCCTCTGTTTCTGCAGTAATTACCTCCTATTTTTTTAGAGGAACAGGTGTGTTATTTGGATTTGACTTACTAGATACATGGCATGTAAGAGATATTGGATTTTACCTTTTATTAGGGGTTGGAACAGGGTTTGCCTCGGTGTATTTTTCTAAAATGTATTTTTTTATCACCAGCTTTTTTGCAAAGTTTTCTAATGCCTATGCCAAAATTGGACTCGCAGCAATTGCCATTGGAGTTATGTTGTATTTAATTCCACCACTTTATGGGGAAGGGTATGGACTTATGAATAACCTTTTAGATGGAAATACAGAAGCTGCTTTAGCCGATATTCCGTACGCCATTAATTTTGATAATGTCTGGATGGTCATCAGTATGTTACTCATTATTGTTGTGTTTAAAGCTATAGCCATGACCACTACTTTTGCAGCTGGTGGTGTTGGAGGCATATTTATTCCAACACTATTTATGGGAAGTGCCTTAGGAAATATGTTCGCTAAGATTATTAATGAATTTGGTTTTGGAGTCTCTGAATCAAATTTTACCTTAATTGGAATGACCGGACTTATGGCTGGGGTATTACACGCACCATTAACCGCAATCTTTTTAATTGCTGAGATTACAGGCGGCTACGAATTGTTTGTACCATTAATGTTGGTGTCGGCGATTTCGTATGGATTAACCAAATACTTTGTAGAAAACTCCATCTATACGGTTGAATTGGCTAAAAGAGGAGAACTCATTACACACGATAAAGATAAGAATGTGTTGATGATGATGGAATTAGATAAAATTATTGAAACCAATTTTGAAGCTGTAAAAGAACATGATACATTAGGAGAATTGCTCAACAATGCCGTTTCAAAATCAAGCCGAAATATTTTTCCAGTACTAGATGACCACCACGAGTTTTTAGGGATTGTGTTACTAGATGATATTAGACCTATTATGTTTAACCAAAGTTTGTATCAAAGTACTTATGTCTCAGATATCATGCGTGCCGCTCCAGACCTTATCTTTGCCAAAGATAGTATGGAAACCATTATGGACAAGTTTAAAGCTAGTGGAGCATGGAACTTACCGGTGATTAAGCAAAAAAAATATGTGGGCTTTATTTCTAAGTCAAAACTACTCACCGCGTATCGAAATAAACTCATAGAGGTAACCAATAATTAGTACTACAGGAATATCTATACCCGAAATATTAGGTTATAGTCGGGTTCAATACTATTTTATCATCTAAGGTTTATGTATTTTTGCACCCAGTTTATATCTTTAATATGAAAAACGTAGTTACACTTCTTTTTATCATTTTTTTAGTTTGGATGGCAATTGGCGGCATCTTACTGCAACAAGCGCATCCAAAAGCTGAGATTGTAATGGGTTTAGGGGTGTTTTTTCTCTCCTTTGTTTTAATGCCTGTTTTTATCTATTATCGCTATAGAGATGGCAAGTACAAAAAGTATGTGATTAATGATCAAACGCTTTTTGGAAATCGTGAAAAGGATATCGAATAAGCACATGATACGTCCAATTTCTTGCTACCTTTGTCTCCTATGATTGATCAAAAAGAAGCCATTTCAGAAAAAGCCATCCTCATTGGTGTTATTACCCAATTACAAGATGATGAAAAGTCTAAAGAGTATTTAGATGAGTTGGAATTCTTAACCCAAACTGCGGGTGGAGAGGTTACTAAGCGTTTTGTTCAAAAAGTAGATCGCCCCAACCCTAAAACCTTTTTAGGAATTGGAAAGCTCGAAGAGGTAAAAGCCTATATCGATACCCATAGTATTGGAACCGCCATTTTTGATGATGAATTATCGCCAGCACAGCTTCGCAACATCGAAAAAATCTTAGACTGCAAAATACTCGACCGAACAAATTTAATCCTTGATATTTTTGCACAACGCGCTCAAACAAGTTCTGCAAAAACTCAAGTAGAGCTTGCTCAACACGAATATTTATTACCCAGATTAACACGTTTATGGACGCACCTCGACAAACAAAAGGGAGGTATCGGAATGCGTGGGCCTGGAGAGACAGAGATTGAAACCGATAGAAGGATTATTCGAGATAAAATAGCAGTATTAAAAAAGAAATTACTCGTTATAGATAAGCAAATGGCCGTGCAACGAAAGAACCGCGGAAAAATGGTTCGTGTGGCATTAGTAGGGTATACCAACGTTGGTAAATCGACTTTAATGAACGTGATTAGCAAAAGTGACGTTTTTGCTGAAAACAAATTGTTTGCTACCCTAGATACAACCGTTAGAAAGGTAGTGATTAAGAATATTCCTTTTTTAATGACAGATACCGTTGGGTTTATTAGAAAATTACCAACGCAATTGGTAGAATCGTTTAAGTCTACCTTAGATGAAGTACGTGAAGCAGATTTATTACTTCATGTCGTTGATATTTCTCACCCTAATTTTGAAGATCATATTGCTTCTGTAAATCAGATATTAGATGAAATTAAAAGTGCAGACAAGCCCACTTTAATGGTCTTTAATAAGATTGATGCTTTTACCCATGAAACTATTGATGATGATGACCTGATTACTGAAAAATCGAAGGAACATTATACTTTAGAAGATTGGAAACGCACTTGGATGAATGACATGGATGTAGAGAGTATATTTATCTCAGCGATTCAAAAAGACAACCTTGAAGCGTTTAAAGACAAGGTTTACGAAGAGGTTAAGAAAATTCACATTCAGCGATTCCCATACAACGATTTTCTGTATGATGAGTATCAAGGAGAGGCTTAAGACTCCGTTGAAGATTCTGGGGCTTCATTGTCTATAATCCCAAGTCTACGAGCACGACGTTCCCAGCTTTTTCGAGCAAGTAACTGCAAGTCCTCAATAGTATCACTTTCGTCCATAATTTCTAACCCAAGTAAGGTTTCAATCATGTCTTCTTGTGTTACCAGTCCGCTTACAGAACCATACTCATCCACTACCAGCGCAATGTGTTCGCGTTCATCAATGAGTTTTTCAAATAATTTTGGAATAGGTAATTCTCTATGCGTAACCAATATTGGACGTTTGATTTCTTTTAAAAATTTACTACCATCGCCTCTAATCATAGATTCTAGGAGTTGGTCTTTAAGAAAATACCCGGTAATGGTGTCTGGATTATCGTCAAATAACGGAACTCTTGAAAAACGCAACATAGGGTGTGCCTCAAAAAATTCTTGAATCGTGATGTTTTCATCCGCAGATTTTAATACCGTTCTAGGTGTCATAATATCTTTTACCTCCACTTCTTTAAAGTTGAGAAGATTTTTAATGACTTTGCTTTCAGACTCTTGAAAAACGCCTTCTTGGGCTGCAATATCGGTCATTGCCATAAAGCCCTCTCTACTTAACACACTACCATGACCTTTGTTTCCAATAAGTTTTGTGGTGAGTTGTAACAGCCAAAGTATTCCTGTATATTTTAAAGGAAACATAAGTAATACCAATGCTTTTGATGTAAAATTTGCAAGCTGCCTCCAGTACGATGCTCCAATAGTTTTTGGAATAATTTCAGAAACAATAAGAATGAGTAAGGTCATAATTGCAGAAACAATTCCTACGATATTAATTCCCCAAAACTCTATTTTATACGGTAGTTTTTCGGCTTCAACCCCAACAAGAATTGCGCCTACAGTATGTGCAATCGTGTTTAGCGTAAGAATGGCAATTAAAGGCTGGTCTACATCTTTTTTAAGACGCTCTAAAACCAAAGCATAATCGTGATGTTCACTCTTTTTAATATTGATAAAGGTTGGAGTAACACTTAACAATACGGCTTCTAGAATAGAGCATAAGAACGAAAAGAAAATAGATACCGTTGCGTATATGAGTAAAAGTGTCATCGAAATATTTTGTCTAAAGATATTAAAAAGAAAACCAAAAAAAAGTCATTTCTATTGAAATGACTTTCGTGTTATAACTTTGATAGGGTTCTTAAAAACTGTAGTTTACACCTAAGCCAAATACTTCTTTAAATTGTACTCTGCTAATGGCATTATCGTCAATAATGGTATGAAAGCTTAAGTTGGTAGATAGGTACTTGTTAATTTTCATCAAGATGTTTACTTGGTAGTTAATATCGATGTTTTTAGCCTCTTCCAAATAGTTAGAATAGGCATTGAAGATGTTTTCTATCGTTACGTTTTCCATCAAGGTAAGTTTGTAATACACTGCTCCATAAAAACCAATTTCATATCTTGAGTTAGACCCTGGTTCTGTACCATATTGTCCAGAAAACATATCGTTAACTAAGGTGAGTTTAGAGGTCGCTGGTGAAAGGTTAATAGTGAAGTTATCTGACTTTTTATAAAACATACCCGGACCAAAAGTGATGTATCCTGGAGAGAAAAAGTCTGAAGTTTCTACTCTTGGAACAGCTTTATAATCAT
>CBFHVY010000049.1:0-14331 GCA_965659555.1 Flavobacteriaceae bacterium
CTATTTGTGCGTAATCTAAGGCTCTAATAACTGCAGTAGTTTTGGTATTTAAACTGTCTAAGGCTTTCATTTCTTCATTAGCTGAAGCCACCCTTTGTAGTGTATTGACCAACCATACATTTCCATTTGCATTGGTGTTGGTTTGTACTTTAGGAGTAGTAGGATCGTTTCCTACGATAAAGTATTTTACATTCAACATATTGAATACCTCTAGGTTATTGTTAACCATTTGATAGTCGAATAACTCTTGATAACGTCCTAATTTGGCCGCATGATAACCTCCTATTGAATTGTGAAAATAGGAAGTTCGTCCGTCTTTCATTGGGTTGGTAGTAAAATTAGCCACTCGGTAATACGAAGTGTCTTTAAGAATGAGTTCATCGGCTTTCGACGGACTAAAAGGAGCATCAATGGAACGTGCACTAGAAAAATCTTCTGTATTTACATAACGCTTGTCAATAGACACCAAGTCAAAAATAATGAGCGCTGCAAAAATGAGAACTGTTTTTGATGGATTTAATTTTTGCTGTAACACCATCCATAAGGCACCAGCACCGATTCCCATAAGCAGTACAGAACGCAAACTATCGGAAAGTACCCATGCTTTTCTATCGGCTATAATAGCATCGATCAACCCTGGTAGTTGTTGGTATTGCTCATCACGAATCCCTTCAAATGTTTCAAATGCAAAGGCATAAACTACGGCCAATACTACTAAGCCAACCGAAACATAGACTGCCTTTTTTAAGGCTGCTTGTTTATCTGATTGGGTCACTTTTTCATGAAAGAACTTCTTTAAGGCTAGAATCCCCAATAATGGTATGGCAATTTCTGCAATAATTTGAATTGAAGATACCGCTCTAAATTTGTTATAAAGCGGTACATAATCGATAAAGAAGTTGGTTAAGAATTCAAAATTCTTTCCCCAACTCATCACAATAGCAAATACCGTTACAGCAACCAACCATTTTTTATAGCTCCCTTTTACTAAAAAAGCACCCAATACAAAAAGGAAAAACAATACTGCTCCAACATAAGCTGGTGCTTCCACTATGGGCTGATCTCCCCAGTAAGTTAAGACTTGCTGAACAAAGCCATCTGCTTGCTTCTTTCCTATTTTTGGTTGTATAAATTGATACGTATTAGAGTTTTTAGAAAGCTGTTCAACGGTTCCACCACCCATATACCTCGGTATAAACAGGTTGAACGTTTCTGCTTTTCCATAGCTATATTCTGTAATGTATTCTTTAGACAAGCCACGCTGTGCCTCTTTGGCTACTCCCTTTGGCGTTATGGTTAATTCTGAGCTACCTCTAGTACTGTAGGAAGCATATTCTTTCATTGCCATTAAACGGGTAGCATTGGCTCCTAGGCCTAAGATTACGGCGATAAGTATTATCGCGACTTGTTTTACAAAGCTCGGGATCTGCTTTCGTTTTAACGCTTCTAAGAGTTCTACAATACCTAAAATAACAACCATAAACGCCATATAATAAGTCATTTGTGGATGATTTGCATAGATCTCGAGGGCAGTTGCTAATGCCGTAACAACAAACCCTAAGAGGTATCGCCCTTTAAACACCCATAGGATACCAGCTAAAACTAAAGGAATATAACCAATGGCATGTGCTTTTGCATTATGGCCAGCTCCAAAAATGATAATGAGATAGGTTGAAAACCCAAAAGCCAGTGCTCCAACTATGGCAAGCTTCCACTCTGTTTTAAGAGCCGTAAGCAATATAAAAAAACTTAGAAAGTATAGAAAGACATAGTCTGCAGGTCTTGGTAAAAAACGAAGTCCTTTATCGATATATCGAACAAAATCATTCGGATAGTACGCACTAAGCTGAAAAGCAGGCATTCCGCTAAAAGCAGCTCCCGTCCAATACGGCTCCTCCCCTTTTTCGGCTCTATAGTCTACAATTTCTTTAGACATTCCAATGAACTGGGTAATATCTGATTGCGCTATTTTTTCACCCCTCAATACAGGATAAAAATACAGTAGAGAAGCTATACAAAAGATAACTACTGCTATGCCAAATTTGGCCATTTTGTGTAACTGCATATTAGTCTATTTCTTCAAAATCAACATATTCTCCTACAGAGTTTTTACTTTGCTGATTTTTATTAGGTTTCTTATCAATAATGGTTTCTCCTTCTTTAGCTTGTGAAGTTTGCTGCTGACCGTATTGTTGTTGTGCTTTTTGCTGCATTTTTTCTACAGCCTTTTTCATAAGATACGGAGCAAACAATCGCGCTAAAAAGCGAAATGCATAATAGACAATTAAAATGATCAGAAGGGTTCTCAATAAATTCATTATTCCTGCTTCTTGCATGTGATATCTGTAATAAGTCTCAAAAATAACAATTTGACAAGAATAGAAACGTTAAGATTGAACAAAACTTTCATTTTTAAAAAACTAGACTATCGATTTGCGAAGTGACAATTTTACCTTAAGTTTGTTTAGCTATACCCTATATAAAATGCACAATAAAAAACAGTATGACATGGTCGTGATAAGAAATCTCATGATGGTCTTTTTCTGTGCGCTATCGCAATTGGGTTTCGCCCAATACACCTCTGTAATCAATTCAAACAGACCTGGGTTTTCTGAGAGCCCTTATAGTGTTGGCTCTGGAGTCTATCAATTTGAAACAAGCTTTTTTTACCGAAAAACGAGTATTCAACCTACTTTTTCTAGACCTGAATCCTACGGAGTACACCTACATTTTAGAACTAGTTTCTTTTCTGAACGCTTAGAGATCAATGCCAACTTTGCCTACAGCAGAGACATGGTGGCCTTTAAAAATATTTTTACTTCTCATTACTATGTTAATGGGCTTAGTGATATGAATTTTGGTGTAAAGTACCTCCTCTATCAGCAAGAATTTGATGATAAGACTAAAGAAATCAGAAGCTGGCGTCAGCGACAAGCTTTCGATTGGAAACGATTTATTCCTTCCGTAGCCTTGTATGCTGGTGTAAATACCGATGTCTTACACGAAATTCATCAAGTTGGCAATGCAAGCCCCAAAGTTGGAATATTACTCCAAAATGACCTCTCACAAGATTTTATAATTGTAAGTAATATTTTTTTAAATAAAATAGGAACCGAAAACAAAGAAGTATCCTATATCGTAACTGCCACCTATAGCTTAAGCGACCGATGGTCTACCTTTTTTGAAAATCAAGGGGTCTTTAGCCAATACCAAAACAACAGTAATATTGGTACTGGACTCGCCTATTTATTTACCAGAAATCTACAACTCAACGCTTCTGCTAGGTTTATTGTTGAAGACACTATTCCTGGATTTTATACTTCTTTTGGGGTTTCCTATCGTTTAAACAGACATCGAGATACTTTTGTTGATACCGATCCTTTTGGAAATACACTTATTGACAATACACCAAAATTCAACAAAAAGAAAGGCCTATTTAAACGCATATTTGGTATTTTTAAGAAAAATAAAACCTAATTTCATTTCTCAGAACGCTGTATAATTTATGATTACGATTCATGAAGTAACTTCAAAAAAAGAACTCAAACAGTTTATTCTGTTCCCCTTTTCACTCTATAAAAACAATCCGTATTGGGTACCTCCTATCATTAAAGATGAAATGGAAGGTTTTGATAAAAAAAATAACCCGGTATTCGAAAATGCTGATGCTCGTTTTTTTGTAGCTAAAAAAGAAGGTGTTATTGTAGGTCGTGTTGCCGCCATTATCAATTGGTATGAAGTACACCAACAAGGACTCAAAAAAATGCGTTTCGGGTGGTTTGATGTTATTGATGACATTGATGTATCTAAAGCACTTTTAGAACAGGTGAAAAAAATTGGTTTAGAAAATGAATTACGCTATGTAGAAGGACCCTTAGGGTTTTCTAATCTAGATAAGGTTGGAGTACTTACCTATGGATTCGACCATATTGGAACCATGATTACTTGGTATAATCACCCCTATTACAAAGACCATTTAGAGCAATTGGGGTACACCGTTGAAAAGGAATATTTAGAAAATAAGTTTAAGTTTAATAAAGTAGATGGGGAATACTACGGGCGAGTAAGTGGTATTGTGTGTAAGCGATTAGGTTTACGTCCTCTAAATTTTGAGGCAACCAAAGATATTTTGCCCTACGTAGATGAGATGTTTAATTTGTTTAGCAAAAGCTATATAAAGCTATCGTCATATGTGCCTATTTCAGATAAGCAAATCGCATTTTTCAAAAAGAAATACATCAGTTTTATCAATCCAGAATTTATCAAATTTGTGATTGATCAAGAAGGCAAACTAGTGGCTTTTGCAATAGTAATGCCTTCCTTTTCCGAAGCGCTTCAAAAAGCAAAAGGAAAGCTATTCCCTTTCGGAATCTTTCATTTATTACACGCTAGAAAACATGTTAAAGATGTTACTTTCTATCTCATTGGGGTAGATCCCGAATACCAAAACAAGGGGGTTCCTGCTATTTTATTTTCAGAGTTTCAAAAGACCTTCGCAAAGAAAGGAGTCGTTAATTGTATTCGAACTCCAGAATTGGCAGACAATACAGCGATTCATCAAATTTGGAAGAACTTTAATCCGGTAACTCACAAAAAACGATGTACGTATAAACAAGACCTCTAATGCAGTTATTTTACCATCCAGAACTCACCCAAACCTCTACCCAGCTTGTGTTCGACAAAGTTGAAAGTAGACATATTGTAAGAGTCCTTCGAAAAAAGGAAGGGGATGTATTGCATATTACAGATGGCAAAGGGTACTTGTATACCGCTAGTATTGCCTTTGCAAATGACAAAAAATGTAGTGTTGACATTACAGATATTGAGGCGAAACCAAAATCTTGGAAACCCTACATTCATATTGCTATTGCACCAACAAAAAACAACGATCGAACCGAATGGTTTTTAGAAAAAGCCACCGAAATGGGGATCGATGAAATTACCCCAATTATATGTCATCATTCAGAACGACGTGTAGTAAAACTAGATCGATTTGAAAAGATCATTCAATCGGCTATGAAACAGTCGTTAAAATATATACTTCCCAAACTTAATGAACCCGTTTCCTTTGATGCGTTTATTCGCACCACACAACAAGGTATATGTTGTATTGCGCATTGTGAGGAGGGTGAAAAACAAGTGTTAAAGCAGCAGCTTAAACCTGCAAGTGATGTAACGATACTTATTGGCCCTGAGGGTGATTTTTCTTCTCAAGAAATCTCAGATGCCTTAGCTAAAAGCTATGCACCCATTTCATTAGGAGCAAGTAGATTACGAACCGAAACTGCTGCATTAGTAGCTGTTCAACAAGTACACTTTATCAATGCATAAGAGTATACAAATAGCGCTCATCATCGTTTGTACCCTCTGCTGGAGAAGTCCAGTGGTATATGCTCAACAAGTAGCTATTTTAAAGTACAAAGGAGGAGGCGATTGGTATGCTAATCCCACTGCCATCCCTAACCTTATTACTTTTACCAATACTAATTCGAATACCAAAATAGCGAAAGACGTTGCAACAGTTGAAGTACAAGATGCAAACTTATTTAATTATCCGATTGTATTTTTAACGGGGCATGGTAATGTCTTGTTTTCTGATGAGGAGGCTAAAAATTTGAGGTTGTACCTACAGTCGGGAGGTTTTTTACAGATTTCTGATAACTATGGCCTAGATCGGTATATTAGAAGAGAAATGAAAAAGGTATTTCCAGAGGCTGAGTTTCAAGAAATACCCTATAACCATCCCATATATCAAGAACCATTTTCATTTAAAAACGGAGTTCCGAAGATTCATGAGCACGACAATAAAACCTCGCAAGGTTTTGGAATTTTCTATAAAGGTAGACTCGTGTGTTTCTACGATTACGAATCTGATTTAAGTGATGGCTGGGAAGATCCTTCGGTTCATAATGATCCCATTCAAGTGCGACAAAAAGCCCTAAAAATGGGTGCAAACATTATTATTTATGCTTTTAAAAACTAACCCTCAGATTGCAATTGACGATATTAAAATCCATTTTGACACAGAGTCGCTTTGGATTTTAAACATTGCCTTAGCCGTTATCATGTTTGGGGTAGCTCTTGGGATAACCGTAGACGATTTTAAGCGATTGTTTAAGCACCCAAAAATTCTTGCTGTCGGAGTATTATCGCAATTTTTTTTACTTCCACTGGCTACGTTTATCGCAGTATATTGTATTCAACCTCATCCTAGTTTTGCCTTGGGAATGTTTCTAATTGCAGCTTGTCCCGGAGGAAATGTCTCAAATTTTTACAGTAAGCTCGCCAAAGGAAATGCCGCTTTATCGATAAGTCTAACGGCCTTCGCAACGCTAATTTGTATTGTTATGACTCCCTTTAACTTACAGTTTTGGGGAAGTCTATATCCACCTACCAAAGAAATCCTTAAAGAGGTCTCCTTAAATCCTTATGATTTATTTAAACTCGTTTCACTAATTTTAGGTGTTCCACTAATTTTGGGAATGCTCTTAAAACACTATAAAAACAAGCTGGCTATTTCCATTGAAAAGATCTTAAAACCGTTTTCAATGCTCGTTTTTTTAGCACTTATAATCATCGCTTTTTCAGAGAATTTAGACATCTTTAGCCAATACATTCACTTGGTCTTATTTTTAGTTGTCTTTCACAATATTCTTGCTTTTATCGTAGGCTTTTATACAGCAAAAATCTGTAAACTTTCTCGAAAAGACACCATAACTATTTCTATGGAAACCGGAATTCAAAATGGTGGTCTTGGATTATTACTCATCTTTGGCTTTTTCCAAGGGTTAGGTGGCATGGCTTTATTAGCCGCTTTTTGGGGTGTTTGGGATATTTTTTCTGGAATGGCGCTAGCTACTTATTGGAGTAAGTACAGCTCTAATGACAAGTCATAACGGCATCTACTAGAGGCAACATGGGTTTTGGAGATACATAAGGAATACCTAATCCTAAACCTCTTAACACAAACAACAAGCCAATAGTGACCACCACATAGGGTATTGCTTTTTGAATCTTTTGACGGTTAATTCGTTGTGTAAAATTAGCCATATAAACAACAGCAGTCATTAACGGAACCGTACCCAAGCCGAAAAGTGCCATATATAGACTTCCTTCCATTATGCTTGAACTTGTTAAGGCACCAAACACAGCCATATACACTAAACCACAAGGTAATAAGCCATTAAGAACACCAATAGTGTAAAAGGTATGTGGCTTTTTCTTTTTTAACTCTGCTCCTAACTGATGCTTGACACCTGACGTTAAGCGATAAATAAACCTGCCTAATGAAAGGTGTTGAGTAAACTTTGGAAGGACTATAAGCAATATCATAAACACGCCCACTATAATGGAGAGTTGTTGTTGAAATCCAAAGAAATAAAAGCTTTTTCCTAAGATTCCAAACAATGCTCCTAAAAAAGCATAGGAGGTAATTCTCCCAAAGTGATAGCTTATAATCTGAAATGCTTGAAGAACTACATTCTTTCGTTCTACCGGAAGCATAAAAGCTATTGGCCCACACATACCTATACAGTGGAAGCTTCCAATAAGTCCAAATATTAGCCCAGATACCAACATTAATACATCATTTCTTTAGTGATAAAATAAGGCGTATTTTCATACGTAAACTCTAGTGTAATGTTCCAACGACCACCCAATAAACGTTTGTCAGGCACGAGCAAATATGTATTGGAAAGGGAAATCGAAATTTCGAAATCCAATTGTTTATCAGATGGTCTATATAGGAACACTTTTCCTGTAATGCCCTTTGGGTCAAAGTCTTTTGGAAAGACCACTTGAATTCCTTCGGCTACTTTTTCTATAGATAGCTTATTCTTTAGGGCATTTGCATTATTATTCGCCTGAATTTGCTTTTGATACCCTAATTCTTTTTGATAATATTTTTCAGTAACCAGCTCATGTGTATACGCTTGATTTGTAGTCATGGTAACCACGAAGTACATAATAAAGCTTATAAATGCTACTATGGTGATAACGATACCTGTTCCCCAATTAATTTTCATCTCTTTTTATATTTAATAATACGACCTAGGCCCTAAAAAATTAGTACTGGTGGTTTCTATAAGTTTATCTTTACTGTATACCCCTATGTTCAGGTTATTTTTATTCTTATTTAAGCTCTTTTTCTTAAGAGTAATAAACAAACTTCCCTCTGCAAATCCTTGCTTGGGAACGTTAATCAATCCGTGGGGAACAACCTCAATAGCTCCCTCATGATCTATTAACTCATACCTTACCTCATCAATTTCTTGGTTTGTTTTATTAATGAGTTTATAGGTATACACATTTCTAATATCTCCAGACTCAAGCACTTCATATTGTTGTCCGGAAAGGCGAATAATGGTCGCTTCCACATCATTTCTTAAAAACAACATTCCCACAAATACAACAATCAAAATTCCTAATACTGCGGTGTATCCTTTCATACGAGCCGTAAACTTAAAAGGTGTTTTCTTTTCGATATGATCGATACTTGCATAGCGTATTAATCCTTCTGGAAGACCAACGCTGCGCATCATATGATCACATTCATCAATACATGCCGTACAGTTAACACATTCTAGCTGTGTTCCATTTCTGATGTCAATTCCGGTCGGACAAACGTGAACGCATTGTTTACAATCAATACAATCTCCTTTTCCTATGGCATCTCTGTCTTCATTTTTTTTAAACTTAGCTCTACCTGCTTCCTTTTCGCCGCGTTTATAATCATAAGCAACCACGATAGACTGGTTGTCTAACAGCACCCCTTGTAATCGTCCGTAAGGGCACGCAATAATACACACTTGCTCTCTAAACCATGCAAAGACAAAGTAAAATACACCCGTAAAGAGGGCAAGTGATATTAAAGTACTTAAATGGTCTAATGGTGAAGATGTTATATATCCCAATAACCGATCTCCTCCAATTAAATATGCTAAAAAAACATTGGCAATAAAGAACGAAATGACTAGAAAAATAGACCATTTCAACAAGCGTTTTCGTATTTTTTCTCCGTTCCATACTTGTTTATCTAATCGTATTTGTTTCCCTCTATCGCCCTCAATCCAATATTCAATTTTTCTAAAAACCATTTCTAAAAAAATGGTTTGTGGACACATCCAACCGCAAAATATTCTTCCAAACACTACGGTAAAAAGTGTTATAAAAATGACCCCAATAATCATTGAAATGACAAACAAATGAAAGTCTTGGGGCCAAAATGGAAATCCAAATATGGAAAAACGACGTTCTAATACATTGAACATCAAAAATTGATTTCCATTAACTTTTACAAATGGTGCTGCTATTAAAAAAATTAATAAAAACCAGCTTACCCATGTTCTATACTTGTATAGTTTTCCTTTTGGTTGTTTTGGATATACCCAAGAACGCTTCCCCTCTTGGGTAACCGTTGCGATACTGTCTCGAAAGTTTTCGTTCTCAGGCATGTCCTTAACTAAAAAAACTACTCTTCTTCTTTTTCAATCCAAACCTCACCTTGTGCCGCTTTTGGTTGTGCTGGTGTAGTCCCTTGAAATGAGAGCACGTAGCTTGCTACCTTAGCGATATCTTGAGGTTTTAATGTTTTATTCCAAGCAACCATTCCTTTTCCAGATCGTCCTCCTTGAGCAATGGTGGTAAATACGTTTTTAATGCCGCCTCCTAATATCCAGTGTTTATCGGCAAGATTAGGTCCAATTCCTCCACCGCCATCTTTGGCGTGACAACTTGCACAGTTTAAATTAAACACTGCTTTACCTCTATTTAAATCTGATGCTTCAGTGAGTAGCGTTACATTGGAAGCATCTATAATTTCCTCTGGACTTGCCTCCTTGAATTTTTCGAGCTCTAATTTTGCGGCAGCAACTGCTTTTTCATATTCAACTGCTTGGGTGTCGCCATCAAAAACTTGAAATCGAATGAGGTAGACTGCAGCAAATAGAATAGTGAGATAAAACATGTAGACCCACCACGGTGGCAATGAATTGTCTAATTCTTTAATACCATCGTAGTTATGATCTAAAATAATTTCTTGTTCCTCTTCTATTGGTGTAGAGTTTGTCCATTTTTTAACGAGCTCTCTCCACCAAGAACTTGGGGTTTCTAAAGGCTCTGTAATCCCATCTTTTTCTCGTTGCAGCTCTTCTGCTTTTTGAAGTGCTACCAGGTTAAGTACTTCTTTGAGTACTACAACCAACACGAAGCCTATGAGAGCTAACCACACCAATGGGTTTTCATAAATATCGAATGGATTTTTATAGGATGTAAACGCTTTTGTAAGTCCGATAAACGTTAAGATTACAAATCCTATGTATCCAAAAGACTGTGTATACTTTTTCATCTGTTATAAATTTAAATTGTCCTCTAATGGCAAGTTACTTACCGTGTTGATATACTCCTTTTTTGCTGTAAACACCCACCAAAAGAGTGCTACGAAAAAGGTGAAAAATATGAGTAATGATATCATCGGATAGATTTCTATTCCGGTAATACTTTCCATATGATTTTTTACAAATTTTAGCATGATCTTAGTTATTAGGTGTTAATTGTGCTTGTACATCGTGGAGCTTAATATCGGTCCCCAAACGCTGTAGGTACGCAATAAGGGCTACAATCTCTCTTTTCTCTGGTGCAATAAATGCTGTTCCTTTTTCTTGTTGTTCGGTTTCGAACGATTTTTTAATATCTGGATCATCATTTAGGTTTTTTACGATAGCCAATGCTTGTGCTTCCATATGTTGCGAAGCATTTGCAATTTCTTCTGGAGTATACGGTACACCTAGGGTAACCATAGCCTCCATTTTAGCTTGTGTATTAGCTGTATTGAGCTCATCTCTAATCAACCAAGGATACGATGGCATAATCGATTTTTCTTCAATACCTCTTGGATCATACATGTGTTTAAAGTGCCAAGAATCTGGTCGTAAGCCTCCTTCACGATGTAAGTCTGGTCCGGTTCGTTTACTACCCCATAAAAATGGATGATCGTATACAAACTCTCCTGCTTTAGAGTATTCACCATAACGTTCTACCTCATTTCTAAATGGTCTAATCATTTGTGAATGACACCCCACACATCCTTCACGTATATACAAATCTCTTCCTTCTAATTCTAAAGGTGTATAAGGTTGTACACTTGTAATAGTAGGTATATTAGACTTTACCAAAAGTGTGGGTACTATCTGAACAACGCCTCCAATAAGTATCGCTACTGTAGCAAATAAGGTCAATTTAACAGGCTTACGCTCTAACCAGGTATGGTAGCCCTCATTTTTCTGTCTGTATTTAGAAACTTTAGTTAACGCTGGTGCTTCTGCTAATTCATCTTCAACCTGTTGTCCAGATCGAATAGTAGCAACTACGTTGTAAATCATTACAATTGCTCCAAGGATGTATAAACTTCCTCCTATAGCTCTCATCCAATACATTGGAATGATTTCATTTACGGTTTCTATAAAGTTACCATAGGTTAATGTACCATCTGGATTGAATTGTTTCCACATGGATGCTTGTACAAATCCAGCAACATACATGGGTAATGCATACATGATAATACCCAAGGTTCCGATCCAGAAATGGAAGTTGGCTAAGCCTGTTGAAAACAATTTGGTTTTAAACATTCTTGGAATCAACCAATACAACATTCCAAAGGCAAAGAAACCATTCCATGCTAGGGCTCCAACGTGCACGTGGGCAATAATCCAATCGCTAAAATGCGCTATTGCATTCACGTTTTTAAGCGATAACATAGGACCTTCAAACGTTGCCATTCCGTATCCGGTAATCGCCACCACCATGAATTTTAAAACAGGGTCTGTTCGTACTTTATCCCATGCACCACGCAAGGTTAATAGTCCGTTAATCATACCTCCCCATGATGGTGCTATTAACATAACAGAAAACGCTACCCCTAAGTTTTGTGCCCAATCTGGCAATGAAGTGTACAATAAATGGTGAGGTCCTGCCCAGATATAGATAAAGATTAACGACCAAAAGTGAACGATAGATAATCTATAAGAATATACCGGTCTATTTGCGGCTTTAGGCACAAAGTAATACATGAGGCCTAAGAATGGTGTGGTTAAGAAAAAGGCTACGGCATTATGACCATACCACCATTGCACCAAGGCATCTTGAACGCCTGCGTAAACCGAATAACTCTTTAAAAAGTTTACAGGAAGTTCTAAACTGTTAAAAATATGGAGTACTGCTACAGTAACAAACGTGGCTAAATAAAACCATATTGCTACGTATAAATGTCGCTGTCTACGCTTTAAAATTGTCCATATCATATTGGCACCAAAAGCTACCCAAACCAAGGCAATAGCAATGTCTATTGGCCATTCTAATTCTGCATATTCTTTTGATGTTGTATACCCTAAGGGTAAGGTTATGGCAGCTGCAACAATAATTGTTTGCCAACCCCAGAAATTAAAATTACTTAAAAAATTACTCGCCATTCTCGCCTTTAATAAGCGTTGTAAAGAATAATACACTCCGGCAAAAATTGCGTTTCCAACAAAGGCAAAAATTACTGCATTGGTATGAAGCGGACGTAGTCTTCCGAAACTTAACCAAGAGATACCTTCGGTTACGTTTGGAAAGAGGAACATAAACGCTAATAATAACCCAACGCTAAACCCTACTATACCCCAAAGTAACGTAGCGTAAATAAATTTTTTCACGATGTTGTTGTCGTAATAAAATTGTTGCATTTCCATAATTAGATTTATTTAGTTTTGGTTGATTTTTGAGTAGCATTTTTTACCAGTTCGTCATCAAATAACATCCGTACAGATGGGGTATACGAATCGTCGTATTGCCCGCTTCTTACGGAGTATATAAATGCGATAAAAAAAACGAGGGCTACTACAATGCTCACTGCGAGTAGTACATACATAACGCTCATATCTTGCCTGATAAATTCTGAGTAAATGTAGGGTTAGCGCTATATTTAAAAGCTGACATTTATCAGCTTTTTGATATTTTTTAAAAAAATTGCAGAAAAATATATTCGCTAAAAACTAAGGGTTAATAGCTTGAAGAATTTTGGTCTAAAGATGCAGAAAGTATTGCCAAACCACTAGAAGTTCCTATGCGAGTAGCCCCTAATTGTATATACTGTTGTGCAGTCTCCATATCTCGAATGCCTCCAGAAGCTTTTACTGCCAATTTGGTTCCACCTACAGATTTCATTATGGATACGGCTTCTTTTGTAGCTCCCCCAGTTCCAAAACCTGTACTGGTTTTTACAAAATCTGCATTAGCTTCTAATACCAACTCCGTTGCCTTTTTAATTTGATGTGCATCGAGATAACAAACTTCTATAATTACTTTTAAGATTTTTCCTTTTGAAGCCGCTCTCAATGCGGTAAGTTCTTGGCTAATATAATCGTAATCGCCTGCGAGAAATTTTCCCACAGCAAAAACTACATCAATTTCATCTGCCCCATCTGCAATTGCATATTTCGCTTCGGCTACCTTGGTTTCAATGGAAGCATTTCCAAGAGGAAACCCAACCACAGCAGCAATTTGTACAGCAGTCTTGTCTAGTGCTGATTTTGCTAAGGCAACATAACATCCCGCAACACAAACGGCATAAAAATTATTCTGAATAGCCTCTGCACATACACGTTTAATTTCGGTAGGACTTGCAGTAGGGTGCAACAAAGTGTGGTCTATATATCGATTGATGTTTTTCATGATTAGGATGCTAATTTTTTAGCAGCTATTCGCGTGGCTATAGTGGTAAAGATAACAACACTAATGGAACTTAGCGGCATTAATATTGCAGCAATTACGGGAGCCAATTGCCCGGTAACTGCAAAATACAAACCAATAGCATTATACAAAAGCGATACAATAAAACAATATCTTATAATGCGAATTCCTTGTTTAGACAACCGTATAAAACCATCAATTTTAGTAAATTGTGTTGCATCTAAAATAGCATCTGAAGCTGGACTAAACACATTGATATCTTCTGATATAGATATACCAACATTACTTTGGGCTAAGGCGCCCGCATCATTAAGGCCGTCACCAATCATGAGTACCTGTGCTCCTGATTGTTGTAACTTGGCAATAAACTCCAATTTATCTTCTGGTGTTTGATTAAAATAATAGTGTGTCTCAGAAGGAAGTAATTGTTCTAAAAAGGCTTGTTCGCTTGCATTATCTCCCGATAGTATGGTTAGTTTTACCCGATTCGCAAGGGTACTAAACAACTCTTTTATTCCAGTTCTGTAAGAACTCTGTAGTGTAAATTTTCCAAGATATTGCCCTCCTACACTACAATGTACTTCGGTATAATCGGGTTGAAAGTTT
>CBFHVY010000050.1:0-14025 GCA_965659555.1 Flavobacteriaceae bacterium
AAACTTTTTTACAGACATTCATAAATACCTTCGGTTTTTAGAGGAAGTCATTATTGCCACACTTGCCGAATACGGTATTTCTAGTGAGCGCAGTACAGGAGAAACTGGAGTTTGGCTCGATGTAGGCACCCCGTTTGCAAGGAAAATTTGTGCGATGGGCATTCGCAGCAGTCGTTGGGTAACCATGCATGGATTTGCCTTGAATGTAAATACAGATTTAGGTTATTTTGATCATATCATTCCCTGTGGAATACGAGGTAAGGCGGTAACATCTCTTGAAGCAGAACTCAACAGAAAAGTCCCTATTGAAGAAGTAAAATCCAAAATCTTACATCACTTTTCAATACTTTTTGAAGCTACTTTTCGCTAAAATCTAAGCTCAATTGTGTTGGGTATAGCTTAAACGATTTTCGATGATACGCAGTAATACCATGAGCTACAATAGCCTCTCGATGGACTTTGGTAGGATATCCTTTATTGGTGTGCCATTGATAAACCGGATGTGCCTTGTGTATCTCTTCCATAAATTCATCTCGATACGTTTTTGCCAATACCGAAGCTGCAGCTATGCTCAAGTATTTTCCATCTCCTTTAACAATCGTGCTAAAAGGAATGGTTTTGTAGGGTTTGAATCTATTTCCATCAACGATAATGTATTCGGGAACAAGCTTCATGGCATCAATAGCCCTGTGCATTCCTGTAATAGATGCTTGTAGTACATTGAGTTCATCTACCTCTTTATGACTGATAAATGAAACCCCAAAGGCTACCGCTTCTTTTTCAATAATGGGTTTAAGCTTCTTTCGCTGCACCTCTGAAAGCTGCTTTGAATCATTTAACAAAGGGTGCATAAAATGTTCAGGTAAAATAACAGCAGCAGCAACCACTGGTCCTGCCAAACAACCTCTACCTGCCTCGTCGGTTCCTACTTCCAACGAAAAACCACTAAAATTAGATGCTAACATGCGCACAAATTAACTATTTCTAAAGAATTTCTCATCTTTATTTTAGCTTTAAAAGAGTACATTTGTGAAAAATAATCACTTTTAATGAAGAAGGTTTTCATTCTTTTTTTCTGCTTCAACCTCTGTGTAACCCTATCACTTCAAGCACAACGGAAATTAGGAGGTAATGTAAAATTAGACCGAAATAACAACATCAACCTAGATGCTAACGAACGAGATTCGCTCTATAATGGAGAGACAAAAATTAAGCTGAGTGGAAAAACTACTTTTAAAGATTATAAGATCATTTCTCACAAACGTGATACGACGTATGTAGACACTTCGCTTACCATTTTAAAAGACTTTACATTTAACTTTCTAAGGAAAGACGACTTCGAGTTATTAGCGTTTCACAACCAAGGGCAAACGTTTACCACCTTAGGCTACGACTATGCGAATTACAGTCCGTTTCCGGATATTGGATTTACTGCAAAACAATTTTCATATCTCAATACCGAAGATATCAACTATTATCAGGTTGCAACACCTACCACAGAAATAATGTATAGAACAGGAATGCAACAGGGCCAGGTATTATCTTCTTTGTTTACACTTAATTTTTCAAAACGATTTAATGTGGCTATTGCCTATAATGGAATTCGTTCTTTGGGACAGTACCGAAGAGCATTGGCAAGCCAAGGGAATTTTAGAACCTCGTTTCATTACGAAACCAAAGAAAATCAATATACGTTAAGAGGACATATTGCCACACAAGATTTTTTAAACCAAGAGAATGGCGGACTAACAACCAGTGCCCTTGCTGCTTTTGAAAGAGATGATCCTAACTTCTCCGAACGTGGTCGTTTAGACGTTAATCTATCGAATACCGAAAACTTGTTTGAGGGTAGTAGAGTATATTTTGAACACGACTACAAGCTTTTTTCAGCTAAAGACTCTGCAACCAATAAAGACTTTAGTAACCTTAAATTAGGACATATCTTACAACGCGAGCGCAAGACGTACTCCTTTATGCAAACCGGAGCTACTACCTCAATTTTTGGAAGTGCAAACGCTACAGGTGCAGTAAAAGACGAGGTTACAAACACCAGAACAAGCAACCAAGTCTTTTTAGAATTTAACTCTTCCTATGTTCTTGGAACCTTTAGAGTAAGCACCGATTTTTCTCAATATGAGCATGGATATGATACCATTTTGAATGCTAACAATCCAGTAACTGATGCCCGCCTTAGCGGAAACGCCATTTCTTTTGGTGCAAAATGGAATGCTAAAATTAAAGGCTTGCGTTGGGCCGCAGTTGCACAAATAACCCCTGGTAATTCTGTATTAGGCGGAAACTATATTAAAGGTGAGACTTCATTTGGCAAGGATAGTGTCTATACATTTAAAGCTCACGCACTATTGCAATCTAAAGCTCCAAACTTTAATTTTTTACTCCATCAAAGCACATACGATGCCTACAATTGGCAACACCGTTTTGAAAACATTCAAACCCAAAATATTGGTATAGACTTGAGCAGTAAATGGGGTACGGTGAGTGCTCAATTTACCAACCTTACCAACTTTACCTATTTTGATGAAAACAACTCCCCAGTTCAGGCAGCTGAAAATATCAGTTATTTAAAACTAAAAGCCACCAAAGAATTTACCTACAAAAAGTTTGCACTTCACAACACTATCATGTACCAGAATGTAAGTAAGGGAAGTGCTATTTTTAGAGTCCCAGAATTTACTACGAGAAACACTGTGTACTATACAGATTCATGGTTTGAAGGAGACCCCATTAAAGTACAAATTGGCGCGACATTCAAGTATTTTTCGGCGTTTAAAGCCAATGCCTACAATCCATTGTTAGCTGAGTTTACGCTACAAAATACCACTGAAATTGGGTTCCCAACGGTTGATCTATTTTTTAATGCGCAAGTACAACGTACCAGAATTTATTTTAAAATCGACAATGCACTGTCGAATTACAGTAGTAAAAATTATTTCTCAGCACCTAATTATCCCTATCGCGATTTTGTGATTCGATTTGGTTTGGTGTGGAATTGGTTTATCTAAACACGATGCTTAAAAACAACTGGAAACTATTTTTATTAGCAAGTCTTACCTTAGGCTTAGCCCCTTTTAATCCTCCTCATATTTGGGGAAAACTTCAATGGATCATGGGTGGTAATGCTTTTAGTGGCCCAAACGCGATGCAAGGACAAGACTATGTCGACATTTTAATTCACGGTAGTCCGTGGGTACTTCTGTTCCTATCGGTCCTGCTCCATGTAAAGGAGTTGCTCTTTAAAAAGTAGGCTATTTACTTCGAAGTAAGCTGTCTGATCTTGATGTTAAATGCTGCAAAAATCAAGGTCATAAAAGGACTTAACCAGTTAAAAATTGCATAAACAAAATACTCTCCTACACTTACACCCAGTACGCTAGAGTGGTATGCACCACAGGTGTTCCAGGGTACTAAAACAGAAGTAACTGTTCCAGAATCTTCTAGTGCTCTACTTAAGTTTTCAGGCGCAAGTCCTTTATCTTTATAAGCCTTAGCATACATTTTACCTGGCACTACTATAGCTAAATATTGATCAGAAGCGGTAACATTAAGTCCGATACAGGTAGCTACGGTACTGGCAAACAACCCAAATACAGAGTCGAACAAACTCAGCATAAAGCTACTTATTCTAGCCAAAGCCCCTATTGCATCCATCACCCCACCAAAGACCATGGCGCAGATGACTAACCATATGGTCCCTAGCATTTTTTTCATTCCGCCAGAAGTAAACAAATCAGCTAGAATCTTATTATCTGTGGCTACGGAAGTATCTACTGTAATAGCATTCATAATCCCTTTATACCCTGATGTAAAGGTCAATTCTTTTGCACCTGCAACTTCAGCAACTACATGCGGCTGAAAGATTAGAGCAAACACAGCAGCTAAAAGCGTTCCTATTAATAAGGCTACTAAGGGTGGTGTTTTTTTAATGATTAATACAATCACTACTATTGGAACAATAAATAGCCAAAAATTGATATTAAATGCTTTATCAATGTCGGTAAGTAACATCGAAGTGTCTACAACTCCACTAACATCTAGTGTAAATCCTAGAATAATAAAAACAATAAGGGTAACACTAAATGTGGGTACCGTAGTATATGCCATATATTTAATATGGGTAAATAAGTCTGTTCCAGCCATCATTGGGGCTAGGTTGGTGGTATCGGACATGGGCGACATTTTATCGCCAAAATATGCTCCAGAGAGAACAGCACCCGCGGTCATTCCTAAAGAAATTCCTAGGGCCTCCCCAATAGCAATTAGGGCAATACCTACAGTGGCTGCAGTTGTCCATGAACTTCCAGTTGCAATAGATATTAAGGCACTAATAATTAAACACGCTGCTAAAAAAATACTCGGACTTAAGATTTGTAGACCATAATAAATCATTGCTGGAATTACACCACTTACAAACCAGGTGCCTGCGAGGGCTCCTACCATTAATAAAATGAGTAAGGCTCCGGTTGTAGATCGAATGTTCTCAGCCACTTCTGCTATCATTTTATCAAAAGACACTTTGTTTCGCAATCCAACAATAGCGGCAACAGCTCCTCCCATAAGTAAGATAAACTGATTGCTTCCACTAATGGCATCATCACCAAAAACAAAAACGTTAAAGGCTAACATTCCGATTAGTACTGCTAGAGGAAAAAGCGCTTCCCAAATATTGAGTTCGGGGTTTTCGTTGATTTTTTCGTCTTCTATATTGTGATGTGTGCTATTAATATCATCTTTCATAGGATAAGTTTTATAGTGTAATGTTACGATTTTACATTTAGGTATACAAATGAAAACCATTGCTTACTTTTACCGTTATGGATTCATTAACTCAAATTGTTCTGGGTGCAGCATGTGGAGAACTTGCCTTAGGGAAAAAAATTGGTAATAAAGCTATTTTGTTTGGTGCCATTGGTGGAAGTATCCCAGACCTAGATGTAGTTTTAGGGAAGTTCTTTTTTGCCAATGAAATTGATCAATTGGCTTTTCATAGAGGGTTTATGCACTCCATCTTATTTACCGTTTTAGGAAGCCTAGTCTTTGGCTATCTAGTGTATGCACTGTACAATCGAAAACATCGAATAGGAAGCACCCATGTAAACGATTGGATATGGCTATTTTTCTTGTCTATTTTTACCCATATTATACTAGATAGTTGTACACCGTATGGTACGCAGCTCTTTTCTCCTTTTACCGAGTATAGAGTTGCCTTTAATAACATCTCTGTAGTAGACCCTTTGTATACGCTTCCTTTTTTGCTCTGTATGTTGATAACGATGTGCTATAAAAGACAGGATTCGAAACGCTTATTTTGGACTAAAACAGGACTCATACTCAGCAGCGCGTATATGCTTTTCACCCTAGGAAACAAATACTATATCGATGGGGTTTTTAAGAATTCTTTTGATGCGGCACCTATTTCTTACCATCGTTTTCAGGCACAACCTACTATTGGAAATAATCTTTTGTGGTATGCTGTTGCAGAGGGTAAAGACAACTATCATATCGCCTTTTATTCTATATTAGATACGAGTTCAACGGCTGATACAGTGTATACCTTAACAAAAACTAAAGTAGATATTGATGTATCGCATCCCGACCTAAAACGCTTACAGTGGTTTAGTAAGGGTTTTTTTAGCATTAGCCCAAAAGATAGCCTTCGTTATACTTTTAAAGATCTTCGCTATCCTATTGTAGATGTCGATGATCCTTCCTCTTCTTTATTTCAATTTGAAATCTATAAAGATGGCCTTCGGTGGAATAGTCGTCAAGATTTTGGCAGAAGTATTGATGCCGAAACCATAGATCGATTTATAGCACGCGTTAAAGGTATTTAAGATAGTATTCCTTCTGCTACCATACACGCTTTCATCTGAGCATAGGTTCGTTCGATATTATTATCTAATCCGATAGAAAAACGAATCAAGCCATCAGACAAGCCCATCTCTTTTTGTTCTTCTTCTGGTATTTCAGACGATGTAGAACTTCCTGGAGCTGAAAACAGGGTTTTATAAAACCCTAAACTTACCGCCAAATAGCCTAAGTTTTCAGCTTGCATACGTTCCATTAAAGTATTTGCTTTGTCTAAAGACCCAACATCAATGGTGAGCATTCCTCCAAAACCATATTCTGTATTGAGCATGTTTTCGAAAAGCTTATGGGAAGGATGTGAAGCCAGCCCTGGATATACTGTTTTTAAACCATCTGCTTCAAATTTTTCAGCTAAATAGTGCGCATTTTTACTGTGTTGCTTAATACGGATATGAAGCGTTCTTAGGTTTTTAAGCACACTTGATGCTCTTAAACTATCCATGGTAGATCCCAATAACATGGCTGCTCCGGTATTGACATTTCGTAAATCATTCATAAATTCTTGTGTACCACAAATCACTCCACCTACAGTATCTGATGAACCATTGATAAATTTGGTTAAACTATGAATAACTACATCGGCCCCTAATTTGGCTGGTGAAATGCTCAAGGGCGAAAAGGTATTATCGACCACTAATTTTAAATCGTATTTTTTAGCAAGAGCAGCTAAACCAGCAATATCTGCTACTTCTAGTAAAGGGTTACTCACAGATTCGCAATACAACACTTTGGTGTTTTTGGTAATGGATGCTTCCACTATAGCTAATTTTGTGATGTCTACAAACGTGGTATCAATTCCTAAACGTGGGGTAAAGTTTTTAAGAAATGCATAGGTTCCTCCGTAAATGGTTCTACTCGATACTATATGATCTCCAGCACCACATAATTGTAATAGTACTGGGGTAATGGCTCCCATTCCAGAGGCGGTAACATTTGCTGTTTCTGTGCCTTCCATAGCAGCTAAAGCCTCGCCAAGGTATAGGTTACTAGGCGAAGAATGACGTGAATACAAGTAGCATCCATCTGCATTTCCTTCAAAAGTATCGAACATGGTTTTTGCCGATAAAAAGGTATACGTAGAGGAGTCTGATATCGAAGGGTTTACGCCTCCAAATTCACCAAAATACTGTAAGTCTTGAATATTGTCTGCTGGATGAAATGCCATAATCGTTTGTTTTTTTATACAAAATAACATCTAAAAAGAGTATATGTCAATCATTTAGGCTTTATTTAGTTTTTTATTTGGTTTTATTGTTTTATTTTAGATATTATTTCAGATTTAATGTGTTTTAAAAGAATTCTTTAGATAATTTTTCGCCATGATTTTAGACGCTACAGACAAAAAGTTAATCACCCTTCTTCAATTAGACAGTAAACAAACCACTAAACAGCTATCGAACCAACTACATCTTTCTGTTACAGCTATTTATGAACGGATTAAGAAACTTGAAAAAGAGGGTGTTATTAAAAAATATACGGCAGTTTTAGACAAAAACAAAGTTGATCGCTCCTTTCTTATTTTTTGTCATGTGAAGTTAACCCAACACATTAAAGAATACCTTGCCACCTTTGAAAAAGAGGTCTTAAAACTTAAAGAAGTAACCGAATGTTTTCACGTGAGTGGAGATTACGATTATATTTTAAAAATTTATGTGAAAGATATGGAAGCTTATCGTGACTTTATGGTAACTAAACTTACAGCTATACAGTATATTGGGAGCACACATAGTATCTTTACCATAGGTGAAGTGAAGAATGAAACTACCATTTATATTGCATAAAAATGTCGCCTTCGGGCGACATTTTACAATACCTTTTTATAGTTTTTCAAGCACTATTTTCTCTTCTTGCTTTTTTACCATATCACCAAAAAGCTTTTTTAACCCTTGATAGTATTGTGGTGTAATAACCCCTCTATTAATTTCTACTATGGAATGTACTTTTAAAGAGGTTTGTGAAGCAGTTACTTGATATTTAAAAACCCCTATATTTTCCGACATGGCTACAGCAAGTGGTTTTGGAACTGAAGCTATCGTATACCCCTTAGGGATACTGATAGAAACTGTGTGCTTTTGCCCCTTTGGATACCCAAAATCTACTGGATATTTTCGATCTTCTGCCTTAAATGGATTTACGGTTGTTTTAAAAAATAATAACGGATTAATATAGAGTTTGTTTCCAATGGTTTCTATGTGGTCTTCTGTTGCAAACTTAAACATATCAACTACTGGCTTACTCAAATCATTTGCATTAGAGACTTTAAACTCTTCTATCTCGATACGATACTCATCTTCAATGTCTGCGATCATATCTTTTTCGTCTAAACCGTTATTCGTCTTTCGATAATAGAGCGCTTCATTATTGGTGTATTTATTTCTAGCTAATCCTTCTAAAGACAAGTCATCATTCAACTTAACCATTAAGATATGTTCTTCTGACGCCAACACTTTAGGTGTTAAAGAAACCCAAGATGATGTTCCGTTTGCTTTTACCAATCTTCCATTCCAGTTGATCGCTCTTACAGGTAACACATTGGGCACCCCATAGCGTTCTGTTGCATCTAACAAGACCACTCCTTGTGGTAAGATTACCGAAGAAATAACATAGTTAAACCCATCGCTCGTAGGCCACAAAGGCACTCCATTTGATTGAGTACTTACTAAAACCGGATTTGCATCTAAACCTGCTTCTCTTAGCATAGCCGTTAGCATAAGATTTATCGTTCCTGCATTTCCAGAACCCTCATCGTAGGCTTTCTTTAGGTTATTATCGGCATAAAATCCATAATTTGAATTCCATTTCATTTTCTGTTTTACAAACTGAAATATAGCCACAAGTTTTGCTTCATTAGAGGGTGCCGATGCGAGAATGGTTTCTAGGTCGTCCTTAAAATAATTGGTTTTTTTTATGGCGCCCCCAAAATCTTCAGATTTATAAATGGTATTGGTCACATCTTCCCAGGTAGTAGAGTAATACTCATGAAGTTGATCTGGAAATTTAGTTGCGGTTAATTCAAACTTGATCCCTCCTCTGTAGTTTTCAATACTAGACACATAGGGTTCATTATCTTTTAGTGCTGGAACGTCTTTGGCATTATAATTATAGACTTCTACGGTAAAATCTAAAGTTCCTATTTTTCCATATTTGATCGTTTTTTCTTGAGGTATAAAATAATACCCCTTTGCACGTTGATTAAATATTAGAAAGTCTGGTATTTCTAGTTTGTAATCTATATGTTTTACAGGAATATTGTATTGAAAGACTAAATCGTCGATACTGGTAGGATATGGTGAATACGAGGTGTATTTTAAATCGATAACAGCGCCTTCTTTAATATTAGGCATTGTTATTTTTTTAATACTCACATTTTTGTTCAGTTGTTGTGTAAATACATCTTTTTTAGAAAGCTTTACTTTTTCAATTTTTCCATTTTCTAAGGTAAAGGTATACCCACTTATTTCAGAGACCCGAACACCATTTCTACCTGCTGGCTTATAATAAGGCACTTCTATGGTTGCATTATCGAATCCGTTTTTTGTGTAAATTTTTATGCGCATAAACACATCGGTCACCAATTGAAAACCTATCATATTATCGAGTCGGATGTACGATCGTTTGTATTTGTACAAATACGCAGCGTCTGCGGTTGTATCTTTTTCGTAACGAACTTCTTGAAGCTCTTGTTTACTTACTTTTCCGAATTTTAATTCTTGCGAATGCAGGGCCACTGTACAAAGGACAAAAACCCAAAAACTCATCTTTTTCATAGCATTGATTTAAATTTGTTAATTGGTTGTTTTGGTAAGCAATAACCTAAGGTTATCATATTTACTAATTTTCTTTTTGAAATTTCGAAATGCGGTATACTCTTCTTTGGGAAATGTTCCATGTTTTTGAAGTATGCTTCTTGTATATTTAAGTTGTTTGTCAGAAATCTTCTCAATCGTTACTTCATATAGCCCAAACTTTGTGTCTAAATGAATTGGAGCAGGAAGGGTTTCTAACCGATATCCTTCTGGTAAATGTATCAAAACTTCATCTACATCTTTATACCCCCTTTGAATAAATAAAGGATGTGTTCTATTTCTATACCGTTTTGGAACAGAAGATGAGCGATTAAATACATTGACCTTAAATAAAAAGTTTTCTTGTTGCAACAGCCCATACTCAGGGATCTCTAAGGCTATTTCTTCGGTAAACACAACCTTGTCTTTATCGTTGTGATGATTGATCTTGGTTAGCGATAATTTGTTATTATAGGGCCAAACAGTTCGCTTATAGTGCTTGTCTAGATCTTCTTGGGTTTGGGATGCCAAATAAAACCTGTTGTAGTATTGAATCCCTTTTGAAACCCTTGTAAATGCTCCTTTCATCTCTCCAGAAACATCTAAGAATAGTTCTGCTTCAATCGTTTGTAAATTGGTATCCTCTACATATGCTGGGGTACGTTTAATAACACCTCCTTCGGGAGTAACGACCAACACATCTCTATCGTCGGTAAAACTTCCTAAGAAGCCAAATGGCATGATTTGACTGGTGCATTCTAGCCACACCAATTCCTCTTTATTTGGAATCGCTAAAATAACGTGATTCCCTTGAATTGAGGTAAAATCTTTATCGATATCTCGTCGTTCTTTAGCATACACAGTAACATAATACGAAGGAACTCCTACCGCTTTTAAAAGTGCTTTGGTATAATTAGTAAGTCCCTTACAATCTCCATACCCTACCTTATCGACTTGATTTGCAGCAATAGGTTCCCAACCCCCGATACCTACCTATACACTAATATATCGAGTTTTATCTTGCATAAAGTTGTACACCACCTTAGCTTTTTCAATAGGGTCGGTAATACCTTCAACCAGTTTTCTAACTTTTTCCACTGTTTCCATAGGCAGCTCATCTCTACCCTCTAACAGGTACTTAGATTCCCATTGCCCAAATTCTTTCCAGTTAGATACTTGGCCTCGTACTCCTTTTAAATTAAATTCTTTTGTTGCCACAAGTACATGAGGTGCCAAATCGATGAATAAGGCACTGTGCTCTTCATATGCTATGGGCTTTTGGTTGTTCATTTCGTAATGAATCTCAGCATCTGAAGATTTTTTCTCAATAGCATACTCATTAAAGGAAAACTCTTTAAATCGCAATGTTAATCCACCCGAATTAATCACCTTAAAACTGCTGTGCTGTACGGCAACTTTATAATTATCGATAGGATACCAAGGAGGAATAAAACCTGTAGTTGTAGTTGTATACGATTTCTTAAAGGTAAACGTATATGGATATGTGGTAGGTGTGTAATCGATTACTTTTACACGATCGTCTGTATACAAAGAACCTTCACCAGAGGCACTAAAATCTTGAATGTCTTTCTTTTTAAATTTTTTGAGCTCATTACCCAAAGCGTCATACACTACAGCTTCTAACGTATTAATTTTGGTCTCTGGATCGTAATGTGCATAAGCACCCACATGTCGATCTCCAAATTTGTTCAAAACGGTTACAGTTCTAATAACTGAAACATGCATTCTGTCTACACCCTCTAGGGTTATGGTAGTAGCTTCATTTCGAATCACCGCATTGGCATCGTCTACTAGGTCTGTTGGAATACTAAGAGCGGTTCGCTGTACTTCTTGGGCGTTTATTGGCATTGATTGCATGCCAACACACATAAATAACACACTAAGAACTAGTGTGTAGATAAGTGATTTCATAGTCAATTTTTTTTTTTGACAAAGTAGCAAAAAAAATCCCAAAACAAAAATTTTGGGATTTTTTATACGATGTATGCTAAAGATAGCACACCTAAAATAAGATACTTATGCAGCAGTCTTTACTTCAAAAGACATGGTTACGATATCATCGATAAACTTATCTTTTAAGTTATCAAAGAAGGATTTAGAACCGTATTTTACGTTAAAATCTGCTCTGTTGATTGTGAATACTTCACTTTTAAATGTTGTTACACCATCTGCTTCCATTACAGTAGCAGGAATGGTAATACTCTTGGTTACATCTTTAATGGTTAAGTTTCCAGTTACCGCTAAAAGCGCATCTGTAGACGATACAGACGTGATTTCGAATGTAGCTGTTGGAAAGTTTGCTACGTCAAAAAAGTCAGCAGAAGTTAAGTGACCTACTAACTTAGCACCACTTTCTGCATCTAAATCTTCGTTTTTAATAGAACTCATGTCTACTACAAATTTTCCAGCAGTAAGGGTACCTTCTTCAATTAGTAATGAACCTTCTTTTAAGGCTACTGTTCCATTATGAGCACCAGTAGGCTTTGTTCCTTTCCAAGTTAACACAGAGTTTGCAATATCAACATTGTTTGTTGTTACTGTTTGTGTTACTTTTACTTCTTCTCTTACTTCTGTTTTTGCTTTTTCTTCTTTACACGCTACAAACGCCGTAGATAAAGCCAATACTGCAATCATTATTTTTTTCATGGTATTCGGTTTAAAGGTTAATTTATTTTCCATGGCAAATATACAATAAATTTATATTCCTAGGAAATTATTTCTTGTCTTTTGAATCGATAATAATAGTTACTGGTCCATCATTGACTAAAGACACCTTCATATCGGCTCCAAATTGACCTGTTTGAATGGGTGCACCGAGTTCGGCAGTACATTGTGCTAAAAATTGTGTGTATAACGGTATCGCTATTTCGGGTTTTGCAGCTTTGATATAACTAGGTCTATTCCCTTTTTTGGTAAGGGCATGTAGTGTAAACTGACTGATTACCAAAAGCGATCCTGCAGTATCGAGTAATGATGCGTTCATAACACCATCGGCATCATTAAATATTCGAAGGTTACATAGTTTTTTTGCTAACCAAGCGCCGTCTTCTTCGGTATCATCGGCTACGATGCCTAACAGTACTAGCAGCCCATTTTCAATAGCACCCACGGTACTACCATCAATAGAAACCGATGCTGAAGAAACTCTTTGTATCACTACTTTCATAGTCCTGTTTTAGATATTAATCTTCTTCTTCATCCCAAACATCTGTACGATAATGTTCTTCTTCTCCTTCTAAAATTTGCAGATAACTTTTGTAACGAGACCAGGAGATTTCTTCATTTTCCAACGCTTCTTTTACCGCGCATTGAGGCTCTTTAAGGTGAATACAGTTGTTAAATTTACACGCACTTTTTAGGGCAAAGAATTCTGGAAAGTAATCTCCTAATTCTTCTTTACTCATATCTACCACCCCAAAACCTTTAATCCCTGGAGTATCAATAATTGTTGCATTAAAGCTTAAGTCGAACATTTCGGCAAAGGTGGTGGTATGTTGCCCTTGTCTGTGTTGGTCTGAAATCTCTTTCGTTTTAAGATTTAATCCTGGTTCTATAGCATTGACTAAGGTGGTTTTACCTACTCCCGAATGACCAGCAAACATACTTACTTTACCTGTCATCATCTCCTTTACTTTTTCAATTCCTTGCTGTTCTAAGGCCGAAATCTCAATACATTCGTATCCTATTGCCTCATAAATATCCCTCAAATACAATACCTCTGCGCGCTCTTCGATTGCATAGGTATCCATTTTATTAAACAACAATACAGCCTTAATAGAATAAGCCTCTGCAGTGATTAAAAAACGATCGATAAAGGTGGTAAATGTGGTAGGGTTATTAATGGTTACCAATAAAAAAACCAGGTCTATGTTAGACGCTATGATATGCGTCTGCTTAGAAAGGTTAACCGATTTTCGAACAATAAAATTTGTTCGATCATAGATGGTTTTAATGACCCCCGTAACCTCATCGTTCTTGGTTTCTAAAGAAAATTCCACCTGATCGCCCACAGCAATCGGATTGGTGCTTTTAATTCCTTTGAGTCTAAATTTACCTTTAATTCTGCAGTTGTAAAATGCACCATCTTCAGCTTTTACAAAATACCAACTTCCAGTAGATTTATATACGGTTCCTTTCATCAACACAAAATAACTGATTATTTATAAATAATATCCTTTAATGTATTCAAAATAAAAAAAAGGCCCGTAGTACGAGCCTTTTCTTTTTAGGATTGCATAATTTTCTCTTGATGATTGATCGATTCTTGGTGAATGGCTTTAAAAATCTTCAATACAAATTCTTCACTGAGATTTTGTTCATCTCCTTCTAAAAT
>CBFHVY010000051.1:0-13902 GCA_965659555.1 Flavobacteriaceae bacterium
ATGATGTGATTATGATTGACTACAGAGGCTTTGGAAAAAGCACTGGAAAGTTAAGTCAAGAAAGCATGAAAAAAGATGCTTTATATGTTTACGAACGCATTAAAGAGAAAGTAGGCGAAGAACATATTATTGTTTATGGGCGATCTTTAGGCACTGGGTTAGCTACAAAAGTAGCTTCAATGCACAATCCAAAAGCGCTGGTGTTAGCATGCCCTTATTTTAGCATGTCTAAAAATGTAAAGCGATATTTACCTTTTATACCTTTGGGCTTAGTCATGCGCTATCAGATGCCCACCTATAAATGGATGAAATATGTAGACTGTCCGATCAATATCATTCATGGAACCAATGATCGAGTCATTCGATTTGGATCGAGTTTGCGCTTGTCGAAACTAAAACCCAATGCCACTACACTTTATCCCATAATCGGAGGAGGTCATAAAGACTTACATAATTATGAAAGCTACCACAGAGCTATTGGGGAGATTTTAAGTGGTAAAAAACAAACTACAATCGATCGCGAAAAAACCAGTATTGATTTTATAAGAACCAAAAAGAAGCGTAAATGATTAAAAGACTAGTGTATGGCTTTCTTCTTTTTTTAGGAGTAGGGTTAGTGTTGTTTTATTTTTTTCAAGAGCGTCTTATTTTCTTAAACGGAAAAAAACTTACCAAAGACTTTAACTATCAGTTTACAGCACCTTTTACAGAGGTTAATTTAAAGACCGCCGATGGTCAAACGCTAAATGCGGTGCATTTTACCTTAGAGAAACCTAAAGGAGTTATTTTATTTTTCCATGGTAATAAAGGCAATCTAACTAGATGGGGTACGATTGTACCT
Organism: Flavobacteriaceae bacterium; assembly: GCA_965659555.1. Lineage (GTDB taxonomy): Bacteria > Bacteroidota > Bacteroidia > Flavobacteriales > Flavobacteriaceae > Polaribacter. Next base: position 842 of record CBFHVY010000051.1, read on the forward strand.
TACCTATTAGCGTATAACTACGAGGTTTTTGTTATGGATTATAGAGGGTATGGAAAGAGTACGGGCGCTTTTAATGAAGCAAATATGTATACAGACGCCTTACTCGCTTATGAGCATGTAAAACAACAGTATACTGAGGATCAGATAGTGGTCTATGGACGTTCTTTAGGGAGCACTTTTGCAGCGCATGTGGCCTCAAAAAATAGTCCAAAACATGTGGTTTTAGAAGCACCATTTTATAGCCTTAAACAAGCTACACAGTACTACTTCTTTTTATCGCCTACATTTTTATTGCGTTATCAATTTGAAACATGTAAAGACTTACCCAAAGTAAGCTCGCCTTTAACTATATTTCATGGAGATGCAGATAGAACTACATCATTTGAAGAATCTAAAAACTTGTTTCAAACGGCAACCACTTCCTCGAAAGAGTTTGTCAGAATTGAAGGAGGAACACATCATAATGTAACCAATTTTAAGATGTATAAAGAAAAATTAGCGAAGTTATTAGAAGATAACTAGCCTGTTTAAAAGAAACCAAACACTGAAACGATACCCAATACATATGAAAATCAAAACACTATATTTTTTACTCATACTACTTGCTTTTAGCTGTAATTCTGAACCTACAACAACTCCACCGATTGACCCAGAAACCTATTGGGGAGAAAATCCTTGGCCAGAAATTAGAAAGAAGAGAATTAAGGAGTTGTTACCAAATGCCTTAAAAGCGGCTGAAGTAGATGCATGGTTAGTTATTTGTAGAGAAAATAACAATGATCCCCTGGCAGATCATATAGGCGGAGAAAACGCTGGAGGTACAGCTGCCTTTTTATTTTACAATAATGCTGAAGGATTTCATTCGCTTGTGTTTTCGCCTTCAGGAGAAGCTACCGCATTAGATGAACTAGACATTCATGATAAGGTTATTCCAGTAGAACGAGGAACATCGGCGGTACATATGGCTGTTGATTTTATAACCAAACAACAGTTTGCAAAAATTGCTATTAATTCTTCAACTTCCAATGCCACTGCAGATGGGTTAACCTATACACAGCGAAAAGAATTAGAGGGATATATGGGGCAAGAAGCAGATAAATTAGTGTCGTCTACAGATGTGGTCTACGAATGGCTTTCGATAAAACTCCCCGAGGAAGTGGCGATTATGCGAAAAGCAGCACAACTAACTGCAGACTGGCAGGTAGAAGCCTATAAGCAAGTTATTCCAGGAATTTCAACAGATGCGGAAATTGCTCGTTTTTTAAAGAAAAAAATACAGGCATACGGTGTAAGTGATGGATGGGCGCCCGATCAAAACCCAAATGTTAATTCGGGGCCAGATCGAGGCCATTCTCATGCCACAACGAAAGTGATTATGCCCGGCGATGTTATTCAAATTGATTTCGGAATTAAGGTATACGGACGTTGGGTAACCGATATTCAGCGTTTTGCTTATGTATTGCAGCCAGGAGAAACAACAGCTCCAAAAGACATCCAGTTCTATTGGGATAGCGGAAAAGCCGGGAGTAGAGCAGCATTAAATGCTATGAAGCCAGGTGTAAAAGGGGTTGATGTAGATAGAGCACAACGAAAACTTATGACCGCTGCAAAATCGGAGTATGTGATGTGGAGTACCGGGCACCCTGTAGGGTATGTGGCACATGATGTTGGGCCTAACCTTGGAGGCTCTCAAGCCTCGCATGTCCGTCCAGCTTCAGAAAAAATACTAAAAGAAGGAATGACCTTTGCCTTTGATGGGTTTCATGCTTGGAAACGAGAGGATGGAACACTAAAAACAATTTCAGTGGAAGAAATGGCAGTAATTACCTCAAAAGGGGCTGAATACTTAATTCAACCACAAGAGGACTTAATTTTAATTGGCAACTAAAAGGCTAGGCTAAGGCAAGTTTTTCTACTTGTTGTATTCGTTTTCTGCTCATAAAATATACGGCAGCAGCTTTTGCAACATAGTAACTCACTACCGTTATGCTTAAGATAGAAAGCATAGAAATCCAATTGGTGTTGTATTGGTTGATAGAGCTAATCATGTTAGATAAGGTATAGGTTTCTACCACTTCAAAAGGAAATAAGAAGTACTCAATAACTCCAGATTTAAAATTAGGAAATTGGAGATAGATATACACTACAGATAAAACATTCCATGTAATTAAGCCAGTAATACTTCCCACAAGTCTCGTAAATGATTTTTGATAGGTTTGGCATACACTAGAAATATAGGTGGGATGGTTTTTTCGCTCCTGACAACACAACTCATGAGTCATTAAAGAACCATTTGCTTTCCACTTTATATAATTTTTGACGCCAAAGTAGGTTAAGACAATGGGTGTAGTTACAATTAAAAAAATAGCTGAAGACAGCAAAATAAAAAGGAAAATATTTTCAGTATATAACATTAATAACTGAGACGGTGAGTCATCAAAACCCTGTTGAATATACATAGTAAGAAGATTAGTTTTCATATGGATCTAGTTTTTGGCTGATGGTCTTTACTCCTTTTGAGGATTCAACCAAGATAGTTAAAAAAATGTTAAAATGTTAAAAATTAATAGCTAAAGAATTGATTTATAGACATAGTATAAGAAATATAAAAATGGATAAAACATCAAAATAGACTATAATGTGAGTATTGATGCTACTTCAAACACACTTTTCTTGGGTTTAAAAAATTAGAAAGCCTACCTTTGTCAAAACTTTAGTACATGACTACTTTTCAAGACTTAGATCTTTCCAATCAGCTGTTTAACAGTCTTGATGAATTAGGATTTTCTACCCCAACACCTATTCAGGTAGAGGCATTTCCAATGATTAGATCTGGAAAAGATGTGGTGGGTATTGCTCAAACAGGAACAGGAAAAACATTCGCCTATTTATTGCCTATCATTAGAGATTTAAAATTCTCTAAACAACAAACTCCACGGGTACTTATTTTGGTCCCTACACGAGAACTTGTTACTCAGGTTGTGGAAGAAGTTCAAAAATTAACGACCTATATTAACCTACGAGTTCTAGGGGTGTATGGTGGAACCAATATTAATACTCAAAAGCAGGCAGTTGCTCAAGGTACCGATATTGTAGTAGCAACACCGGGAAGATTATATGACCTGGCCTTAAGTAATGTTTTAAAGTTAAAATCCATTCAGAAGCTAGTAATCGACGAAGTGGATATCATGCTTGATCTTGGGTTTCGTTTTCAATTGCTTAATATTTTCGATTTACTACCAGAGCGTCGTCAAAATATCATGTTTTCAGCTACTATGACTGAAGATGTTGAAGAGTTGATTTCCGATTTTTTTAAATCTCCTGAAAAAATTTCGATTGCGATAAGTGGAACCCCTCTAGATAATATCGAACAAATCGCCTATACGGTACCTAATTTTTATACTAAAGTAAACTTACTTCACGAATTATTGTTAGATAAAAACACATATCATAAAGTGTTAATTTTTGTATCTAACAAACGAAGAGCCGATTTATTATTTGATGCCTTAACTGAAATTTTTGGTTCAGAAACCTGTGTCATACATTCTAATAAAACCCAAAATTATCGTCTTAGATCTATTCGACAATTTAATGATGGCGATAATAGAATACTTGTGGCTACCGATGTGATGGCAAGAGGATTAGATATTGAAGAAATTTCACATGTCATCAATTTTGACACTCCTCACTATCCAGAAAACTATATGCATCGTATCGGTCGAACAGGTAGAGCTGAGAAAAAAGGGACCGCGTTATTATTGTCTACCGAAAAAGAGCATGAAGCCAAAACTAGAATTGAGGCTTTAATGAAGATGGAAATTACTACGTATCCTATGCCCGATACTGTTGCGGTTTCAGAAGAATTAACCGAAGAAGAACGTCCGAAAGAAGAACGAGAGCTTTCTAAAAACAGAACCTCATTAGAGTATGAGTCTGGTCCGGCTTTTCATGAAAAGAGCTTAAAAAATCAAAAGACCAACCAGGGAGGTTCGTATCGAAGAGAAATTGCAAAGAAGTATAAAAAGCCCAAAACAAGAGGCGATAAAAATTACAATAAGCGAAACAAAAAGAAGTAAAATGCAGGTATTAACCGAGCAAGAATTGCACAATCTTGCAATGAATATTATCGGCAAGAAGTTGGAAGAAATGGGCTATGAATTTCAAGCCATTAATAGTCAACTCAAAAGACATCCTCAATTTGTGTTGTACAAAAAAGGGGCTCCTACCATTTTCGTTTTGGTTAAAGCAACTAATAATATTCAGAATCCAGACGACTACGATGTTTTATGGATGGAAACATTTAAAGAGCACGCCAAAAAAAGCAATGCTCATGTTTGGTTTGCTGGCGTAGGAATTGCCAATGCAGAAAGTGTTGAAAGTCCTGTTTTTAAAGATCAGCCCTATTATGTGGCCTTCAATGATTTTATTACTGTTTTAGATTAGGTTCTTGAGCTTCTAAAAATCCGCGTAATGCTTTGAGGTATTGATGTGTATTATCTCTCATACTCGCATGTCCGGCATCTTGAATAATTCTAAATTTTGCATTCGGAACCATTTGTTGAAATTTTTGAACCGTTTCTGGTCTTGCTTCATCATACTCTCCAGTAATAAAAAGTGTAGGGATGCTAATATCTTTTAATCCTTTAACATTGTCGTAGTTTTTTAGAATTCCAGTTGCCGTAAACTCACTTGGGCCCCACATATAGTTATAAATAAAGCTATTCGAAGGTGCCTTTACGGTATCTAATGGGTGGGAGGTATAGGTTGTTCTAAGGCCAAAAGTACTCCAGTAAATAGAATCGGCTTCTTTGTATTTGGGGGTATCGAATTGTTGTAGTTTTTCAGCAGTACGAATCACCGTTTGAATAGAATCCGCAAGTGTATTGATGAGTATATCTGCGTCTGCCTTCCAAATAGGAGTACTTACATATGGGCTACTAAAAATAAGTCCTTGTATTCCTTCAGGGTGTTTTTGATAGGTTTCTAAGGCTAAGGCAGCGCCCCAGGAGTGACCTAATATATACACGTCTTTTAGTGCGAGATGCCTGCGTAAAGCGGCTACCTGTGCTACAAAATTCTCAACGTTGAGTAAAGTGGTGTCTTGATGAACACCAGATCTACCACTTCCTAATTGGTCAAACAGAATTATAGGTCTATCCTTGCTTATGGAGCTGAGTTCATAAAAGTAACGATGGGTGCCCCCTGGTCCACCATGTAGTAATAATAAAGGAGTCTTTGGACCTTCGCCCATAATTTTATACCAAATCTTACCTCCAGTTACGCTAACATACCCTTCTTTTGGTATGGCGTCTGATGATGCGTTAGGCGTGCAGCTCAGTAAAATAGTTATTGCTAGGATACTTAGGATAAAGATTCGGCGAAGTTTCATGATTGAAATTTTACTAAAAATAAAAAAACCCAACGAATTTCGTTGGGTTTTTTAAACTATAGTTGAAAATACTATTCTGCTTTTTGCTCTAGTAAATCAAAGAACTGACCTAATCTAGGTAAGATAATAATTTTTGTTCTTCTGTTTTTAGCCATGTTTTCAGGACTATCATTAGGAACTAATGGAACATAACTACTTCTACCAGCAGCAATTAATCTACTAGGTTTTACTCCGTATTTGTATTGCAGTATTCTAGTGATAGATGTTGCACGTTTAGCACTTAAATCCCAGTTGTCTTGTAAGAATTCAGTTTTAATTGATTTAGAATCGGTATGTCCCTCAATCATTACATCCATTTCTGGTTGACCATTTACCACAGTAGCTACTTTTTCTAAAACTTCATAAGCTTTATCAGTTACCTGGTAGCTTCCACTCTTGAAAAGTAATTTATCTGAAATGGAAATATAAACAACAGTCTTTTCTACATTGATTTCGATATCTTCATCGTCAATACCATCCTTCAATTCTTTTTTCAAGTGAAATGCTACAACTAAGTTAAGCGAATCTTTTTTAGAAGAAGCGGCTCTAATTCTGTTGATGTACTGATCTTTTTGACTTAATTGGGTAAGGGTTTCTTTAATATTGTCATTTGCCCCTTTGGTAAGAACCGTTAAGTTGTCTACGTATTCTAAGGTCCGTTTTTTGTCTTCTTTAAGTGTCTCTACATTTGACTCTAAACTGGCAACTCTATTTTCGTTTTTCTCTTTCTCAATCAAACATTTAGTTAAACTGTTTTTGACAGCTAACAATTCATCTTTTGTTTTTTTGTGGGTTGCTTCTAATTCAGTGTACTGTTTTTTGGAAACACATGCACTTGCTACAACTGCAAATGCAATACATAGTAGTAGTTTTTTCATCGTTTTTTCGTCTTAAATTAAGTCTTGCACAAAGTTAAAAAAATCAAGACACAAAAATGAGTCATTAACAATTATTTATGAGCAATTTATATTATTTTTGTGCTTTTAGTGATGTTAAAGATGAAAAGATTACCCTTTATTTTATGTATGGTTTCTATGATCTTGTTTTCGGCATGTAAAGACGAAGATCAAGGGTCTAGTATTACCCTAACAGGCGATGTTTTTGGAACGACCTACTCTATGGTATACAGAAATAATAATGAAAACTATCAGAAAGAAATCGACAGTCTGTTTACCAGAATAAACCTATCCTTATCCAAGTATATTCCAAATTCATTAATTTCAAAAATTAATCAAGGAGATACCACTGTAGTAGTAGATGCTTATTTGGAAGAAGTGTTCCAAAAGTCTAAACGTATCTATAACGAAACCAATGGGTATTTTGATCCAACCTTAGGGGCATTGGTTAATGCTTGGGGATTTGGTCCCGAAAAAGTATATACAGATTTAGACTCTGTTCAAGTAGCAGAATTATTGCAAAATGTTGGCTTTAATAAAGTACACTTGGTAGATCAAAAGATTGTTAGAGAGAATCCAAATGTTAACCTCGATTTTAACGCTATTGCAAAAGGATATGGAATTGATGTTATAGGCCGCTTTTTAGAATCTAAAAATTGCTCTAATTATCTAGTTGAAATTGGAGGCGAGGTTCGTGTAAGAGGACGAAATGATAAAGGAAAATTATGGAGAATTGGATTAGATAATCCAAATACTGATGGATCGAGAACTATTGGTGACTATGTAGACTTAAACAATCAATCCATCGCTAGCTCAGGGAATTATAGAAAATATAGAATCGGAGAAAATGGAATGAAATATGTGCATACCATAAATCCTGAAACCGGCTTTGCAACCGAAAGCAACTTATTGAGTGCAACAGTTATTAGCGCAAAAGATTGCGCAGATGTAGATGCCTATGCAACTGCTTTTATGGCTATGGGATACGAAAAAACAGTAGCGTTTTTAAAAGATAGACCCGATTTAAAAGTGGTCCTCAACTTTATTAATGAAAAGGGTGACTTTGTTAAGTATACCAACTAATTAGTCTTTATAAACTACAGGAATCAATTCGCCTTTACTTAATCGATAGGTATCTAGCATTTCCGATGAAATTGTAGCCGTGTAATCAACGGCCTCTACCCGAAACCCAATAGATCGAAGGGTATCAAAATAATCTTGTCCATAAACTCGAACATGATCGTATTGGCCAAATATTTTTGCGCGCTCTTTGGGGTCGGTAATACTGTTGTCTTCAAATGTTTTTTCTCTAGAAAGATCTTGAGGTATTTGAAAGATTCCATATCCACCTTTTTTTAGTACTCGAAACAATTCTTGCATCGCCTTTCTATCGTCTGGAATATGTTCCAATACATGGTTACATAATATCACATCAAAGCTATTGTCTTCAAAAGGTAGCTGAGTAATATCGGCTTTTACATCTGCGATTGGAGAATATAAATCCGCCGTGGTATAGGTGAGGTTTTGTAACTTTTTAAAACGCGTTAAAAAACATTGTTCGGGGGCCATGTGTAACACCTTTAGAGGGGCGTTAAAAAAGTTCGTTTCGTTCTGAAGGTACAACCAAAGCAAGCGATGGCGTTCTAATGATAAGGTGCTTGGCGACAATACATTGGGGCGCTGTACACAATAACCATACGGTAAAAAACGTCTAAAACGTCTTTGATCTATCGGGTCTGTATACCTATTTCCTTTAAGGTAAAGGCTTACAAGTGGTTTTACCCAATAGCTCATTGTAATGAGTATAGGTCTCGGAATTGTATTTAGCAAGGTTTTGAAGAGTCCCACAAGAATTCGACTTAGAGTACAAGAGCTTCTTGGCGAAATTCATTTTCCTCGTCAGATTGAATTCCTAAAGCTTCGTAGATATAGCCAAAAGTAGAGAGTAGTTCTGGTTTTCCATTAACGATGGCAATATCGTGTTCAAAATGAGCGCTTGGCTTTCCGTCTCTAGTTAGAATTGTCCATCCGTCATTAAGTTGATTGATACGGGCAGTGCCTAAGTTTACCATAGGCTCTATTGCAACTACCATTCCTTCTACAAATTTTTTCCCTCGACCTCTTTTGCCGTAATTGGGCATTTCAGGATCTTCATGCATCTTTCTTCCCAAGCCATGACCTACAAGCTCCCGAACTATACCATAGCCAAAAGACTCACAATGATTTTGAATAGCAAAGCCAACATCACCAACCCTATTGCCAACCTTAAGTTCGCGAATACCAACATACAGACTTTCTTTTGTAACTTCTAAAAGTTGTTTGGTTTCTGGAGCAACTTCACCTACTTCAAAAGTGTAGGCATGATCGCCATAAAAGCCGTTTTTTATGGCGCCACAATCTATTGAAATAATGTCTCCTTCTTGTAGTGGAGTATCGTTTGGAATACCATGAACTACTTGAGCATTGGGGCTCGCGCAAAGGGTATTGGGAAAGTCGTATAAGCCTAAAAAACCAGGGATGGCATCTTGAGCTCTAATAAATTCTTCTGCAAGTTTGTCGAGGTAAAGTGTGCTTACGCCCGGCTTTATTTCTTTAGCCAACATACCTAGTGTTTTTGACACCACTAAGGCACTTTCGCGCATTAAGGCAATTTCTTCAGAGGTCTTTGTAATAATCATAGTACTATTTGAGGTACAAAGATACTGTAAATTCTACATATGAAAAGTACGATTCAAGCTACCTGAATAAAGATAGAAACCCTCTTTTTTCTTTAGGCACTGGGGCTACTTCATTAAAAATAGTTTGATAAACTTCTGTCCAACCTATAAAGCCGCCTATATTACGATCGTCTATAAAAAGGTCGGCCATAATTTTTCGACTTAGCGTATCGTCTAAAAGTTCTTCAGGATAACTTTGGTTTACAGCATAAAATTCAATTCCATGTTCTTTGCAAAAAGCAACAGCTTCATCAAGTTTAGCACCAGCTCTATAGGTCCATAGAATCAAGCGATGTCCGTCGGCTTGCATTTTTTTCATTGTTTCGAAGGCAAAAAGCATCGGCTTTCCAATCCCAGGATATCTATCCTCCACTATAGTTCCATCAAAATCAATTGCAATAATGAGGTGTTTGTTAGGCAGCATTCACTAATCTATTTTACAAAATAACCACTCCTATAACAGAGAATGACAGGTCATTTCCTTAGGTTTATCAATATTCATTAAATCTAATATGGTAGGGGATATGTCTCCCAATATACCATTTTTTATTGATTTTATTTCTTTATCAACTAAAATTATTGGAACAGGATTGGTTGTATGTGCGGTGTTGGGAGAACCATCGGGGTTAATCATTGTTTCGCAATTTCCGTGATCTGCAATAACTAATGAAGTGTAGCCATTCTCTAGAGCAGCGGTAATAACATCTTTGGTACAAATATCAACGGTTTCACATGCTTTTACAGCAGCATTAAAATCTCCAGTATGGCCAACCATATCGCCATTGGCGAAATTTAAACAGATAAAATCAACCTCTCCTTTTTCTAATTCTGGCACAATGGCATCTCTAATTTCGTAGGCACTCATTTCGGGTTGAAGATCGTAAGTGGCTACTTTTGGAGAGGGACATAAGAGTCTTTTTTCACCTTTAAAAGGAGTTTCTCTTCCACCTGAAAAGAAAAAGGTTACGTGTGGATACTTTTCGGTTTCAGCAATTCTAATTTGAGTTTTGTTGTGTTGCTCTAAAACATCGCCTAAGGTATTGGTGAGATTATCACTTTCATATATTACCTTGATGTTTTTAAACGTTTGATCGTAATTGGTCATGGTCACAAAATAAAGCTGAAGCTTTTTCATGCCAAATTCTGGGATGTCTTTCTGACTTAAGGCCTCTGTAAGTTGTCTTCCTCGATCTGTTCTAAAATTAAAAAACAAGACCACATCCCCTTCTGCAATCGTGGCAGTAGGCTTGTTGTTTTGATCGGTTAGAATAAGTGGTTTGATAAACTCGTCTGTAATACTGTTGTCATAGCTTTTTTGTATCGCTGCTAAAGGGTCTTTGGTAAGCTCACCTTTACCATGTACTAATGCATCGTACCCAAGTTGTGTTCTTTCCCATCTATTGTCTCTATCCATGGCGTAATACCTTCCAGTAATACTGGCGAGTTTCCCCATGGTTTGTGTCATATAGTTTAAAATCTCTGCTATAAATCCTTTTCCAGATTTAGGATCGCAGTCTCTACCATCGGTAAAAGCGTGTAAGAACACCTGATCTACTTCATTTGCCTTTGCGGCATCTAATATGCCTTTAAGATGATTCATATGTGCATGAATACCTCCATCGGAAACTAAGCCTAGCAAGTGTATTTTTTTAGTATTCTTCTTTGCATACTCAAAGGTATTGAGTAGCGTTTCTTCTTTTGCAAAGTGACCTTCTCGAACAGCAATATTTATTTTGGCTAAGTTCTGATATACAATTCTTCCGGCTCCTAAATTCATATGACCTACTTCAGAATTTCCCATCTGACCCTCTGGTAGTCCTACATATTCACCATCTGTTCTTAAGGAAGAAGAGGCATAGTGATCGTATAGTGAATTGATAAAAGGAGTTTTTGCGTTGTAGATTGCAGAGACTTTAGGATCTTGGGTAATTCCCCACCCATCTAAAATCATTAAAAGTACTTTATTAGCCATAAAATTAAATTAGACCATAAATATACGAAGCTTCCCTTTTTTAGGAGGAGAATGTTAATTTTTCTTTCCTATTGTTTTAGGATTTAACACACCTTTTAGAGTTTAACAAAATGAAATACTAACAAAGCGTTAAACCCATGTTAATTGACCCTAGTTGATGAAACATTCAGTTTTTCTCAACGTCCTTTAGGTGTAACAATAATCATTAAAACTTTCTATTATGAAAAAATTTCTTATCCCAGTAGCTGTAATAGCACTATCAGTAGCATCAGTTAATGCAAGTAGCCTAGAGGCTAGTAAGCCCACCTATCCAATTGTGGCTAAATCTTTTACCGTGAGTACGTTTTGTAAGTTGATTCAAATGGGCGATTACGATGCCGTAAAAGCCTTAGTGGAAGCAGGTGAAGATGTAAATTTAAAATCAAACGGATTAACGCCCCTCATGTTTGCTGCTCGACATAACAAAGCTGCAATTGCAAAATTATTGATTGAAAACGGAGCTGAATTAAAAGTGAAGTCAGACAAGTCTAATTTAACAGCACTTAAATGGGCCGAATTAACCCAAGCAAAAGAGACACATGCCGTGATTAAAAAAGCACTTAAAAAGTAAGGGTATTTACCTATACTTCATTAGAAAAAGCTCCATATCATATGGAGCTTTTTTTATGCATTTCAATGATTCAGTATTTTAATTCATGCCAAATCAGGATAAAAATGAAGTTGATTTTTTGAATTGTTTCGCCGTATTTGACTTCAAGAATTCAGCAAAAAATTGTAATTTTACCTGTCTAAAATTAAGAAGCATGCAACCTCAGTTTGAGTTAAATGATGTAACTAAAAAACTACCCAAGCATCTCCATAAGTTTGTTGTAAAACAACCCTACCATGAGTATACTGCTCAAAATCAAGCTGTATGGCGGTATGTGATGCGAATGAATGTAGATTTTTTAAGTACTGTTGCGCATGAATCTTATGTAGAAGGGCTTTCTAAAGCAGGGATATCTATTGACGAAATTCCGAAGATGGAAGGCATGAATAGAATTCTTAAAGATATTGGATGGGCTGCTGTTTCTGTAGATGGATTTATTCCGCCTAATGCATTTATGGAATTTCAAGCGTATAATGTTTTAGTTATTGCATCAGATATTCGAACCATAGACCATATTGAATATACACCAGCTCCAGATATTATTCATGAAGCTGCTGGTCATGCACCCATTATATCAAACCCAGAATATGCCGAGTATTTAAGACGTTTTGGTGAAATAGGAAGTAAAGCTATTTCTTCTGGAGAAGATTACGAAATGTATGAAGCGATTCGATTGCTTTCTATTTTAAAAGAAGATCCCAACTCTACTGTAAAAGAAATCGAAGATGCCGAAGACAAAGTAGCGTATTTACAAGAACATATGGGAACGCTTTCTGAAATGGCTCAAATACGAAATTTACATTGGTGGACCGTTGAATACGGTTTAATTGGAACGGTAGATCAGCCCAAAATCTATGGTGCTGGATTATTGTCTTCAATCGGAGAAAGCAAGGGCTGCCTTCAGCCATCGGTAAAAAAAATACCGTATTCTATTGAAGCAGCATCAGTAAACTTTGATATTACCAAGCCTCAACCTCAATTGTTTGTGACGCCAGATTTTGCAAAACTTAGTCTTGTTTTAGAAGAGTTTGCAAACACTATGGCTTTACGAACAGGGGGACTTAAAGGAGTTCAAAAACTTATAGATTCACAAAATTTAGGAACTATTGAACTCAGTACAGGGCTTCAGATTTCTGGAGTATTTACCACCGTCTTGTCCGATAGTGATAACCGACCTGCTTATGTAAGAACTACTGGTCCAACAGCTTTAGCAACGAGAGATCGAGAACTTATTGGTCATGGGGTACATTATCATGCCGATGGTTTTGGTAGTCCTATTGGAAATTTAAAAGGGATTAATATTCCAATTGAAAACATGAGTCCAAGAGACCTAGAAGTCTATGGTATTTATGAAGGAAAACAAACTACCCTAACTTTTGAAAGTGGCGTTGTAGTTACG
>CBFHVY010000052.1:0-13828 GCA_965659555.1 Flavobacteriaceae bacterium
ATCGCTTTTGTACACAATACGGCAAAGAACTTACCCTGATGTTTGAACCAGGTAAATATCTGGTGAGTGAAGCCGGATTCTTTTTAGCTAAAGTGAATGTGGTTAAACAAACTACATCTACAGTCTTTGCAAGTGTTGATAGTGGGTTTAATCATCTCGTTAGACCCATGATGTACGATTCGTATCATCATATCACCAACCTTTCTAATCCAGAGGGTAGAGAACGCTATTATTCTGTAGTGGGTTATATCTGTGAAACTGATACCTTTGGCTCTAACAGACGTATCAATGAGATTTCTGAAGAAGATATTCTATGTTTCCACAATGCTGGAGCGTATTGTTTTTCTATGGCTTCTAATTACAACTCTCGTTATAGACCAGCTGAAGTCCTTTGGCATAACGGACAGGGACATTTGATTCGAAAACGAGAAACATTCGAAGATATCGTAAGAAATCAAGAATTGATTAGCTTGTAAACATACTTACTTCCCCCACAAAATGATATTGATGAGCACTCTTAAAAAAGGGTGCTTATTTTTTTTGGATAAGTTTACTTGAGTACTATAAACTGTCCTAAATATTTTAGTATTTTTCGACTCTTAACCGAAAACCATGAAAGTTTGTATTGCAGAAAAACCTAGTGTTGCTCGAGAGATTGCTAAGATCTTGGGAGCCAACACTAAACGCGATGGATATTTTGAAGGAAATGGGTATGCAGTAACCTATACTTTCGGTCATTTATGTACATTATTAGAGCCAAAAGATTATAAACCACATTGGAAAAGCTGGGATTTGAACAACTTGCCTATGCTACCCGAAAAGTTTACAACAAAGGTTACTGGTGATGCGGGTATCAAAAAACAATTCAATATTGTAAAAAGTCTTTTTGACAAAGCTGAAGTCATTATTAACTGCGGTGATGCTGGTCAAGAAGGAGAGCTCATACAACGTTGGGTGATACAGCAAGCAAATTATACTGGCGAAGTAAAACGTCTTTGGATTTCTTCATTAACTGAAGAGGCTATTAAAGAGGGCTTTGAAAATTTACAATCCTCAGATAAATACGATAATCTTTATTATGCAGGATTTTCAAGAGCTATTGGAGATTGGTTGTTAGGCTTAAACGCAACACGTTTGTACACCGTTAAATTTGGAGGATACAAACAAGTATTGTCTATCGGTAGAGTGCAAACCCCTACGTTGGCTATGCTGGTTAACCGATACAAAGAAATTGAACACTTCACCCCTTCACCCTACTGGGAGCTTCAAACCAATTATCGAGATACCCTTTTTAACTATGAAGAAGGTCGTTTTGTAAATAAAGAAGATGGCGCCATTTTAGCGGCCAAAGTTAAATCGGCACCGTTTGAAATTGTTTCGGTAACTAAGAAAAAAGGAAAGGAATATGCCCCAAAACTTTTCGATTTAACTGGACTTCAGGTGTATTGTAATACCAAGTTTGGCTTTTCGGCAGATGAGACGTTAAAAATGGTACAAAAACTCTATGAAATGAAAGTAGTGACCTACCCAAGAGTGGATACTACATTTTTACCTAACGATATCTATCCAAAAGTTGAAGGAATCTTAAAACGACTGACTCCGTATAGTGCATTGACTGCACCTTTACTGAACAAAAAAATACGCAAAACCAAAAAAGTATTCGACGATGCTAAGGTAACCGATCACCACGCAATTATTCCTACGGGGATTGTAGCCCAACTCCCTTATCATCAACAGCAAGTATACGACATCATTACACGACGCTTTATTGCCGTGTTTTATGAAGATAGTGAGGTATCGAATACAACCGTACTTGGAAAGGCAGCTGAGGTGCCTTTTAAGACCACTGGAAAAGAAATTTTGAGCAAAGGGTGGCGTGTTGTTTTTGAAACCGAAGCCCACCAAAACAAAACATTGCAAGCACAAGTCTTACCTAGCTTTACCAAAGGGGAACAAGGTCCGCACGATCCTTCATTTCTAGAAAAGGAAACTAAACCTCCAAAAAACTTTACTGAGGCTAGTTTATTCAGAGCCATGGAAACTGCAGGAAAGCAAGTTGATGATGATGAGATGCGAGAATTAATGAAGGAAAATGGTATTGGAAGACCTTCTACACGTGCCAGTATTATTGAAACCCTATTTCGAAGAAAATATATTGAGCGAAAAAAGAAATTAGTAGTACCCACTTCTACTGGTATTCAGCTTATTGAATTGATTGATAATGAACTCTTAAAATCTGCCGAACTTACCGGACGATGGGAAAAACGTCTTAAGGAAATTGAACGCGGAGAATTTCATGCGGGTACCTTTATTCAAAACATGAAGAAGATGGTTGATGATTTGGTCTATGAGGTCCGCTCCAATAAGGTGTCTACACGTATTTCTCATACCACTCAAAAGGAGACACAACCCAAAAGTGCTTCAAAGAAAGGTAAAAAACAAGTGATTGGCCAAGACTGTCCTAAATGCAAACAAGGAACCCTGTTAAAAGGAACGTCAGCTTATGGTTGTTCTAAGTACCAGCAAGGCTGCGACTTTTTATTGCCTTTTAAAATTGAAGGTAAACAACTTTCAGAAGCCCAAAGCTTGCGCTTAATAACAAAAGGAGTAACAACTTCTTTAAAAGGCTTTATTGTAGATTCAAAGAAAGTAGACGGCAAAATTCAGTTTAATGAACAGTTTCAACCTCTATTAGTCGTTAAAGAGGATAGTACTCAGCCTACACATACTTCAAACTCAAAAGAGCATATTTTGTGTCCGAAATGCAAACACGGCACTATTATCAAAGGAAAATATGCTTATGGTTGTTCTGATTATAAGCAGGGGTGTGATTTTGTCTTTAGCTTTGAAAAGATTAAACAAAAGGCTAATGGACAACCCCTAAGCAAAGCTTTAGTTTTGGAGATTATATCTCAATAAAAAAGCGCCCTAGAGGCGCTTTTAAACTATTATTTTTTATCTAAATCGGGAAGTAAAAAGGCATCTAACACACTTTTCTGCTCCATTATCTTTTCTATTTCAGATGCTTTTCTTGGAGCTTCTCCAGAGAGATTAATTGGTCCGTTTTCGGTAATAAGAATATCATCCTCAATGCGAATTCCTATTCCCCACCATTTTTTATCACAAGGACTGCCTTCTGGAATATAAATTCCAGGTTCCATTGTTAATACCATATTCTTTTCAAAAGTTTTATAGTTTCCTGGGTCGTGAACATCTAATCCAATATGATGAGAAGTTCCATGTGGGAAATAATTATGACGTTCGTCTAGTGATTTAATAATACCCAATTTTAAAAGTCCTTCATTAATAATTTTTTTAGCAATTTGTGCAGGAACGGCAATGCTCTCTCCTATCACATATTTAGCAATACCTGCTTCTTGAGCTTCATAAACAATGTCGTAAATAGCTTTTTGTTCTGGTGTAAACTTCCCATTAGCTGGAATAGTTCTCGTAACATCGGCAGTATAGCCTCTGTACTCAGCTCCTAAATCCATAAGCACAAGTTCATTACCTACTTTAGTTTTATTATTTTCAATATAATGCAAGATACATCCATTGTTTCCAGCACCAACAATAGAAGGGTATCCCTCATATTCTGCACCATATTTTTTGTAGACAAACTCATGAATTCCTTGCACTTCTGTTTCTGACATATGCGGTTTCATTGCCTTCATCATTTCTACCTGACCAATAGCTGAGATACGAACCGCTTTGGTTAATAATTTTAATTCTTCCTCTGTCTTTACCTCACGTAGAGTAGCCATGGTACTGCTAAAAAACGTAATATCTATATTGGTTTGTGGCTGTAATGCTAACGTCACGTTTTGTTGTATATCTCTAGTTAAGTTTTCATCTTTTGCATTGAGATAGTTATTTACAATAGGATCGTCTTTTAATTCTGCATAGTTGTTTTTTAACTCCTCAATACGTTTGGTTAGCTCCGCTTTTTTATCAGCAGGAGTGCTCGCAATCATTTCATATACATACTTTTGAACTCTTGATAAGTAGTTCTTAGGATTGTATCCCGATTGTTCTTTAAAACTCTTTACTAGATCATATATTTCAGCTGGATTGTTGGTGTTTCTATAATCGTCTTTAGGCTTTTCAATAAAAACCTTATCAAACTTTTTAAAATCAATTTTAGTGTTTACAAAGTCTATCGCGTTTGCGACACTTGTAAATCCTAATTTTTTAATAGCACCTTCAACTCCCAAACGTTTTCCATTCCACATTTCAGCTCTAGCATCGCGTTCTTGTACATACAGTTTTTCATTATAACTAGATCCATCAGGATTCACTTGATTGTCAGAAAAGATAACCAAGACCGCATTTGGCTCTTTATAACCCGTTAGGTAATAGAAGTTAGGGTCTTGATGATACACATAATCTACATCGTTTGCTCTATTCCTTACCGGATTTGCAAAGACTACTGTAACCGAGTTTATGGGCATTTTAGCTCTTAACAAGTCACGTCTTTCTTTGTGAAAGTCTACCGATAAATAATCTTCTGGGGTCTGCGAAAACAGAGAAGTACTTATAAAAAGCACACAAAACATAAGGTGTTTTAGTAATTTCATATAGAATCGTTTTTTTGATTTCTTCCAAATGTACTATTTATAATTATGTATCGTAAAAATTGAACAAAAAATTTGAAGAATAAAGCGGTAACATAATTGAAGTTTTTTGGCTAAGTTTGCACGTCAAACAAAACAACATTACGCATGAAAAATATAGCCTTAAGTCATGTTCATATCGAATTAGGCGCAAAGATGGTTCCTTTTGCTGGGTACAATATGCCTGTGCAATATGAGGGTGTTACCATAGAACATCAAACAGTTAGAGAAAGCCTTGGTGTATTTGATGTAAGTCATATGGGAGAGTTTCTAGTTGAAGGAGAACACGCCTTAGAACTCATTCAGTCAATTACCTCAAACGATGCTTCGAAATTAACTGTGGGTAAAGCACAATATAGCTGTATTCCAAATGATAATGGAGGTATTGTTGATGACCTTATTATTTATCGCGTAAAAGAACACACTTATTTACTGGTTGTAAATGCAAGTAATATTGAAAAAGATTGGAATTGGATTGAGTCTAAAAATACTTTTGGTGCACAATTAAGAGATTTATCAGATGAGTATTCTTTATTAGCAATCCAAGGACCTAAAGCTGTTGATGCCATGCAATCGTTAAGCAGTCATGATTTAGCCGCTATTGAGTTCTACAATTTTATTGTGGGTGATTTTGCTGGAATAGAACATGTGATTATTTCTGCAACCGGTTATACGGGTTCTGGTGGATTTGAAATCTATTGTAAGAATAGTGAAGTTGAACAGGTTTGGAATAAAGTAATGGAAGCTGGTGCACCCTATGGAATAAAGCCTATAGGATTAGCTGCTAGAGATACCTTACGATTAGAAATGGGATATTGTTTATATGGAAATGATATCGACGATACCACCTCTCCTCTTGAAGCTGGTTTAGGTTGGATTGTAAAGTTTACCAAAACCTTTACCAATTCTGACAATTTATCTGAGCAAAAGAAAAAGGTATTGAATAGAAAATTAGTTGCTTTTGAAATGGACGAAAAAGCCATTCCAAGAAGTGGTTACGATATTGTAAATGACGAAGGTGGACTTATTGGAAAAGTCACTTCTGGAACCATGTCTCCTTCCTTAAAAAAGGGTATTGGTATGGGCTATGTAAATGCTCCTTTTAGTAGCTTTGGATCGAAAATAAACATTCAAATACGAAAAAAGGTTTTACCTGCTACCATTGTTAAACTTCCTTTTTACAAAGCTAAATAACAGTACCCCCTGAACATTCAGGGGTGTATTTTTTACATTTCTTTTTCTTAACCAATTACTGTGCTTAACGCTCTCGGAATGACAATGGTTTGTCTTATAGGGTTATGACTTACACATTAAATCTAAAATGCATAACATCTCCATCTTTTACAATGTACTCCTTCCCTTCTACGCGCATTTTACCGGCTTCTTTCACTTTGTTTTCACTTCCATAAGTTACATAATCCTCGTAAGAAATAACTTCAGCTCTAATAAAGCCCTTTTCAAAATCGGTGTGAATAACTCCTGCGGCTTGTGGTGCTGTAGCACCAATAGGAATTGTCCATGCACGCACTTCTTTAACACCGGCAGTAAAATAGGTTTGTAAGTTTAGTAAGGTATATGCAGAACGAATTAAACGAGATACTCCTGGCTCTTCTAAGCCTATGTCTTCTAGGAACAATTGACGCTCTTCATAGTCTTCTAATTCTGCAATGTCGGCTTCAGTACCTACAGCCAAAACAATAACTTCAGCTGCTTCATCTTGTACCGCTGCTTTAACGGCATCTACATGAGCATTTCCAGTAACGGCAGAAGCTTCATCTACATTACATATATATAAAACAGGTTTTGCAGTAATAAACTGAAGAGGGCTTACAAAGTCTAATTCAGCTTCAGTAAAAGAAATTGCACGAATAGTAACACCTTGTAGTAGTGTTTCTTCAACTTTTAGCAACACTTCAAGCTCTTTTTGCGCTTCTTTATTGCCTGTTTTAGCAGTTCGCTTTACACGCTCTAAACGTTTTTGAACAGTTTCTAAATCTTTTAACTGCAATTCAATGTCTATAGTTTCTTTATCGCGAACTGGATCTATCGTAGTATCTACGTGAATAATATTGTCATTATCAAAACAACGCAATACATGAAGAATAGCATCTGTTTCTCTAATATTTGCCAAAAACTGATTCCCTAAACCTTCTCCTTTACTTGCTCCTTTTACCAATCCGGCAATATCGACGATCTCAACGGTTGCAGGTAATACACGCTCAGGTTTTACTAAATCTTCTAATTTTTGAATTCGAGTATCGGGTACATTTACCACCCCTAAGTTAGGTTCTATAGTACAAAAAGGAAAGTTTGCACTTTGGGCTTTTGCATTTGATAAACAATTGAATAGGGTTGATTTTCCAACGTTAGGTAATCCTACAATTCCAGCTTTCATAAGTATTCATTTTGCGAGCGCAAATATACTCCTTTGATTGGAAAAACTTGCCTTATGAGCATAAAAAAACCTTGCAAATGCAAGGTTATATAGAGTAGAAAAATTCATTTTAGTTTTTATGCATAAAACGTTGTTTTGCCAATAGCTCTTCTTCGGTTTCTACATGGTTTTCATCTGGTACACAGCAATCTACTGGGCATACGGCAGCACATTGTGGTTCTTCATGAAAGCCCATACATTCTGTACACTTATCGGCTACGATATAATAGATTTCATCTGAAATAGGTTCTTGAGTCTCTTCAGAATTTACTGCTGTCCCGTTTGGTAAGACTACATCCCCTTTTAAATCCGTTCCATCTGCATACTTCCAATCATCAGCGCCTTCATATATTGCTGTGTTTGGACATTCGGGCTCGCAAGCTCCGCAATTAATACATTCATCTGTTATGATTATTGCCATCGATATTCGCTTTGAGTTTAGTAACTTTACAGCTGCAAAAATAAGGTCAAAATTATAGACAACCAAAAGAAATGAGTAGTATTCAAAATAGAAAAGATGCTTTTGTAGCCTTAGGACGTTTTTTAAGTCAGTTTAACCGAGATGAAATCATCAAAAAAGGAGGAATACCTCACAACGAGCTCTTCTTTGACGCTCTTCAACATCAGTTAAAAATTGCATCCGAACACAATGGATGGTTTACCAAAGACAATATTTTACATGCTTTGGAGTCTTGGTCGATTGCACTTACAACTATCGAGCTAGATCAGTGGTTAGCACAGCAGTCCATTTCGGAGCAACCTCCTAAAGTGGTGGGAATTATTATGGCAGGGAACATTCCTTTGGTTGGATTTCATGATTTTTTAGCCGTACTCCTCTCTGGGCATCATGTGTTGGTAAAACAGTCATCAAATGACACTTTATTTTTACCCCTACTAGCAAAATACTTAGAGTATGTAGCCCCAAGTTTTAAAGGAACAATCACTTTTACTGAAGGTCAATTAGAGGGTTTTGATGCCATAATTGCTACCGGAAGTAATAATACAGCACGTTACTTTGAATATTATTTTAAAGACAAACCGCACATCATTCGAAAAAACAGAAATTCTGTTGCCGTAATTCAAGGAAATGAAACACGTGAAGATTTTGAACTTTTAAGTGAAGACATTTTTAGATATTTTGGTTTAGGATGTAGAAGTGTGTCTAAATTGTTTGTCCCAAGAGGGTATAATTTTGATCTCTTTTTTAATGGAATGTATGCCAAACACGAACTTATGCATAATGCTAAATATGCTAACAATTACGACTATAATAAAGCTGTGTATTTGATGAGTGAGTTTGACATGCTCGAGAATGGCTTTATGATGATTAAAGAAGACGAAAGCTACGCCTCTCCTATTGCCACTGTTTTTTATGAATACTACGATAATCTTGTGGACCTAAAAATAAAATTATACCAAGATCAAGAGAAGATTCAGTGTGTGGTAGCTAAAGACTTTCTCCCTAATGAAGTCCCTTTTGGACAGACACAATCTCCTAAGCTCTGGGACTATGCTGATGGGGTAAATACCTTAGCATTCTTATCGGAAATTTAACACGCCCTTTATGCCTTAATTTGGTTAAAAATTAAGAACTTTGTGGCCTCAAACATCGAAACAAACACCATTATGATGAAACATAATTTTAGCGCAGGTCCTTGTATTTTACCTCAAGAGGTACTGCAAAAAGCTTCTGAAGCTGTACTAAATTTTAACAACGATAATTTATCTCTTATCGAGATTTCTCACCGTAGCAAGCCTTTTGTTGATGTTATGGAACATGCCAGACAACTGGCATTAGAAACCTTAGGCTTAGAAAATAAAGGCTATACATCCTTGTTTTTACAAGGAGGGGCCAGTCTACAGTTTTTAATGGTCGCGTATAATCTTCTTGAAAAAAAGGGAGCTTATCTAAACACTGGAACTTGGGCATCTAAAGCTATTGAAGAAGCAAAACTCTTTGGCGAAGTCGTTGAAGTAGCTTCATCTAAAGACAAAAACTTTAGCTATATCCCTAAAGACTATAGCATTCCTTCAGATGCTGATTTTTTCCACTGTACTAGTAATAATACCATCTCTGGAACACAAATGAAGTCTTTCCCAGATACCGATATTCCAATGATCTGCGATATGAGTTCAGATATTTTCTCGCGTCAATTAGACTTTTCTAAGTTCGACCTAATCTATGCCGGTGCTCAAAAGAATATGGGGCCTGCTGGTACCACCTTAGTCATTGTTAAAGACGACTTGTTAGGTAAAGTGTCTAGAGCTATCCCTGCAATGTTAGACTATCAAGTACATATCAACAAAGACAGTATGTATAATACCCCTGCGGTATTCCCTGTTTATGTATCGATGTTAACCCTAGAGTGGTTAAAAGACTTAGGCGGTATTCCTTTTATTGAAAAAGTAAACAACAAAAAAGCGGCATTACTTTACGGAGAAATAGACCGCAATCCTTTATTTAAAGGTGTGGTAGCTAAAGAAGATCGTAGTTTTATGAATGCAACGTTTGTATTGACAGACAGCTCTTTAGAAGCACGTTTTAATGAGGCATGGAAAGCTGCTGGAATCAATGGTTTAAACGGTCACAGAAGTGTAGGCGGATATAGAGCGAGTATGTATAACGCACTTCCTTTACACAGTGTTCAAGTACTCGTAGATGTAATGAAAGAATTAGAACGAAACGCATAATTAAGACACTATGAAAGTATTAGCTAATGATGGTATCTCTCAATCTGGTATTGAGGCCTTAGAAAAAGCAGGTATAGAAATTATCACCACAACCGTTGCTCAAGAACAACTTGAAAATTATATCAATGAACATCAAATTGATGCTATTCTTGTTCGAAGTGCTACTCAAGTACGTCAAGAATTAATTGATGCTTGTCCGAGTTTAAAATTAATTGGTCGTGGGGGTGTTGGAATGGATAATATTGATGTTCAATATGCTAAAGATCAAGGCTTACACGTAATTAACACACCTGCTGCATCTTCTGGATCTGTAGCAGAATTGGTCTTTGCACATTTGTTTGGCTTAGCTCGTTTTTTACACCAATCGAATAGAGAAATGCCCTTGGAAGGTGATACCCGATTTAAAGCCTTAAAAAAAGCATATGCTGGAGGAATTGAGTTGCGTGGTAAAACTATGGGGATCATTGGATTTGGACGTATTGGTCAAGAAGTTGCTAAGATTGCTTTAGGCCTTGGAATGAAAGTTGTAGCCACCGATGCTTTTATCACAGAAGCAACTATTACAGTACCGTTTTTTACAGGTCAGAATGTTCAAATACATATCGCAACACAATCGTTAGATGCATTACTTAAAGAAGCCGATTTTATCAGTTTACACGTTCCCGCTCAAGAAACCTATGTTTTAGGAGGAAAAGAATTTGACCAAATGAAACCCGGGGTTGGAATTGTAAACGCAGCTCGCGGTGGAGTATTAGATGAAGTAGCATTGGTGAATGCTATTGAGGCTAAAAAAGTAAAGTTTGCAGCCTTAGATGTTTTTGAAAAGGAGCCTCAGCCTGAAATTCAATTGTTAATGAACCCAGATCTATCCCTTTCTCCTCATATTGGTGCTGCTACCCTAGAAGCACAAGATAGAATTGGAACAGAACTCGCAGAACAAATCATTCGATTATTAGGATAATATGGCTATTGTAAAACCGTTTAAAGCAGTTCGACCTTCTAGAGACAAAGTAGCATTAGTATCTTCTAAATCATATGAAGCGTATACTGATGCTGAATTAGAAGCTAAACTCGACTTTAATCCCTATACGTTTTTACATATCATTAATCCAGGATATAAGTATCACCAAGAGCTTACTGGTGAACAACGTTTCACCTTAGTACACAACCGTTACGAAGAGTTTAAAGAGAATCATATCTTTATTCAAGAAGAAAGCCCTGCCTTTTATGTCTATGAAAGTTTTGATGAACATCATTCTTTTTGTGGAATTATAGCTGGTACTGCTGTTTCAGATTATGAAAATGGACATATTAAAAAGCACGAAGGTACATTGTACAAACGTGAAGTCTTGTTTGAAAATTACCTAAAACAAACCGGTTTTAATGCAGAACCAGTACTCTTAACCTATAAAAGTACTCCCAGTATTGAAGCCATTATTCAGCAAACAAAAACAAACAGACCTGAGTACGAGTTTTCTACTACCGACAAAAAACTTCATAAACTTTGGGTCATACAAGATGCTAAAACGCTTTCCGATTTAGCAGATGCATTTACTGAGGTACCAAATTTATATATTGCTGATGGACATCATCGATCGGCATCTTCTTGCCTTCTAGCCAAACATATGGCACAAGAAAATCCGAATCATAACGGAAGTGAAGACTATAATTTCTTTATGAGTTATTTGTTACCTGAACACGATCTTCAAATCTCAGAATTTAATCGCTTAGTTAAAGATTTAAATGGGTTGAGTAAAGATGAATTTTTAATTCAGTTAGACACTTCTTTTAGAATTGAAAATAGAGGACAACACTTGTATATTCCCACTAAAAAGCATCATTTTAGTATGTATCTCGATGGGGAATTTTACTCATTATATTTAAGAAAACACAGCTACACCTTTACAGATGCCCTCAGTACCTTAGATGCTGAAATTTTATATAGAACTGTACTGTTACCTATTCTTGGCATTCAAGACTTAACCAATGATGATCGCATAGATTATGCGCATACAAAGAAAGATTCCCTTTCCATTAAAACCAAAGTAGATCAAGGAAAATACAAGGTTGGCTTTGGACTTGTTCCTATTACAACCAAAGAAATGAAAGAGATTGCAGATGCCAATCTAAAGATGCCACCCAAAACAACCTATATTGAGCCTAAATTAAGAAGTGGTTTAACCCTTTATGAATTTTAATATGCAAACCATAAAAGACAATATACAAGCACTATTAAAAAGCATTCCTAAACACGTTGGTCTCGTTGCTGTTTCTAAAACTAAACCCATTTCTGATATTCAAGAAGCCTATGATGCTGGTCAACGGATTTTTGGTGAAAATAAGATTCAAGAGATGGCTAGTAAATATGAGGTCTTACCAAAAGACATTTCATGGCATATGATTGGGCATTTACAACGCAATAAGGTCAAATACATGGCTCATTTTGTAGACCTAATTCACGGGGTAGATAGTCTTAAAACCTTAAAAGAAATTAATAAGCAAGCCTTAAAACACCAAAGAACCATTAACTGTTTAATGCAAGTTAAGATTGCTGAAGAAG
Source organism: Flavobacteriaceae bacterium (assembly GCA_965659555.1). Taxonomy (GTDB): domain Bacteria; phylum Bacteroidota; class Bacteroidia; order Flavobacteriales; family Flavobacteriaceae; genus Polaribacter. The sequence continues at coordinate 12,299 of CBFHVY010000052.1, forward strand.
ATACTAAATTTGGAATATCTACCGAAGAATTGACGGAACTTTTAGCCAGTGAAGAATGTTCATCACTTCACAATATTCGTATTGTGGGATTGATGGGGATGGCTACCTTTACCGACGATGAATCGCAAATTGATCGGGAGTTTAAAAGCCTTAAATCAGTCTTCGATCACCTTCAAAAACAATACCCAGAGATGACTATCTTGTCTATGGGAATGAGTGGTGATTATGAAATTGCCATACAAAATGGGAGCACCTTAATTCGTGTAGGAAGCGCTATTTTTGGAGCTCGAAACTACATCGCCTAAAACTACTGAGTGTACGCTATACTAGACATTGAAACTACTGGAGGAAAATTTAATGAAGAAGGCATTACTGAAATTGCCATTTATAAATTTGATGGTCATACGGTTGTAGATCAGTTTATCAGTTTAGTCAACCCAGAACAACCCATTCAGGAGTTTGTTGTAAAACTCACAGGTATTCACAATAAAATGCTTCGTAATGCGCCCAAGTTTTACGAGGTTGCAAAACGAATAGTAGATATTACCAAAGACTGCACACTTGTAGCGCACAATGCCAATTTTGATTATCGAATTTTACGCACTGAGTTTAAACGTTTAGAATTTGACTATCATAGAAACACTATTTGTACGGTTGAACTCAGTCGACATTTAATTCCTGACGAACCTTCGTACAGTTTGGGTAAACTTTGTCGTTCACTTGGCATACCAATGAGTGATCGACATAGAGCTAATGGCGATGCTTTAGCTACGGTGCATTTATTTAAACTGCTGTTAGAGAAGGATACCAAAAGAAAAACATTAGCATCGGTCATTAAATATGTAGATAAACGGACTTTAAAAGAGCGTTTAAATGCATTGATTGAGCCTATTCCAGAAAAAGAAGGATTATTTTTTGTGCATAACACCCAAGGTAAAGTTATCTATATTGGTAAAGGAAGAACTATGAAAAATGAGCTTCAACATCTCTTTTCAAAATCGTCTAAACGAGCCGTAAAGATTCAAGAAAAAGCTCATAGAGTATCCTATGAAGAAACTGGAAATTTGTTATTTACCCGATTAAAATATGTCTTGGCATTAGAGGAGTTATCGCCTAAATACAATTTTAAAAATGGTAAACCTGGTGTAAACTCATCTTTTGCTAATGATAATTTTATTATTTTGCACAAAGGGAGGACTCTAGACGAACATGCGGTTGTGCTCATAGAAAACCAAGAAGTAGTTGGGTATGGCTATACCAACCTCGCTTTCCAAGAGTCTAAACTAGACATATTAAAAAAAATTCTCACTCCGATTTCTGAGAAACAGCTTGCAAAAAGAATTGTTAAAAACTATCTAAAAAATCATTCCGTTTCTAAGCTTATCAGACTTTCGTAAAAGTATTGCTTATGAAAAATTTAATTCTAGTGCTATTTCTCAGTAGCACTATGCTGTATGCACAGCGATCAAAATCTACTCAAGTGGGTAGAATGCGTTTACATGAATTATCCTTAATACAATATGACAAGGA
>CBFHVY010000053.1:0-13666 GCA_965659555.1 Flavobacteriaceae bacterium
CGAATTATTAGCCATAGCCGATGTCGTAAGTCTTCATATAGATGACAATCCTGCCAATAAAAACTTTATGGGGGCCGAGCAATTTAAACAGATGAAAGACGGTGCCTTTCTGGTGAACCTTTCTAGAGGATTTGTTGTTGATGTATCGGCACTTAAAACAGCTTTAGAAACTCAAAAATTGGCTGGAGCTGCAGTTGATGTTTATCCAGAAGAACCCAAAGCCAATGGCGACTTTTATACAGACCTTAAAGGCTTGCCCAATGTAATTTTAACTCCTCATGTAGGTGGAAGTACGGAAGAAGCACAACGCGATATAGCCGATTTTGTTCCTACTAAAATTATGGGATATATCAATTCAGGCAATACTGTTGATGCTGTAAACTTCCCCAATATTCGATTACCAAGACAGGTGAATGCACACCGTTTTTTACATATTCATCGCAATGTGCCTGGAGTTATGGCAAATATCAATAAAGTGTTGGCAGATTATGAACTCAACATTACCGGGCAATACCTGTCTACCGATGCTAAAGTGGGGTACGTAATTACAGATATAGATAAAAAGTACAATAAAAAGGTTATTAAAGAGCTGAAGCATGTCGAAGGAACCATAAAGTTTAGAGTGCTGTACTAGACGGAAAAATTACTGTTCAAGGCTATGCATCCAAAAGGATTATCTTATCTTTGAGAGCAAATTTTATTCTTTATGGACTATAAAAATACCCGTGCTTTTGCCGAAGAGCAAGACCAAAAAGATCCCTTAGCCTACTTACGTAAAGAGTTTATTATCCCTAAAGATGAAAACGGAAACGAGTGGTTGTATTTTACTGGAAACTCACTAGGACTTCAGCCTGTAAAAGCTAAAGAATATGTTGCTAAAGAACTACATGATTGGGCAACGCTAGGTGTAGAAGGCCATTTTGAAGGAGATACTCCTTGGACCACCTATCCGGAGTCTTTATCGGAGAAAATGGCAAAGGTGATGGGCGCCAAGCCTAGTGAAGTAATCGTTATGGATACTTTAACGGCAAACCTTCATTTATTAATGGTTTCTTTTTATCAGCCTACCCAAACGAAATACAAAATTTTAATTGAGAGTGATGCATTTCCATCAGATCGATATGCAGTGCAATCGCAGCTAAAGTTTCATGGTTTTGATCCAGAGGAAGCTTTGGTTGAATGGAGTCCAAGAGCAGGTGAGGAGTTACTTCGAATAGAAGATCTTGAACATATTTTGGAAGATCAAGGTGATGAAATTGCTTTATTGCTTATTGGTGGGGTAAATTACTATACAGGGCAGTTTTTAGAAATTAAAAAAATTGCTGAATTAGGCCATGCTAAATGTGCTTATGTAGGAATTGATTTCGCTCATGGAGCTGGAAATATAAAAGCAAACCTTCACGATTCAGGTGTTGATTTTTCTGCATGGTGTACCTATAAATATTTGAATTCTGGACCAGGAAGTATATCGGGTTTATTTGTGCATGAAAAGCATGCACACAATAGAGAATTACCAAGATTTGCTGGATGGTGGAATCATAACAAAGCGACTCGTTTTAATATGAGATTGCCCTTCGATGTAATGCCTGGTGCAGAAGGATGGCAGTTGAGTAATCCGCCGATACTTTCAATGGCACCCATTAAAGCATCCTTAGAAATGTTTGATGCTGTTGGCTTGGATGCCCTCCGTGAAAAGTCAGAAAAACTTACCGGATATTTAGCGTTCTTACTAGATAAATTAGGTACAGATACCGTGCGAATTATTACGCCAACAGACCCCAAACAACGAGGTTGTCAATTGTCTATTCAGGTAAAAAACGCGAATAAAGCATTGCATAATGCCCTATTAAAACGCAATGTGATTACCGATTGGAGAGAGCCTGACGTGATTCGTTGTGCACCTGCGCCGATGTACAATTCTTTTGTAGATGTATATGAAATGGTACGCCTGTTAAAAAGCTTATTGTAGCGATATTACAATGGTCTTGTTTTTGGCTAAAGAGAATTTAGCATCTTTAAATTTGGGAGGGCCCATCAGGGCTTTCGCATTGTTTGAAAAACCATAAGGTTCTTTTGGAATGCCAAAAATTTTGGTATCCATTTTATCATTCTGATTCTCATCGTGAAAAAGCGAAACCGCGTACTCTCCTTTTTTGAGGCCTTCAAAAGTAGCACTACAAAAATTATTGTCAATAATTACTTTGGCAGACTTAATCCCTTTTTTTAGAAACTGTTCTTCGGTATTAAATAAAGAAATATAAACGTGACCTTTATCGGTTTTAAAGCCCGAAATCTCTACCGTTAGTATAAATTCATTAACATCTTGAGCTTGTGCAGTAAGTCCAAATAGCGCAAAAGAAATGCAAAGTAAGACTTTATTCATCGTAGATTTTTTCTTGACTTCAAATATCTTGAAATTTACTTAAATCGATTGAAAATATTCTGTTAAATAAATAAAAAAAAGCCTCGTATAACGAGGCTTTTTTGGGGATATGAATTCGTATTATTTTACTTCTTCAAAATCTACATCTTCTACATTGTCTCCTTCATTGGCACTGGCTTCTGGCTGACCTTGGTCTGCTCCAGGATTAGCTCCTGCTTCTTGCTGTGCTTTGTACATTTCTTCAGAGGCAACTTTCCAGGCTTCATTGATCTTTTCCATTGCTGCATCAATTTGAACTAAGCCTTTAGCTTCGAAGGCTTTCTTTAGCTCTTCTAAAGCTGCTTCGATAGGCTCTTTTTTGTCTGCAGACAATTTATCGCCAAACTCTTTTAATTGCTTCTCTGTTTGAAATATCATTGCATCGGCTCCATTTACCTTTTCAGCAGTTTCTTTCGCTTGCTTATCTGCATCTGCATTTGCTTCTGCTTCAGCTTTCATTTTTGCGATTTCTTCTTCCGATAATCCAGATGAAGCTTCAATTCTAATTTCGTGAGATTTGTTTGTTCCTTTATCTAAGGCAGAAACCTTAATAATACCGTTTGCGTCGATATCGAAAGTCACTTCAATTTGAGGAACTCCTCTACCTGCAGGTGGAATACCATCTAGGTGGAATCTACCAATAGTTTTATTGTCGGCAGCCATAGCTCTTTCTCCTTGCAGTACATGGATTTCAACAGAAGGTTGATTGTCTACTGCTGTAGAAAACACCTGTGATTTTTTGGTTGGAATGGTTGTATTTGCTTCAATTAACTTGGTAAATACATTCCCCATAGTTTCAATACCTAGAGAAAGTGGTGTTACGTCTAAAAGTAATACATCTTTTACATCTCCAGTTAATACTCCACCTTGAATCGCTGCTCCTAATGCAACAACTTCGTCTGGGTTAACTCCTTTACTTGGTGATTTACCAAAGAATTTCTCTACTGCTTCCTGAACTGCAGGGATTCTTGTTGAACCTCCTACTAAAATAATTTCATCGATATCTGAAGTTGAAAGATCTGCACTCTTTAAAGCACTTTCACATGGAGCGATAGTTCTCTTTACTAAATCGTCTATTAATTGTTCGAACTTAGCTTTTGTTAATGATCTTACCAAGTGTTTTGGTCCGCTAGCTGTAGCTGTAATATATGGTAAATTGATTTCTGTAGTTGAACTACTAGACAACTCAATCTTCGCTTTTTCTGCTGCTTCTTTTAAACGTTGTAAAGCCATTGGATCTGAAGTTAAATCCATGTTTTCTTCTGCTTTAAACTCGTCTGCTAACCAGTTGATGATTTTTTCATCTACGTCATCACCACCTAAGTGTGTGTCTCCGTCTGTAGCAAGTACTTCAAAAACACCATCACCTAATTCTAAGATAGAAACGTCATGCGTTCCTCCTCCAAAGTCAAAAACCACAATTTTTTTATCGTCGTTAGCTTTGTCTAAACCATAGGCTAAAGCAGCGGCTGTAGGTTCGTTAATAATTCTTCTTACTTTTAATCCAGCAATCTCTCCCGCTTCTTTGGTTGCTTGTCTTTGTGAGTCGTTAAAATAGGCAGGTACAGTAATTACAGCCTCAGATACATCTTGCCCAAGATAGTCTTCAGCAGTTTTTTTCATTTTCTGTAATACCATTGCAGATATTTCTTGAGGGGTGTATAAACGACCATCTATATCTACTCTTGGAGTATCATTCTCTCCTTTAACAACACTGTACGGTACTCTTTTGATTTCTTGAGTTGATTCAGAGAATTTGTTTCCCATAAATCTTTTGATAGAATATACCGTTTTTGTTGGGTTAGTTACCGCCTGACGCTTTGCAGGGTCTCCTACTTTTCGCTCACCTCCTTCAACAAAGGCAACTATAGATGGAGTAGTTCTTTTTCCTTCTGCATTTGGTATTACCACTGGTTCATTTCCTTCCATTACAGAAACACATGAATTTGTGGTTCCTAAATCTATTCCTATAATTTTACTCATAATACTTAATTTATATACTTATGTTATACGTTCTAATTTCTGTGTGAATGAATTCACGCTCAACTATAGTCAAGATGTATGCCATCGGAAGTATTCTAAAGTATTGTCAGAATCTTGCGTATTTCGAGGCGTGAATTATGACACAATGACAGAAAAGAAGGGGTTATGAGTTGAATAGACATAAAAAAAGCAGAAGTGAACCTTCTGCTTTTCATTATTTTATGGTTGTTGGAATTACTTTTCAGAACTCTGAACAGCTAGGTTATAAATAACCAATCCGAAACCGATTTTGTTTACAGCATCTCCAATATTATATACAACATCTAAAGATAGTCCTCCAAAAATACTTTCGTACCAACCTGGAGTACCTGCCATATATCCTAAAGGATAGATTGCCCATCCTACAAGAACAAACCAACATAAAGTTTTGTGAGCACTTAATACTGCCCCACCTGCCGATTCTGCTAATTTTTTAGCACCACCTAACCAAATGTCATATGCAATAACAAAATATGCTCCTCCAGATACTAATCCCCAAAGCCAAGCATTGTCTCTATCTACAGCTTCACCAATGTATCCTGTAACTAACATTACTACAGATAAGAATATTAATCTCCACATCATTGATTTTTTTGCACCTGCTACTTTAAGTATTAAATAGAATTCAACACACATTAACGGCACAGTAAGAATCCAATCTACATATCTAAAAAATGTAGGCGACTCTCCATTAGAAGCCCAATAATCTCTCATGTACCAATAGTGCACAGCTGCAATAAAGGTGATTAATCCTGAAACCAAGATTGATGTTCTCCATTTCTTATCGAATGTATTCATCGAGAAGAAGAAAAATACAGATGCAGCCATCATAGCCATACATCCTACAAAAAAGGTAAACCCTACATAATCATCTGTTGCAATTTTAGCAACAGAAAGATAATTTAATAAGTAATTCATAATACAAAGTTTAAGTTAATAATGTTTAACATATAAGTTATAAAGTCAAACAAAAATACCAAAAAAAACAGTACATTTAACAAAAATCAAATTATGTTGTTCACACAGTACCAGTACATTGCTACTTTTTTTACCTTTTTTTTACTGTGGTTTAGTGTTCAATTTACACCTGAGGTTGAAAATATAGTGGCGTATTTTTTAGTCATTTCTATTGGTATAATTCATGGGTCTAACGATATAGAAATTCTCTTAAAAACATCCTTTTGGTCTAGTTCAAAAAAACTATCATTGCTAGTGTATATAGGTGTTGTAGGTGTTTCAGCATTGTTTTATTACCTGTTCCCACTTGTAGCTATTGTGTTGTTTATTTTGGTAAGTGCATATCATTTTGGTGAACAACATTTCGACGCGAGAATTGAAACCCATACTTTACATAAATCGCTACTTTTTGTTACTTATGGATTGTTAATATTTTCCTCTTTATTTTTGAATAATTATGATTTTGTTAACAAAATTATTACGGAAATCATAGAAAAAGAGTTTCCAAAAGCATTCTATTTGGTCGTTTTTGGTATAAGTGTTTTATCTTGGTTGGTCATAATGCTTTATCTTTTTTGGAAGCAAAAGATACCACAAAGTACCCTTGCTAAAGAAGTGTTTTATTTAGTCTTACTATTTTTGGTTTTTAAAACCGCTTCTTTAATTCTGGGCTTTGCCATTTATTTTATTTTATGGCATAGCATTCCCTCGATACTTGAACAAACACAATTTATTTCGGGTACCATTAATACAAAGGAAGTGTTGCTGTATTTTAAAAACGCAATGGTGTACTGGTTGCTAAGTATAGTAGGCTTACTAACGTGTTACTATTTTTTTGAGAATGAAAAATTAGTCACTACAATCTTGTTTTCAGTCTTATTTGCAGTAACTATACCCCATGTTTGGGTGATTTTTAGAATGAAAAGTACATCGGACGCTATCTAGTAAATACCAACTCCAGGTCTTTGGAGAGTTCCTCGCTAAAACCATAACCATCTACATTAAAGCCCTTTAAGCCCTCGATGGTGTCAATATCGTGATCAATGATATAGCGAACCATGAGTCCTCTCGCTTTTTTAGCAAATGTCATGATGGTTTTATAGCTACCATTTTTATAGTCTTTAAAGACAGGAGTAATCATAGGCACTTTTAAGGCTTTTTTAGGTAATGCCTTAAAGTATTCTGAACTCGCCAAGTTTACTAAGAGTTCCTCTTCTGCTAGCTCACTATTTAGCGCTTCTGCTAAGGTAGTACCCCAAAATTGATATAAATTAGTGCTTTTCCCAACTTTTAATCGCGTACCCATTTCTAATCGGTACGGTTGCATTAAGTCTAATGGTTTTAATATACCATATAGCCCCGATAGAATTCTAAGTTTGTCTTGTAAAACTGGAATCTTCTCTTCTGCTATTGTGTTTACATCAATCCCTCTAAACACTTCTCCTGTAAATGCATATATAGCTTGCTTGGAATTTTCTAGGGTAAAGTGAGGTTCCCATGCTTGGTTTCTCTCATAGTTTAAACGGGCTAAATCTGCAGAAATATTCATTAAATCTGAAAGTCCTTTTTTAGAAATGGACTTTAATTTTTTGTGCAATTTCTCAGAGCGATCTACAAATTCTGGTTGTGTATAGAGACTCGTGTTCGCTTTGTTTTCGAAGTCTAACGATTTTGCTGGAGAAATAATGATTTTCATAATGCTTACTTTTTATACTTCCAAAAATACAATCTCATTCGGACTCCCTAAAGTTTTTACCTTAGATATTCGCAATAAAACTATTAGAAGAATTGATACCTGCTTAGTCTTTAGAATTAGCGGTATAGGTACGCCATTTGTCTAAACATGCCTCAATGTCTTCAGGTATTTCGGTATTGAATTCCATATAGTCTTTAGTCACGGGATGAATGAATCCTAGCGTTTTTGCATGTAAAGCCTGCCTTGGTAATACTTTAAAGCAATTGTCTACAAATTGTTTGTATTTGGTAAAGGTGGTTCCTTTTAAAATGTCGTTCCCACCGTAACGCTCATCATTAAATAAGGTATGGCCAATATGTTTAAAATGTGCTCTAATTTGATGAGTTCTTCCTGTTTCAAGTTTACACTGTACTAAGGTTACATAGGTAAGACGTTCTAATACTTTATAATGTGTAACAGCGTGTTTGCCAAAATCACCTTCTGGAAAAACATCCATTTGAAGTCTGTTTTTTAAGCTTCTTCCAATATGTCCGGTAATGGTTCCTTCATCTTCTTCGATATATCCCCAGACTAATGCGATATAGGTACGCGATGTTTTTCTATCGAAAAACTGTTTCGACAGATGCGCCATGGCATATTCGGTTTTTGCAACTACTAATAATCCACTGGTGTCTTTATCAATACGGTGCACTAAGCCCGGACGTTCGTTGCTGTTGGTAGGAAGGTTTTCAATATGATGAATGAGGCCGTTAACCAAAGTACCGGTATAGTTTCCATGTCCGGGATGAACAACCATACCTGCCGGTTTGTTTACAACAATAACACTATCGTCTTCGTAGCGAATATCTAGTGGAATGTCTTCAGCAACCAATAAATTTTCATGTGGAGGGTGAGATAACACAATCCGAACCACATCATTTGGTTTTACTTTATAATTCGACTTTACTACGATATCATTTACCAGAATATTTCCGGCTTTAGCAGCTTGTTGCAGTTTGTTACGAGTAGCATTTTCAATAAAATTCATTAAAAACTTATCAACCCGCAAAGGCTCTTGCCCTTGGGTGGCTACTACTCTATGATGTTCGTAAAGTTCTTCGTTTTCGAGTTCGCTAGTATCCATAGTTTAGTTGCCTTTTCCGTCGCCTAAAATTAAATCTAGCACAGTATTTTTTGGTAGTTTAACTCCTGGAGATACTTTTTTACCCTTGTATTCAATTCCTCGAACTACATCTTTTCCTACATCGGGTACATACGAGAATGTGCCTATTTTAAAGCCTATCGATTGTAATTGCGATGAGGCTTGTCTTTTGGTTCTTCCGTTGAGGTCTGGCACCTCAATATCTCTATATTTTGATGGATTTAGCGTAAGGTAAATTTTACGTTTTTCTTTTACAAAGTCACCCGCAATAGGGGTTTGGTCTATTACTGCACGTTTGGGGTAATTAGGATTATAACTCGCGGAATCTATAACGATAAAATCGAGCTTTATAGCATCTAACGTTTGCTTTACTTCTTCAAGGGAAAGCTTATCTAGATTAGGGACTTGAATTTTTTGATCGTGATTTGTGGTAAATCCAAGCCACCATTGGAGTACAAAAACGAATACCAAAACACTACCTAGTGCAATAGCTAATTGTTTAAAAAAGGCAATGCTTTTTATAAATCTAAACAGACTCATACAGTTGATTTTTAAAGGAAACAAAGGTACTGTAAAAATAGGATTTATTTATTTTTTATGCGGATATATCCATTTCACCTAAAGCTTACAACGTCTTTTTTAGTAAGTTTGTGTATAGGATGACTAAAAAAGTATACGAATCCACTTTTTATCATATGAAAAAACGAATTGCCGTTGTTATGGGAGGGTATTCTTCCGAAGCTGCCATATCATTTAAGAGTGGGGCCGTGGTGTGTAAACACCTAAATCCCGAGCTATTTGATGTGTATCCAGTTCATATACTTCCCGATACTTGGTATGTGCTTAAAGACGATGTACAGTACCCTATTCAAAAATCAGATTTTAGCATTCAAGAACAGGGAACTCATGTTCAGTTTGACGTGGTCTTTAATGCTATCCACGGAGCTCCAGGTGAAAATGGATCTTTAATGGCCTATTTCGAATTGTTAGGAGTCCCGCATACTTCTGCGCCTTTTTATCAGATGGCACTTACCTTTAACAAGCGTGATTGTTTGAGTGTGGTAAAGGCGTATGGAATTCAAACCGCAGTGTCGTATTATTTTAATGATGGAGATTCATATGATGTTGATGCTATTCTAGCTAAAGTTGGTTTACCGTGTTTTGTAAAACCAAATGGCGCAGGGTCTAGTTATGGGATCTCAAAAGTATATACCAAAGAAGAGTTTATTCCTGCAGTAGAAAAAGCAGCCAAAGAAGATCGGGAGATTTTAGTCGAGTCTTTTTTAGATGGAACCGAAGTTTCTGTTGGGGTAATTCAATACCAAGGAGCAATTACCGTGCTTCCCATTACAGAGATTGTTTCTGAAAATGATTTTTTCGATTACGAAGCAAAATATTTAGGCAAGTCTCAAGAAATTACTCCTGCAAGACTAGCTGCAGAAGAACAACGAAATGTGGAAGCAGTTGCAAAAAGAGTCTATGAAATCTTAAACATGAAAGGGTTTTCACGGTCAGAATATATTTTGGTTGATGGAGTTCCTCATTTTATTGAAATGAATACCGTTCCCGGAATGACTGAAGAAAGTATTTTACCACAACAAGCCAGTGTTGCAGGTATTTCATTAGCTCAGTTATTTGAGAATGCCATTACAATGGCTTTAACTAATTAATATAATTTTATACAACAACGATGAAAAAAGCAGTTTTTCCAGGTTCATTTGACCCCATCACTTTAGGGCATACAGATATTATTAAACGAGCCATACCGCTATTTGATGAAATCATTATTGCTATAGGGGTTAATGCTAAAAAGAACTATATGTTTAGTTTAGAAGAGCGAATGAAATTTATTCAAAATGCTTTTTTTGGGGAAGAGAAAATAGGGGTCCAAACCTATAAAGGACTCACCGTAGACTATTGCAAAAGTATTGATGCCGATTTTATTTTAAGAGGATTGCGAAACCCTGCTGATTTTGAATTTGAAAAAGCCATTGCTCAAACCAATAGAAAATTATCGGGTATAGAAACGGTCTTTTTATTAACCAGTGCAGAAACCTCATATATCAGTTCGTCTATTGTAAGAGATATTATGAGAAATGGGGGCGATGCATCTACTTTAGTACCCGATTCTGTGACTAACCCAATAAATTTTTAAACCTTTTCCTCGCCAACATCCCAAAAACAAACTGTGTTTATGTATAAAAAAATCATGCTCCTAAGTATAGGACTATTTGCTATTGTATCGTGTAATACCGCTACATCACCTAAAGACTTTACCACCTTATTTGAACAGTCTCAGGGAACAGAAACTCCAGAATATCACCAAGTCATCTCGTATTATACGTCACTAACAAACACCTACGACGAATTGAGTATGTTCGAGATGGGCGTTACAGATTCCGGTGAGCCTTTGCATCTTATTGTATTTAATTCAGAGGGTCCAGTACACTTAAAAGACCTGAAAAACTCAACCAAAAATAGAGTGTTAATTAATAACGGAATTCATCCAGGAGAATCTGATGGTATTGATGCTTCAATGATGATGTTGAGAGATCTAGTACAAAGTGATTCCCTTAAAAAGGTGTATGAGAACACCCTTATCGCTGTGATTCCTGTTTACAATATTGGAGGTGCTTTACAACGTAATTCACATACAAGAACCAATCAGAATGGTCCAAAAGCATACGGTTTTAGAGGAAACGCTCGAAATTTCGATTTAAACAGAGACTTTATAAAACAAGACACCAAAAATGCAGCAGCCTTTGCTGCCATTTTTCATACCGTTAATCCCGATGTTTTTATCGATAATCATGTGAGTAATGGTGCCGACTATCAATATGCAATTACACATTTGTTTACGCAACATAACAAACTGGGGGGCACCTTAGGAGCATTTATAGAACAAGAAATGCGACCAGCTCTTGAAAACTCTTTAGCAGACAAAGGGATTAGTATAACGCCCTATGTAAATGTTTGGGGAGGAACACCAAAGCAAGGATGGTCTCAGTTTTATGATTCACCAAGATATTCTACAGGATATACCACCCTTTTTAATACCCTTGGGATGATGGTTGAAACGCATATGTTAAAACCGTATAACATACGGGTAGAGCAAACCTACGAACTCATGACTTCTATGTTAGACTTTACCGAACTTCACAGTGCCAGAATAAAAGCAATGCGTTCGCAGGCAGTAGAAGAAATTTTAGCAAAAAAAACCTATCCTATTGCTTTCAGTGTAGATAGAACTCAACCGAGCTCTTTTGAATTTAAAGGATATGAAGGAACGATGATCGATAGTAAAGTAACCACAGGCAAACGGTTGTTTTATGACCAAACAAAGCCGTTTTCTGACACAGTTACGTATTACAATACATTTGTTGCTACTAAAGAAGTAACCATTCCAAAAGCATATATTTTAGCACAAGGATGGCATAAGGTTATTGCGCGTTTAGAAGCCAATGCTATTGAGTATGTGCGTTTTGAAAAAGATACCACACTCCAAGTAACCGTCAATCATATCGATACATATAAAACAAGGTCTTCAGCATATGAAGGGCATTACCTTCATTACAATACAAGTGTACAAAAGAGTACACAAACCTTGCGTTTTAGAAAAGGAGATGTATACATTTCCACCGCACAAGAGGGTGTTCGTTATCTGTTAGAGACCCTAGAGGCTGAAGCCGTAGATTCCTTTTTTAACTGGAACTTTTTCGACACTATACTGCAACAAAAAGAAGGCTATTCAGCATATGTATTTGAAGATTTTGCTGAAAATTACCTCAATACCATGCCTGAATTAAAAAAGGCGTTTGATGCTAAAATGACTACCGATAAGGCTTTTGCAGAAAACCCAAGAGCACAACTTAACTTTGTGTTTAAAAATAGTCCTAATTATGAAAAGGCACATCTAAAACTACCCGTATATCAAGTGTATTAAGATACATATTCGTGTCCTGTTGGTACTGTGTTTGAGTACAGTACTCTCTTGTGAACCATCACCTAAAAATACGGTATCTTCATTTTATTTGGGAACCTATACCTCTGGTGAAAGTGAGGGAGTGTATCGTTATACAATAGATGAACATGGAGTCTTTACCAACAAGGGATTGGCAGCTCGAATTGAAAACCCTTCATACCTGGCGTTTAGTAGTGATAAAAATACCTTAATTGCTGTAGCCGAAGTTTCAAAAAACAACACAGGATATGTGGTTGCTTTACAACGCTTAAACGATAGTCTAATACTTACGAGCAAATTGCCCACTTTGGGGGAGCATCCTTGTTATGTATCGATTGATCAGCATCAACGAGTACTGGTTGCCAATTATAGTGGTGGTAATATTGCTTCGTTTAAACTTCAAGATGGGGTCTTAACTCCACATGACACACTTCAACATGTTGGCAAGGGAACCACTTTACGACAAGATAAAGCACATGCACATTACTCATCCTTTTTTCCGTCTTCGGATACTTTGGTGAGTGTGGATCTTGCTACCAATCAACTCTGGTTGGCAGAGTGGACTACTCAGGGTTTAGAACCTCTTCCATTGCAAAAGATTACACTCCCCGATGGGTCAGGGCCCAGGCATCTTACTTTTCATCCTCATCAACCCTAGATGTATGTTTTAAATGAACTCAATAATACAGTTTCAGTGCTTAAAAAAGGGATTAACGGCTCATGGTATTTTATGCAACATGTGGGTACACTTCCAAAAGACTTTACAGCATTCAATACGAGTGCCGCTATAGTTGTAAGTTCTGACGGACGATTTTTGTATACCTCAAACAGAGGGCATAATTCCATAGCGGTTTTCAAGATTACTGCCGAAACTGGTCAATTAACTCTTATAGAGCATGTGGCAACCAGCGGAAAAACCCCTCGAAATTTTGTACTAACACCTAACGAAAACTTCTTAGTGGTTGCCAATCAGGATTCGAATTCGCTGGTCTCTTTTAAAAGAAATCCAGACACAGGAAAGCTTGAGTATTCACATAAAATTAAAGCACCTAGTCCCGTTTGCATCGTGTTCTTATAGCCAAAAATTTCATTATCTTGTAGCTCCAAACTCAAGAATTATGAAAACACTTTCTATAAATGGTAAAATCTACGAATTAGATGTACCAGATGAGATGCCTTTACTTTGGGCTATTCGAGATATTGCAGGACTTACAGGAACAAAATTTGGTTGTGGAGTTGCCCAATGTGGTGCATGCTCCATTATGATTTCTGGAACTGTTGTTCGTTCTTGTAGTACACAAGTGAGTCAGGCTATAGGAAAAGAAATTACAACCGTAGAGGGGAGTTCTCCTAATCTTGAGATTTTAAGAACCGCTTGGGAAGAACTTAATGTACCTCAATGTGGGTACTGTCAGTCTGGACAATTAATTTCAGCAACAGCTTTGCTAGATGCAAATGATGCACCTA
>CBFHVY010000054.1:0-13357 GCA_965659555.1 Flavobacteriaceae bacterium
TTCCTAAAAAATACTCTGCATGCATAGTATTTTTTAATTAAATGTAGTATCTTCGTACCAGATAAAAATTTAAAAAATAAATTATGAAAATATTGGTATGTATTAGTCATGTGCCTGACACCACATCTAAAATTAATTTTACTGATAATGACACTGCTTTTGATACAAATGGAGTGCAATACGTAATTAATCCTTATGATGAATTCGTATTAACTAGAGCCATGTGGTTTAAAGAAAAACAAGGAGCCACAGTAACCGTGGTTAATGTTGGTTTAGCCAACACAGAGCCTACCTTAAGAAAAGCATTAGCGATTGGTGCAGACGATGCCATTCGAGTAAATGCAACTCCTACAGATGGTTTTACCGTAGCAAAAGAATTAGCAGCAGTAGTAAAGAACGGTGGATACGATTTAGTGCTTGCAGGAAAAGAGTCTAGTGATTATAACGGACAAATGGTTCCGGGAATGTTAGCCGCATTAGTTGACTTTAATTTTGTGAACGGATGTGTAGGCTTAGAGGTAGAAGGAACATCGGCTAGCCTGGTTAGAGAAATAGACGGTGGAAGCGAAAGTTTACAAACCAGCTTACCATTAGTGGTTGGTGGACAAAAGGGAATTGTTGAAGAATCTGATTTAAGAATCCCAAACATGAGAGGTATCATGATGGCTCGAAAAAAACCATTAACGGTAGTTGAACCCACTGTAGCTGAAACAGCAACAAAGTCAGCCTCTTTTGAAAAACCAGCACCTAAAGGAGCTGTTAAATTAGTTGATGCCGAGAATATTGATGAGCTAATCAACTTATTACACAACGAAGCCAAAGTCATTTAATAATATAGGTAGTTCACAGAGAAGAACTATGGAAAAAAATATCACACTATGTCAGTATTAGTTTTTGCCGATTCCACAGAAGGAAAATTTAAAAAATCAGCATTCGAAGTCGTATCTTACGGAAAGAAAGTAGCTGAACAATTAGGAACTCAAGTAGCGGTACTTACCATTAATGCCGCTGAAGTAACCGAACTTTATACCTATGGAGCTGAAAAAGTAGTAAGCGTAAATAATGAGTCATTAAATGTTTTTAATGCGAAAGCCTATGCTAGCATTATTCAACAAGCAGCAACTGCAGAAGGAGCCCATGTGGTTGTGCTAGATAGCTCAATTAACGGATTGTATGTAGCGCCTTTAGTAGCGGTTGCCTTAGCAGCAGGATATGCTTCTAATGTGGTTGCACTACCTTCGAGTACTGCACCTTTTACCGTAAAGCGTAAAGCGTTTTCTAATAAAGCATTTAACAACACAGAAATTGCAACCACCCATAAAGTGTTGGGAGTAGCTAAAAATTCATTTGGAGTACATGAAATTCCAGTGAGTGGAACTACTACCACCTTTGAACCAAATTTAAACGATGGAGCATTTAGCGTAAGTTCTACAAGTATCGATAGAGCTACAGGGAAAGTAACCATTGCAGATGCAGAAGTAGTAGTTTCTGGAGGAAGAGGTTTAAAAGGACCAGAAAATTGGGGCATGGTTGAAGAGTTAGCCGATGTTCTTGGTGCTGCAACAGCCTGTTCTAAACCCGTTTCAGATTTAGGATGGAGACCGCATAGCGAACACGTTGGACAAACAGGAAAACCCGTAGCGACAAACCTATATATTGCTATCGGAATATCGGGAGCTATTCAGCATTTAGCAGGAATTAATGCATCGAAAGTAAAGGTAGTTATCAATACAGATCCAGAGGCTCCTTTCTTTAAAGCAGCAGATTACGGAATCGTTGGTGATGCATTTGAAGTGGTTCCACAACTAATTAGTAAACTAAAAGATTTTAAAGCACAAAACTCATAATTTTTAGTAAATTGTGCCCATAAATGGGCTGTCTATCTTTGGTAGCATCCAACGATAAGACAGCCTTTTTTTATGTAGCTTGAATATGAGTTTAATACAATTAACAATCAAAGGAATTTCCTATAGCCAAACCCAAAGCGGAGCGTATGCTTTGGTGTTGAGTGAAATGGAAGGCACACGTACATTACCTATTATTATTGGAGCGTTTGAAGCACAATCTATAGCTATTGCTTTAGAAAAAGAAATCAGACCCCCAAGACCCCTTACCCACGACTTGTTTAAAACCTTTGCCGATCGATTTACAATAGATGTAAAAAAGGTGGTGATTCATAAATTAGTAGATGGGATTTTCTTCTCGAGCTTGGTGTGTGTTAAAGATGGAAAAGAGGAAGTAATTGATACACGTACCTCAGATGCCATTGCCATAGCTGTACGTTTTCAAGCCCCTATTTATACCTATGCAACTATCTTAGATAAAGCAGGTATTTATTTAAAAGTAGAAGAAGAGCTTGCGCTTAATGAGGCCGATTATGAACCCGAAAATGTATCTGTACATTTAGAAGATGCCCTCGAAAGCGACAACCCCTACAGTCATTTAACCTTAGACGACCTACATCAACAACTCAATACAGCAGTAGCCAATGAAGATTACGAAGTTGCTGCCAAAATAAGAGACGAAATTAGCAAACGATCTTAAGCTATCCTCATGAAAAAAATCCTCATTCTTGCTCTATACCTAATCTCTAGTGTTGGGTTTTCGCAATCTATTGAAAAGCAGTGGCAATTTACCGCTATTGAAACCATCACAGGGAAAGCATTACTCCCAGTTGAACAAGCGGATCGTTTTGAATTAAAAGAAGGAAAATTTAGCTATTCATTAGTTGCTAAAGATAGTTTGAAAGCTAGTGGGACCTATACCAAAACCAATAACCTACTCACGTTTACCTATCAACAACCAAAAGATACGGTACGGTATTATACGATTATTTCAGCCACAGATTCTACACTGGTCTTCTCAGAAAACAATGTAGTCTATCGTTTTAACTTACCAAAACAAGTGGTCGATGCTCCGGTGGTCACACCATTAACATCTGAAATTTTACCAAGCCAAGGCTTCTCTTTAGATAGTTTATGGAGAGGGGTTTTGGGAATGTTTGTTCTAATTGTAATTGCCTTTTTATTTAGTAGCAACCGCAAACATATCGATTGGAAAAAAGTAGGGATAGGGCTTTCCTTACAATTACTCATTGCTGTTGGAGTGCTCAAAGTTTCTTTTGTGCAAAAAGCATTTGATTTAGTAGGGCAACTTTTTATCAATATCCTTGAGTTTACAAAAGCAGGAAGTAAATTTCTCTTTGAAGGTCTTGTAGCCGACATGAATACGTTCGGGTATATTTTTGCCTTCCAAGTATTGCCTACCATCATCTTTTTCTCGGCATTAACATCACTTTTATTCTACTTAGGAGTTATTCAATGGGTGGTAAAAATATTAGCGTTAGGGCTTTCAAAATTTTTAGGGATTTCTGGAATGGAAAGCCTCTCTGTAGCTGGGAATATTTTTCTTGGACAAACAGAAGCTCCCCTTTTAATTAAGGCGTACTTAGAAAAAATGAATCGCTCCGAAATGCTCTTGGTTATGATTGGAGGGATGGCTACTGTTGCAGGAGCCGTATTAGCAGCCTATATTGGTTTCTTAGGAGGAGGAGATAAAACATTAGAATTGATTTTTGCAAAACATTTACTGGCGGCTTCCGTAATGGCAGCTCCAGGGGCAATAGTTATTTCAAAAATATTATACCCGCAAACAGAAGCGGTGAATACCGACGTGCGTGTTTCTCAAGAACGAATAGGGTCTAATATCTTAGATGCAATTACCAATGGAACCACTGAGGGATTAAAGCTAGCCGTAAACGTGGGTGCTATGTTACTGGTTTTTGTAGCCGTAATAGCCATGATTAACGGTATCTTAGGAGGTGTTGGAGGGTTTGATGGGATTGCCTATTTTGGATGGGAATTTACCTCACTCAACGAAGTGATTGCCGCCAATACTGCATACAAAAGTCTATCTATAGAATTTATTTTGGGCTATGCCTTTGCTCCTTTAATGTGGCTAATGGGTGTGGCTTCAGAAGATATGACACTAATGGGACAGCTGTTAGGAATTAAATTAGCGGCGAGTGAATTTATTGGATACATTCAATTGGCTGATCTTAAAAATGTGGCCAATGCCACGCATCTTACCTACAATAAGTCGGTGATAATGGCCACCTATATGCTTTGTGGATTTGCAAATTTTGCTTCCATCGGGATCCAAATCGGAGGCATTGGGTCATTGGCTCCAGGGCAACGTAAAACCCTTTCAGAGTTTGGAATGAAAGCACTTATTGGAGGGACTATAGCGTCATTAATGTCGGCTACTATTGCCGGAATGATTATCGGATAATATAGCGATTCAGCACATTTAAAGTTTTAGAATTAATTGACAATTCGTTAATAACTTTAGGATATCATTTTAGGGGTGAATCTTTATAGCTACGCACTTTTTTTTATTTTGGTTTCCTAGAAAAAACAAACACTACATGAAGCAATATC
This sequence comes from Flavobacteriaceae bacterium, assembly GCA_965659555.1. Lineage (GTDB taxonomy): Bacteria > Bacteroidota > Bacteroidia > Flavobacteriales > Flavobacteriaceae > Polaribacter. Next base: position 4,440 of record CBFHVY010000054.1, read on the forward strand.
ACGACTTAGTAAAGCACGTATTAAGCCAAGGAAATGAAAAGGGAGATCGAACAGGAACAGGTACAAAAAGTGTTTTTGGTTATCAAATGCGTTTCGACTTGAGTCAGGGTTTTCCTATGGTGACCACAAAAAAATTACACCTCAAATCTATTGTTTACGAACTCTTGTGGTTTATCAACGGAGATACTAATATTAAATACCTTCAAGAGAATGGCGTTCGTATTTGGAACGAATGGGCCGATGAACATGGCGATCTAGGACCGGTGTACGGACATCAATGGAGAAACTGGAATAGCGATGATATCGACCAGCTGAAAGAGGTGATACATACCTTAAAAAACAATCCTAACAGTAGACGAATGTTAGTTTCTGCCTGGAATCCAAGTGTGTTGCCAGATACAAGTATTTCATTCAGCGAAAATGTAGCCAATGGCAAAGCAGCCTTGCCTCCTTGTCATGCTTTTTTTCAATTTTATGTAGCCGACGGAAAACTGTCCTGTCAATTATACCAACGTAGTGCAGATATTTTTTTAGGGGTTCCGTTTAATATTGCATCTTATGCATTGTTTACCATGATGATGGCTCAGGTATGTGGATACGAACCTGGAGAATTTATCCATACGTTTGGAGATGCACACATCTATAACAATCATATAGAGCAATTAGAATTACAACTTTCTAGAGCGTTGAGACCATTACCCACCATGAAGCTCAATCCGGAGGTAAAAAGTATATTCGACTTTAAATTTGAAGATTTCGAATTGTTAAACTACGATCCACATCCACATATTAAAGGAAAAGTAGCCGTATAAAAAAAAGAGCTTTCTAAATGAAAGCTCTTTTTTGTTTTTACAAAGAAAGGATACTGTTATCGGCAGCGGCATAATCGTTCCAAGCGTAAGCATCTGCTTGATCATCGTTTACATACGTTCCGTCTACAACATATCTAAATTCGTACGAGTTTTCAGTTTCTAAGTCTACAGTGCCTTTAAAAGTACCATTCTTTAATTTCTTTAATTTGGTTGCTTCTGTATTCCACTCATTAAAGTTTCCTACTAATGCAACTTCATTTGCGTCTTGTGCTTCTAAAGAAAAAGTTACTTTACACACAGGTTTGGTTTTCAAAAATTGTTTTTTAATAGCCATAATTTTTTTGGTTTTAATTCAAGGGATAAATTTAGAGAACTAATAGAGCTACGCAAACTTTATCGGTAGTAGAACTTAAGTTTTGCGATTATCTTAAAATCTCCATTTATTTTTGAGGTAATTAAAAAAATACACCAGCTATAAGTACGAGATTCGTAATTAATATCTAGTATTTTAAACGCTCATTTTTAGTGAATTAGCTGCGATACCGATTTCGTAAAACAGCTATTTTTTAGCAAATCGGTTCAAAAACGTCAAATCTGCAAAACATTTGTAGTAGTTTTGCATTTTTCATCTCAACATTTAGATACTGAAGAATATGGTTACCGTAATTGCTGCTATTGGACAACATAATGAATTAGGAAAAGACAACGATCTTATTTGGCATTTACCAGCCGACTTAAAACGCTTTAAACAGACCACCACCGGGCATTGTATTGTGATGGGGCGTAAAACATTTGAATCAATTGGAAAACCACTTCCCAACAGAACCAGCATTATTATAACCAGAGATGCCACCTATTCGCAAGAGGGGTGTTTGGTAGCGCATAGTATTGAGGAAGCAATTGCTTTAGCGGGTGATACCAAAGTTTTTATTATTGGAGGAGCAGAAATATACAAACAAGCATTAGCAAAGCAATTGGCAGATGTCTTAGATATAACTTTAGTACACCAAGAGTTTGAAGCTGATGTGTATTTTCCTGAAATTGATCAAAAAGTATGGAGCGAAGTCTCGCGTGAAGACTTTCCAGCCGATGAAAAAAATCAATATGCTTATAGCTTTGTAAGCTACACAAAAAAGACTACCTAATATAGTTTGTAGAGTAGGGGCCTAGACGCATACGGTATTTTCGTTGTGCAAATTCGAAATAGTTGAACAGCTTGTAGTTAACATCATACCCATAATCAACGTTCATTTGATAGTCTATAACATTGGCATAAATGTCTGCATTGAACCGAGGCGTATTTCGAGCTCTATAATTCCAGACCTGAACATAGTTTCTGTTTTTTTGCTCCAAATAGGTTTGACTATAAAACCCAACAGGTCTCGCAATACTGTTTAAATAGTTGGTAAACCCAACATCCATAATAATGATTTCGTATTCAAGGCTGTCATTTGCAATGACTACAGGCTCCTCTTTTGCGCCGGTTTTCTTAAGAGGGTTAGCACTACAAGCATAGAACAATACTCCAAGAATTGAAAGGGCAAGTACATTTTTTAGTATCCTCATAATCAGTCAATTTAACTATCTCTAATTTCGTGATAATTTTTTAGACTACCTTAAAAAACGTTGATTTTAACGTTTAAAATTATAGTATATTTAAAGCTTAATTCACCATTTCATATGAAGATAAAAATCACTTTTTTCCTGTATTTGATTACACAAATTACATTAGCTCAGGTCCTCACCGAACGACAACGTGCACAATTAGAAGATGAACTACTAGCAGATCGATTCGAACATGTATTGCCCAAACTCATGGATGATGCAAATATCGATATGTGGTTACTCATTGCCAGAGAGTACAATGAAGACCCTGTAGTTAAGACCATGCTTCCTGCCACTTGGCTTAATGCTAGAAGAAGAACCATATTGGTGTTTTATAGAGACAAGGCAAACGATACTTTAGAGCGTTTGGCTGTAGCACGATACGATGTAGGTAAAAACATAAAGTCAGCATGGAATAAAGAAGAAGAACCGAATCAGTGGAAAGCTTTAGAACGTATTATTTCAGAGAGAAATCCATCAAAAATTGGCATCAATACCTCAACTCATTTTGCTTTGGCCGACGGTCTTGTAAAAACAGATTACGATGAGCTAGTTGAAAACCTACCCAAAAGTATGACTCAGAAATTAGTGTCTGCAGAAGCTTTAGCTATTGGATGGATAGAAACCCGTACCCCAAAAGAAATGGAGTTGATGCGTACCCTAGTAGCCATTACTCATGAAATTATCGATAAAGCTTTTTCAGAAGCGGTAATTACGCCCGGAACAACCACTACCGATGATGTTGTTTGGTGGATGCGTCAACAAGTAACCGATCGTGGTTTAGAAACTTGGTTTCATCCTACAATAGACATTCAGCGCAGTAATGAGCCCTTAAAATCTCATATTTATTCCTTTACCAAAGGTGACAAAGGACAGGTAATTATGCCAGGAGATTTGTTGCATTGCGATTTCGGAATTACCTATTTAGGGTTAAATACAGACTGCCAACAACACGCTTACGTACTACAAAAAGGAGAGTCTGAAGTACCTGTCTTTTTACGCGATGCCTTTGCCAAAGGAAATCGATTACAAGATATATTAACCACAAACTTTAAAGAGGGTGTTACAGGGAACGCGATCTTGGAGGCGTCTTTAGCTCAAGCCAAACAAGAAGGATTGCGTCCCTCAATATATACACATCCTCTCGGTACCTATGGCCACAGTGCTGGAACTACGATTGGTATGTGGGATTCGCAAGGAGGGGTTCCTGTTAATGGCGATTACCCTCTGCATAAAAATACCGTGTATGCTATAGAACTAAATGTAACGGTGTCTTTACCCGCTTGGAAAAAAGATATACGAATTATGTTAGAAGAAGCTGGCTATTTTGGGGCAGGCATTTTTGAGTATGTAAATAAACGACAAGAAGCGATTAAGGCGATACACGTAAACTATTAAAGATGAAAAAAAGATGTTTTTGGGTTACAGACGACCCACTCTATATTGCCTACCACGATACCGAATGGGGAGTTCCAGTGTATGACGACGCTACGCTTTTTGAATTTTTAACCTTAGAGACCTTTCAGGCTGGGTTAAGTTGGATTACAGTGCTTAGAAAAAGAGCTAATTTTAGAGCTGCTTTTGATGAATTCGATTATACTAAAATTGCTTATTACGGAGAGGATAAAGTAGCTTCTTTACTAGAGGATGCAGGTATTATACGAAACAAACTCAAAGTTCGTGCAACCATAAGCAATGCACAAGCCTTTATAAAAGTTCAAGAAGAATTTGGAAGCTTCTCTACCTACATCTGGGGCTTTGTAGATGGAAAGCCATTAAAGAATGCATGTCAAACAAAACATGATGTACCTGCAACAACCGCACTTTCAGAGACCATTTCTAAAGACCTTAAAAAAAGAGGATTTAAGTTTGTGGGTTCTACAGTAGTTTATGCACATATGCAAGCTACGGGTATGGTAAACGACCATACTGTGGATTGTTTTAGATATAACGAAATATAAGTATGGCAAAAATTCAAGATCCAGGTTTCGGTTATCATTCGTATAAAAATGCACAAAGTGTTTTTAAAGAAGATGGTACACCAAATATTATTCATGTCAATAGAGCGCGAACCATAGATGATCTATATGCCTATTTAATAGGAATTTCGTGGATGCATTTTTTTGGCTTAGTACTTTTAATGTATACACTACTCAATATTGTATTTGCCTTTATATATGTAGGTATTGGCATTGAACAGATTACTCCATCCACAGGAAGTATTTGGCACGATATACTTAACGGATTCTTTTTTAGCGCACAAACCGTAACTACCGTTGGGTATGGAGGAATTGCTCCACAAGGGATGTTGGCAAATCTCATTGCTGCTTTTGAAGCTATGATTGGCCTGTTGAGTTTCTCCTTTATCACTGGACTACTATACGGGCGATTTTCTAAACCAAGAGCCGCCATTAAATTTAGTAAGCATTTTGTGATTAGAGATTTTAACGGTACTAAAGCCCTAATGTTTAGGTTGATGAACAATCGTAAAACGGTTATGATAGAACCAGAAATCACCGTGATGCTATCAATTACCGCACCAGATGAAACAGGAACCTTTAAACGTTCCTTTTTTAGACTCGACTTAGAGCGCGACAAAATTATGTATTTGCCTACCATTTGGACGGTTGTTCATACAATAGATGAAGAGAGTCCATTGTATACTTATGAAGAGACTAACCTACAAGAATTAGATGCAGAGTTGTATGTGTTGCTAAAATACCATGAGGAGTCTTTTGCACAACAAGTCTACAAAATCCACTCGTATAAATTTGACACCCTACAAAAAGACATTCAGTTTGTGCCATCTTTTGAATACGATGATGAGGGCTTTACCCTTCTCGATCACGATAAGTTAGATAAGATGATACCGATGTAGATTACTTGCTGGTAAAGTAACGAAACGCTACAAATACCACAATAATTAAGAGTCCGTAGAAGGCTACTTTTTTAGCAGCATTTTTATAGTAAAACTCATGGTTTTTAGCGTCTTTCTTATAGCTAAATACCATCAAGGTGATAAAGGCAATCACAAAGAAAATGACAAAGATTATTCTTCCTGTGGTAAACATAAAATTGTATTTTTAGCAAAATTACAAATTAAAAAACGACTATAATTACACATTCATGAAAAATAAAATCGCTGCTGTTCACGACTTTCATACTGCTTTCGGATTAGGAATTAAAAACATGCCAACGGCGCATATTGGTTCCGACAGAAATCTACTTCGTTTCAATTTAATGAAAGAAGAAAACGAAGAGTATTTAGAGGCTGCAGAAAACAATGATCTCGTAGAGGTTGCCGACGCTCTTGGCGATATGTTGTATATTTTATGTGGTACCATTATAGAACACGGAATGCAAGACAAAATAGAAGAGGTCTTTAACGAAATTCAACGCAGTAATATGAGTAAGCTTGGCGCCAATGGTAAGCCCATTTATCGTGAAGATGGTAAAGTCCTCAAAGGACCAAATTACTTTAAGCCCAATATCGCTAAAATCTTATCGGAATAAGTTACAGGGCAAACGACTGTCCTTCTACAGCAAAACGAAATCCTTCTTGTAACAATGCGTTTTTTTCAGGAGCATTGGGTTGTAAGACAGGGTTGGTATGATTAAAGTGGATAAAGATAATCTTCTGTTTCGTAGCTCTTGGAGTGTCTTTAAATAGCGCCACAGTTTCTTCAATAAACGGATGAGGAACTTCAGCCATAGGCCTATTAATTTCTCCAGACTTAAAAAACGTAGCGTCTATAAAAGCATAGTCTACTTGTGCAACTTCTGTAACAATATCTTTTCCCCATTGTTCCCATTTATTGATATCTGGAATGAATAAGGCCGTTTTACGAGGACCAATAATCTTATACCCCACAGTTTCGGAATACTCATCGCGATGAGGAACTTTAAACGGAATCACCTGAAGCCTTGCATTTAAAGTTACTATGCTGTCTTGAAAAATTGGCTTAAGAGTGATGTTTTCTAAATGCACTAACTGACTCCATGGACCGTTTTCTGTAAGATAGCGTTTCATCTTAGGCATCGCATAAACAGGAATGTTTTTTTTGCCATATGCTTCTCGTCCAAAATACATTAAACCCGTATAATGACCGATATGGGCATGGGTAAGAAAAACACCGTCAATTAAGGTTTCGCTTTTTAAATGCTCGTTTTCTAAAACAGCCAACTGGGTACTGAGGTCTGGAGTAGCTTCAAACAACCACTTTTGTTGATGTTCAAGATCTACCAGCCCTAGAGCAACTACATGTTGTTTTGGGTTGAGCCCTTTGTAGTAGTTTGCACAACATTCTTTTTGACATCCAATATGAGGATAGCCACCATCTTGAGCAGTGCCTAAAATGGTAAGGTATTGGTCGACTTCCTTTACAGACGCTTTTTGAGTTTGCTTAGAACAAGCAACCAAAAAGAGTAGACAAAGTAAGTAGGGTATTTTCACAGTTAGATTTTGTATCTCCACTGATGTGGATCATCAGCTCTATTGTACTGAATATTCATCAATGTTTGTTTGAAGAAATCAGCATAAGTTTTATCGAGTTTTGGAAGTTCAAAAGTATCTCCGCCATGTTCAAATCCTAAAATAGGATTGATTACTGCTGCAGTACCTGCTCCAAAAATTTCTTTTAATTCACCGGCGCTTGCAGCTGCTTTAATTTTGGCAACAGAAACACGACGTACTTCGATAGCTATATTATTGTCTTCTGCGAGTTGAATCACAGATTTTCGGGTAACACCATCTAAAATTCGATCGTTGTTAGGAGCGGTAATCAGTGTATCATTAATTCTGAAAAAGATGTTCATAGTACCAGCTTCTTCTAGGTATTTATGTGTGCTCGCATCGGTCCAAATAATTTGCTGATACCCTTTAGCATGTGCTAAACTGGTTGGGTAAAATTGCGCTGCATAGTTTCCGGCTGCTTTAGCAAAACCAACACCACCATCTGCAGATCTACTGTATTTTTCAGCAAACATTACACGAACTTCACCTGCATAATACGATTGAGCTGGTGAACAAATGATCATAAATTTATACTGATTTGCTGGTGAGGCAGAAATGGCAGGTTCGGTAGCAATTACAAATGGTCTCAAGTATAATGAGTTTCCAAATCCTTTTTTAATCCAATCTTTTTCGAGGGTCAATAATTGCTTCATTCCTTCAAAAAAGAAATCTTCTCTAAATTCAGGAATTGCTAATCGTTTTGCAGATTTGTTAATTCTGTGAAAGTTTTCATCAGGTCTAAATAAATAGATGTCGTCGTTGTCGTCTTTAAAGGCTTTCATCCCTTCAAATACAGCTTGGCCATAATGAAAAACTCTAGCCGAAGGGTCGAGCGTAAGCGGACCATAAGGCTTAATGGTTGGGTTAACCCATTCACCATCAATATAATCGCATTCAAACATATGGTCTGAGAATACTTTTCCAAAAGGAAGATTGTTAAAATCTACCGTATCAATGGTACTCTTTTCTCTTTGCTGAATGTGAATTATGCTCTCCATTTTAACCCTGTTTAATGTTGTGCAAAGATATTAAATTAATTCCTTCTTTTTGTTAAGATATCCCCAATGATTTTATAGATCAAAATGATATCTTTGTAGCTAACAACCCATAATATAATGTATATGAAAAAGAGTATTGTAACACTAGTATTTGTCAGTCTGTGGATCGTTTCTTGTGCACCAAAAAAAGCAGAAACTACTACTGAAATTACCAAAGAGTTTACCGCTATTGGAGCGACTATTAGCGCAACCGATGCAAAAGCAGCTCAAGAGATGTTAGTCACTTTTACTACGATGAACGTCGGAGATACAGTAGCTACAAAATTTAGCGCAACCATTAGCGAAGTATGTGCTAAAAAAGGATGTTGGATGACATTGCCTCTAGGAGATAGCATCGATACTCGTGTTACATTTAAAGACTATGCGTTTTTTATGCCTTTAGATGCTGCCGGACAAGATGTAATTGTTGATGGAATTGCTTTTGTAAACGAAACGTCTGTTGCCGATTTAAAACACTTTGCCCAAGATGCAGGTAAATCGCAAGAAGAGATTGATGCTATTAAGGAGCCTAAAATAAGTTATTCTTTTGAGGCTAAAGGAGTGTTGTTGAAAAACAACTAAACTATTTTGAAACGCGAAATCTATATCACATCCGATGGTTCGACAACAATTCATCTACCTGATGTAAATGAGCAGTACCATTCTAAACATGGTGCTATACAAGAGTCGTATCATGTGTTTTTAAAACATGGATTTGAAGCGTTTCAAAACCACGAGCAACTCGCTATTTTAGAAATAGGTTTCGGCACAGGGTTAAATGCTTTTATTACCTATTTAGAACATCTTAAAAGTACACAACAAATTCAGTATACCTGTATAGAAGCCTATCCTGTAGCAGCTGCTGAAGTGGCTTTATTAAATTATGTTTCGCAACTAAAAGCCTCGGCACATGCTCAGGTATTTGATGAAATGCATCGCTGTCCGTGGGAA
>CBFHVY010000055.1:0-13321 GCA_965659555.1 Flavobacteriaceae bacterium
TGAGAAACTAATTTTTCTTGTGCTTTTTTATCGGTTTCAATCTTCGTCTTTTGGTCCAATTCAAATGCGACTAATGTGTCTTTTACTTGTTTTTGATAGCGAAGAGAATCTTGTACTTCTTTGATAATAGCGGATTGAATGGTGATTTCTTCTCCTTGCTTTTTCCGAAAGGAGGTATACTGTTTCATATACTGAAGTCGCTTATATGCCTGATAGAAGTTCTTGGATGAAAGCACAAACATGGTTCTACTTTGTTGCGACTTACTCTTGTAGGATTTAAAAATCATTTCGGCATAATCTGCCTTGAGTTCTGCAAGTTTCTTCGCCAGCTTATCGTAAGCGCGTTGTTTCGCATTAATTTCTTTTGACAACACATTTGCTTCTTGATTTATAGTGCTAATGAGTTGGTTTCGGACATCAATTTTTTGATTTAAATCTTTCAAATCTTCCAACACACTTTTTTGTTTCTTCTGCGTTTCAAAAAGAAGCTTGTTTACTTGAGTAATTTCATTCCGAAGTTTTTTGCGTTCAGCCTCTAATTGTTTCCGCGTCTTTTGTCCGTAAGCACAAAGCGTAAGAAAGAGAATACAACAAAAACTAAACGATTTAATAAATTTCATTACTTCACACGAATAGGACTATACCCTGACGGAATAGCATAAGGTATTGCTAAATTAGTATTGAATTGAATACTTTTTACATCTAGTGCAATAAAAGTATACTTCTCCCCTTCTGTTGCATTGATAATGGTTTTTTTAGGAAAGAGTTCTTTGTCTTTACTAATATATCCTTGATAAGATATAGCTAGACTTTCGGAGGATTTACTGGAACGTATCTTTTGGTTATCAAGTTTAAAGTGTTTAGCATTGATGGAAAATAAAAAGGAAAAAAGGGCTTCTTTCTTTTGTGGTGATAGCACATAGGCATTGTTTTCGATATTCACATTAAATCCTTTGGGATCTAACTCAGAAAACGATTGTCCGAGCAGTACATTTTGTAATTGATAATAATTAATTTCAAAACCTAGTAACTCACTCAACATAGAGAAGTCTCCAGTAAAATAGGTCTTGTCTAAAGGTGAATAATAACTAAAACTATCTGGTGTAATTTTAGCCTTAAACACCGTAACGAGTTTTGTTCCTCGTAGCCAAATCACGGCATTCTTTTGCATACGTAGTTGTACATTAAAAGTATAGCGCTGTCTTTGTGGTCCTCGGTTATCTGAGTATTGCACACGGAGCCTTGCATCTATCGTTTTTTTAGAGAAGTTAGTGGCTTTATGATTTTTAAGCACTTTACGTACCGATAAATTTTTAGCAACATCTTCATTAACAGTACTCACACTTTTGGTGGTCTTGCAAGAGGCTAAGACTAAAAAGACAAGCATTAAAAAAGCTCTATAGTGCATCATTTATTTTTTAATTTTTTTGCTTTTACTTTAAACTCATTCGCTTTTTCTTCATTCTTCAAGCCAATATATGCTTTGGCGATATGTTCGTAAAAGGTGATTTCTAAATTCCGATTATCTATCACAAAATCAATACCACTTTCTAATATTAGTAACGCATTTTCATACGATTTCTGATAGAGCAAACTCTTTGCATAAAATAAGTACGCTTCTGCTTGTGCAGGAAACAAATCGTACCCCTCTTTACTAAATCTTAAAAATGCCACTTGATCTTCTTTTTCAGCCAGCATTAGAAGTTGTTTTAAAACTGAAAAAGAAGGTTCCTTTTGAAAAGCAGCGATAAGCCCGTCTAGTGTTTGTAGAACTGTCTCGGTTTTCTTCGGGTCATTTCTTCTTTCTAAATCGGCTTTAATTTGTTTTAAATTTCGTCCGAGACCTCTTTCCTGTTCCATTTCATTTAATAATGCTAGGGCTTCAGACAACTGCTTATTTTGAAGGTATAAATAGACTAACGGCTTTTTTTTATCGGGGTGATTTTCAATGATTTGTTTTTGAGTGGCAATAGCACGGGTAAAATCACGCTGTTTGCTATATACGTCAACTAAATGAGTAAGCATCCAAACATTATTGGGATCTAATGCTAATGCGCGCTCAATATATTCTTTAGCTTCAAGAGTCTTTTCTAAAAAGAGGTAATTTTTTGAAAATTCAAAAAACACAGCCTTATCATTAGGTAAAATCTGATTGCAATTCTCTAAATATTGAATGGCTTTAGCAAAGTTCTTTATCGCTTTCTCGGAGAGTGCTTTAAAAAAATACGTTTGAAAAGTAAGCTCTTTCTCTTCTGTTAAATCTTTAGGCAATGGAATACTATCTTGAGCCCATAAACTACTTACAGAAAAGCAACATGCTAAAAAGAAAGTAAAAATCAGCCTCTTTACCATGTCGTATTCATGTTAACTTAGTTCTGAATAATCACCAATACTCACAGACGTAAACTGCCCATTAAACGTGGCATAATTTCCGATCATGGCTACATTTAAATCAGCATTGCTTATGGTTACATGATTTTGTATTAGCGAATTTTCTATGGTAGAATCTTCTACTACACTATGGGCTCCAATAGAAACATATGGCCCAACTGTACTGTTTTTTAGTACGACGTGTTCTCCAATATAACATGGGGGTATAATGGTTGCATTTTCTAACACTACAGAGTCGGCTACAAGTTGTTTACCTTTTTCGTGCTCAAATCCTAAGACTTGCTTGTTGGTATCTACAGTAGGGTCTTTTTTACCACAATCCATCCATACATCAACAGTTCCCGGTATAAATTTAGCTCCTTGTTGCTTTAAGCTTTCCAATACTTCTGTCAATTGAAACTCTCCAGAAGGACGAATATCATTATCAATTAAATAGGTGATTTCTTGAGAAAGTTTATCCCCATCTTTAAAATAGTAAATTCCAATAATCGCTAGGTCGGAAACAAAATCTTTTGGTTTTTCAACAAAATCTGTAATATAGCCATCTTTCATTTTTACCACACCAAAAGCTGAGGGATCTTCCACTTTTTTCACCCATATTGCACCATCGGCATTAACATCTAAGGTGAAGTCTGCTTTAAACAAGGTGTCGGCAAAAGCCACAACACAAGGTCCGCTTAAAGAATCTTTGGCACAATGAATGGCATGAGCGGTACCCAATGCCTCTTCTTGAACGTATACCGCTCCTTTGGCTCCTAAATTTTCTGCAATAGCAATGAGTTTATCTCCTGTGTCTACAGGAAATCCTTTTGCAGAGGGTCCAATAATAAAGGCTATTTCTTCAATCGGTTCGTTTACAACACCTGCAATATCTTCTACCAATCGTTGTACAATTGACTTCCCTGCAATTACAGTTAATGGTTTTGGAGTCGTTAAGGTATGTGGTCTCAAACGAGATCCAATACCCGCCATGGGGACTATAATTCTCATAAATTTTTTTTCATTTTTACATCCTGCAATATAGCACTTCTTACCCTACTGAAAAAAAATGATGCCCCTTAAATTCCCTTAGGAATAGATTCAATTAAACTTTTTGTATAGGCAGTTTTAGGGTGTTCATACACCTCATCTGCATCGCCAATTTCTTCGATTTTACCAAGATTCATTACCATCAATTGATCGGCCATAAATTTTACTACGGCCAAATCGTGAGAAATAAATACATAGGTAAATTGAAACTCCTCTTTTAATTGGTTAAGTAAGTTGAGTACTTGTGCTTGAACCGAAACATCTAGTGCTGAAACCGATTCATCACAAATCACTACTTTTGGACGCACTGCTATTGCTCTTGCAATTCCTATCCGTTGTCGCTGACCACCAGAAAACTCATGTGGATATCTGTAAAAATGACTTTTTTCTAAACCCACTTTTTCTAGCAGTTCAAACACATAGGCTTTTCGTTCTGCAGCAGTACTTAAAATTCTATGTACTTGCATAGGCTCTAAAATAGCCTGACCAATTTGCATTCTTGGATGAAGGGATGAAAAAGGATCTTGAAAAATAATCTGTATTTCTTTCCGAAGGTTTTTTAAAGCCTTTCCTTTTAAAGTAGTAATATCTTTGCCTTTATACCATATACTGCCTGCAGTGGCCTTTTCTAATTGCATTATGGTTCTTCCCAGAGTAGTTTTACCACATCCAGATTCTCCTACTAAGCCCAGGGTTTCCCCTTCATAAATAGCACAACTTACTCCATCAACCGCGTTAATCTTAGTATCTTTTTGAAACCATCCTTCTTTTTGAACATAGGTTTTATAAAGGTCATCAATTTGCAATAAAGGAGGCTTGCTGTAAATTTTTTTATGAAATAACGCTCGTTCTTCAGTAGTGTATTCTTCGGTTTGAATCGTTTCTTCAGTATAATCTAAAACGGTAGGTAATTTCTGTAACCTCATCTTGGTATTAGGTCTAGAATGAATTAACGCCTTTGTATATTTTTCTTTTGGATTTGTAAACACCTCTGTTGCACTTCCTTGTTCTACAACTTTTCCTGTATGCATAACCAATACCTGATCTGAGATTTCAGATACTAGAGCTAAATCGTGAGAAATAAAAATAATACTCATCCCATAAGACGCCTGTAGTTCTTTAAGTAAATGAATAATCTCTTTTTGAACGGTAACATCTAAAGCAGTAGTGGGTTCGTCTGCAATTAACACTTTTGGCTTACAGGCAATAGCCATAGCAATCATGACTCTCTGTTTTTGACCTCCACTAATCTGATGCGGGTATACATGATACATTGCTTCTGGCCTTGGTAGCTTTACCTCTGTAAACAAATCAATCACCGCAGCTTTAATTTCTGATGCAGTTAAAGCAGTATGTTGTTGTAAAATTTCAGCCACCTGAAATCCACAAGTAAGTGTTGGATTAAGAGAACTCATTGGTTCCTGAAAAATCATCGCAATTTTTGATCCTCTAATCTTAAGGAAATCGGTATCAGAAAGCGTAAGCACATCTTGTCCTTCAAAGAAAACATGGCCTTCTATTTTTACCTTCTTTTTAGGAAGAAGCCCCAGAATAGCGAGAGAAGTTACCGATTTTCCACTGCCAGACTCGCCTACAATTCCGGTGATGGTATTGGGCAAAACTTCGAATGAAACCTCGGAAACTACCGTTTTGAATTCGTGCTGTTGTGCAAATGATATGGATAAATGGTCTACTCGAAGCATACTGTACAATGAGCCTTAAAGATATTGATTTTATAGACTCACTAGTTCTAGTGAGGTGAAAATTTCACTAGAAATGGTTATTGTGAGGTCTATACAACTGCCGTACATTTGAATCGAACATTATGTTCTTCATAATTACGTTATAATGCAAAAGTTGGTTAAGCGCAAGACCCCTAACTTAATCAAACTTTAAAACCCGAGCTCCCTAACTCGGGTTTTTTTTATACTTTCGGCAAAAAAATTAGTGAACTATCTTTCAGTAGAAAATATCTCTAAGTCGTTTGGAGATCGCACCCTTTTTGAAAACATCTCATTTGGCATTAACAAAGGTCAAAAAATAGCTTTTGTTGCTAAAAACGGTAGTGGAAAAACTTCCATTTTAAAAATCATTACCGGGCAAGACACGCCCAATAGCGGTCAAGTGATTCAACGAAAAGACATGAAGCTTGCGTATTTAGCTCAACAGTCTGAATTGGCTGAGCATCTTACCGTTGAAGAAACTATTTTTGCTTCAGACAATCCTATCCTAGGAGTAATTAAAGCTTATGAGGATGCCTTAAAAACTCCTGAAGATGCAGACACTTACCAAGCTGCATTCGAGCAAATGGAACGCTTTAATGCTTGGGACTTTGAAACTCAATACAAACAAATACTGTCGAAGCTAAAATTAGAACACCTCGATGAAAAAGTGAGTGCGCTTTCTGGAGGTCAAAAAAAGCGATTGGCTCTAGCTAGTATTCTTATTAATACCCCCGATCTTCTTATTCTCGATGAGCCTACAAACCATCTAGATTTAGAAATGATTGAATGGTTAGAACAGTTTTTTGCCAAAGAAAAAATAAGCCTATTTATGGTGACTCACGACCGCTATTTTTTGGAGCGCGTGTGTAACGAAATTGTAGAATTAGACGAGGGAGTTATTTATAAATACAAAGGAAACTACTCATACTACCTACAACAAAAAGAAGAGCGTTTAGCCAATGAACAAGTCACACTTGAAAAGGCAAAAAGCTTGTATTCTTCGGAGTTAGCTTGGATGAGGAGACAGCCCAAAGCGAGGACTACCAAATCTAAATCGAGAATTGATGATTTTTACCAAATAAAAGAACAGGCTCAAAAACGAAGAAAAGACCATACCATAGAGCTAGAAATTAATATGGAGCGTTTAGGCAGTAAGATTGTAGAACTTCATAAACTTCATAAATCTTTTGATGAAAAAACCATCCTCAATGGTTTCGATTATGTGTTTAAGCGGGGCGAACGACTCGGTATTATTGGTAAAAACGGTACAGGTAAATCTTCCTTTTTAAACATAATTACACAACAAATTCCAGTTGATGGTGGAAAAGTTGTTGTGGGTGAAACAGTTAAGTTCGGGTACTATACTCAAAAAGGGATTGTTATAAAAGAGGGACAAAAAGTTATTGAGGTTATTAAAGAATTTGGAGAATATATTCCCCTAACCAAAGGCAGAAAGATAAGTGCTAGCCAACTTTTAGAACGTTTTTTATTTGATAGAAAAAAACAACACGACTTTGTTGAAAAGCTCAGCGGTGGAGAACAAAAACGACTCTACCTATGTGCAGTATTGATTCAGAATCCTAATTTTCTAATTTTAGATGAACCAACGAATGATCTGGATGTAATTACCCTAAATGTTTTGGAAAACTTTCTTCTAGACTTCCCAGGAAATTTGCTCGTAGTGTCTCACGATCGCTATTTTATGGATCGTATCGTAGATGGTTTATTTGTTTTTAGAGGTGACGGTGTTGTGGAGAATTTTCCAGGAAACTATTCAGATTTTAGAGTTTATGAAGACTCAAAACCTGCCGAAAAATCGGTAAAGAAGCTTGCCCAAGCAACTTCAAAGTCTTCAAAATCTAAATTAAGCTACAGTGAAAATCGGGAATTTGGCCTTTTAGAAAAGGACATTGAAATTTTAGAAAAAAAGAAACTTGCCATAGAGCTTGCCTTTGCAGAACAGACTTTGAGTCCAGAGGAAATTAATAAACAATCTGAAGCTTTAGAAGAGATCATTACGCAACTAACTCACAAGGAAGAACGTTGGCTTGAATTATCTATGAAGCTAGAAGATTAAGGTACTTTTATAATATTTTTAGGGGCTAAAATGGGAATATTATTAAAACGTAAGAGCAGTTGTGCAACGGCAATTGTATCTTTCTCGCAATACGACACAATTCTATCTAAATCGTTCTCTTCATAGTACACTCTGGCTACATCGGCACCACTAATATCATCTTTCGGTGAAGGAATTCCCAAGATATGGGTGAGTAGTTTTAATGACGAATAGTGTTTATAATCCCCAAACTTCCACAGTTCCATCGTATCTAAATGAGGAACTTCCCACGGCTTTTTCCCAAATAAATTTAAGGTTTTAGGTAATGGAATTTGATGAATAATCATTCTTCGAGCAATAAAAGGAAAGTCAAATTCTTTTCCGTTGTGTGCACACAATACATGTTTTGCGGTGTTGAAATGTTGATCTAACAAGGCTTTAAACTCCATCAATAACTTGGCTTCATCTGCATCAAAAAAAGAACGTACTCTAAATTCTTGTAAGGTTGTTCTAGGCGTAAAATAGCCTACAGAAATACAAATAATCTTACCAAATTCGGCCCAAATCCCTGCCCGATCATAAAAATCTTCGGAAGTAATTTCATCTTTTCGTTGATAAGCTGTCTTAGCATCGAAAAGCGATTGGGTAACTGCAGAAACCTGATTCCACTCTTGGTGTTCGGGAACAGTTTCAATGTCTAAAAACAGTATATGGTTAAGATCGAAGTTCATATTCATTTTTAATCTAAAGTACAAAATCTGAACTATTTAAAAACCAAAAAGCAGGCCTAAGCCTGCTTTTTAGCATTAATTCAAATTCAAATATACTAGAAGCTATATCCTGTCCAAGCAAAAATAGCAGAGTCCACTCCACCAGTAGTTCCTGTACTAATAGTTAATGTTGCACCTGGACTGTTTTTATTGTCGTTTACATCTAATCCGTTAGCTGTATTTCCAACAGCAGTTATAGCTGTTGCAGCAGTAGCTGTTCCTTTAGAGTCTTCTAGGTCGATAAAATCGGCATAAGAAGCTCCTGCACCTAAAGCAACATAAGCATTAGTAATGGTTGCGGTTGCTCCTCTTCTTACTTTAATCGCATCAGACATATCTACAGTGTTTCCGTTGTTAATAATGGTTAACCCATTTATGGTAAATACAGACTGGTTGATGTCTGTTGGTGAGTTTCCATCGAGGTTACCATCGGCTTCTACTCCACGAGGGTCTGAAGTTACAGCAGTATACCCTGCTTCTCTAACACCATATAAACTTGTACAAGTTCCTGTGTATCCTTGGGTAAAATCGAACATGTCGTCTTTGGCATTCACTACTAAAATATTAGATGCATTTACGGTACCTCCAAAAAATTCAATAGCATCGTCGTCACCATTCATTATTGCAATATTGCTAATCGTTGTTCCGTTTCCAACTCCGTTTAAAGTAAGTCCGTTGTGCTCTGCTTCGTCATCAATACGCGCTCCTGTGTATTCTAATTTTACATAGTTAAGCACTCCTGAGTTGTCGTTAGCATTATCTCCACCAAAAAACACCGTATTATTTACTTCTGCAGCAGCATTACTTGCAGCTCCTGTTTGACGACTTAATGGTGCGTTTCCGTTAATAATAAGTCCACCCCAATCTCCTGCTTGAGGATTGGTTGCGCTAGAAGTAAATACAATTGGATTCGCTGCGGTTCCATCAGCAATAATAGTTCCTCCACGTTCTACTAAGATGTATACATCTGTTCCACCAGCTAATGCTTTTATGGTTACTCCAGCATCGATAGTTAAGGTTGCTCCTGATTTTACAAAAAGAGCGCCATTTAAATTATAATCTGTTCCCGACACTAATCGTAAGTTCGTGGTTAAGTTTCCTGATAAGTCTTGAACTGTAGGTTGTGAAATTACATTTCCAGTTGTAGTTTCATCATCTAAGGCACATCCTGTAAAAACTAGGGCCGCTAGAGCTACAATTGTTAAGAGATTTTTTTTCATGTTGTTTTGATTTATTTTTTTAGTTGTTTACTGAAACAAAGTTGCAGTATTGATTTTAGCTTTGTATTACTTAAGATTTAAAGAATTGTTATCAAATGCTGTGGATTCTTAGAATGTATAGCTTACTCCTAAACTTAAGTTAACACCCTTTTTATAATTTCCTAACACCACATTGTTTCCTCCATTAGCACCTTCTCTTCGCAATTGAAATGAAGGGTTTAATAGGTTGGTTGCTTTTAATTTAATGCTGTACTTTTTTGCAAGGTTTAAAGAAGACACCCAGTCTAAAGTTGGTATTCCTTTTTCTAAGATGTTTTCGAAACCTCTTGTCCCAATAGAGAATACACGCTCACTGAAGTAATTGAATACTACAGACGATTGAACTTCGCTGTTTTCGTATTTCTTTTGATATGAAATATCGAAATTCATTAAAAATGGTGTTGCTCCTTCTAGAGCGCTAGTGGTGTTGGTAAATTGTGCTATAGACGCTTGGTCTAAATTAATTTTAGAAGACAAGAACGACGCGTTTAAGCCTGCATCAATAGTAGTTTCGGTTGTTGTATCTTCTTTTTTAAATAGATTTTTTCTCGCCTCAACCTCTAATCCTAATACGTTTGCATTATCCCCTACATTTAAATAGGTTAAGGTGTTTCCTCCACTAGGAATCTCAGTTCTAGCAATTGGATTCTGAATGTATTTGTAGAATCCGGTTAGAGTAATAAGTTCTCCCGATGAAATATAATATTCATATTTAGCATCAATATTGTAGTTGTCTGAAGGAATTAAGTTAGGGTTACCTTGACTTGAAAAGCTTACATCTTGATATTTAAAAGGTGCTGTTTCTTTAAACTGTGGTAACGTGTAGGTTTTACTTCCTGCAAATCTTAAGATGCTATTTTCGTTAAAGTTGTATTTTAAATTAACACTTGGTAAGACATACAATTCATCAATTTTTGAAGCGCCCAAATCATTGCTGTTTGCAATGTTGGTATCAAAGGTTACCAATTGCTGAGCCGATTCTACACGTAGTCCGGTAGTTAAAATAAAGTTCGGATTGAATTGGTATATTAGGTTTCCAAATCCTCCAAAGTTTAACTTTTTACCGCGGTACGTAAATGGATCAAATGCTCTTGGATTATTTGCTGTTCCTCTACCTGTTTCTAAACGAAACACATTTGAACTTAAGTTTTGTTGGTTGAATACAGCGTCTGGGTTATCAATATCAATAGGTATTCTGGTATTGAATCCGTGGTTAAAAATGGTTGCAGAAAACAACCGTTCTGTATATCTAAAATGCCCACCAAACTCTACAGCACTAACATCTTCTTCATCTGAATTTAGTTTGTATGATAATTTACCAGAAAAGTTATTGTCTAATTCTTGTAGCTTAGAAAAATATCGTTCGTTTTCACCAGCACTATTGGTTTGAGGACTGTAAAAATTATCTCTAAATAAATATTTGTTTGTTCTTCTGTCTGGCTCATTTCCTTGTACAAAGTTTAATGATCCTTTAGCTTCAAGAAACAATCGTTCCGACAATTTAAACTCACCCAACAATTGGTTTACATACAATTCATTGTTGTTTACCTGTTGTCTTCTTTGAAACTCTAAATCGCCTGTTTGCTGTGGATCTACAAACCCTAAATAATCACCAATACTTTGCTTATTGTTATGAATAAATAAGTGGTTGTATGAAATGCTATGTCCTTCTCCAAACTTGTAGGCTACAGTACCCATTAGCATTTGCGATACGGTATACTCGTATTTTTGGAAATCTTGATCTTGATAAATACTCCCTGTACTGTTGGTTTGTTTGATATTTCCTTCTGTAAAGTTGTAGCTTCCATCGAACCCTCCAACTAAGAAAAGGCTTAGTTTTCCATTTTCACCCACATCAAACTTACGTCCTGCACTAAACGACAAGCTATTGTTGATTTGAAAATCTTGACTATTTGGCTTAAATGAATTTGAAAAGGTGTACTGAGACAAATCACCAATGGTATGTTGTAAGCGTTGCGTTCCAACTTTGTTTGTTCCGTCTACAGTTAAGAAATTTTTGGAAATGGTTTGAGAGTTACCTCCTGTGGCATAGCCGATTTCAAAAGATTTTCTTTTTATCAATTCTTTTGATACGATATTAATATTTGCTCCTGCTACATCTCCTATTATAGAAGGTCCAAACACTTTATTAATGGCAATATTTTGAATAATTCCAGTATCAAAAAAATCGAGAGAAATGTTTTTATATTCAGGGTCTTCAGAGGGTAATGGAAGTCCATTAAAAGAAGTAGAATTAAAACGATCTCCTAAACCTCTTACCACTACATTTTTAGATCCTACTGTTACTCCTGCAGTTTTAGCTACAGCACCTTTTGCGTCAGAAACTCCCTTTTGAGATAATTCTTGTGCCCCAATTTTACTTTCTATACTCACGGCCTTTTTCTGCTCTAATAATAAGGCCGAAGCTTTTTCTTTACCAATAGTTGCGGTAATTTTAATTTCATCTAAAGACACTCCTTCAGCAGCACTAAGAAGTTGATTAATGGTTACCGTTTCTCCTGCTTTTACTACTACAGGTAACTCTATGGTTTTATATCCTAAAAAACTAAATTGAATCGTATAGGTTCCAGGAGCAACTACAAGTGTATACAATCCTTCAAAGTCGGTTTGAGTCCCTATAGTTGTCCCTTTAATAAGCACGTTAGCAAAGGGTAAGGCCTCATTATTCATTTCTTTATCTGTTAATTTACCTGTAATGGTTCCTTTGTCTTGTGCCACAATAAGCTGACTTAAAAATATCGCAGCAATAATCAAGAAATTCTTCATGTTGTGTTTTTGTTTTTTACACTGCAAAATTGAGTCTACTTTGTAAAGTCAAGGTTAGTTGAGAATTATCCTTGCGTTATGAGAGTGTTAAGTCAATGTAAACAGATTAAATCATTGTTAAGCCGTTGTTTTTTATTGAATTATCGCTACTTTTGGAAGGTATAATCACATTATGAAAAATAGCGACATAAAAATTCTTCTTGTTGATGACGAGCCCGATATCCTTGAAATTGTAGGGTATAATCTAAAATCTGAAGGCTATCAAGTGTTTACTGCTGTTAATGGTTTAGAAGCTATTAAATCTGCTAAAAAAATCGTCCCCGATCTTATTTTACTCGACATTATGATGCCTGAAATGGACGGTATCGAAGCTTGTGAAAAAATAAGAGCTACGCCAAGCTTAGAAAATGTATTGATTTCATTTTTAACCGCAAGAGGTGAAGATTATTCTCAACTTGCAGGTTTCGATGCAGGTGCAGACGATTATATTACTAAACCCGTAAAACCTAAAGTGCTTGTAAGCAAGGTAAAATCATTACTTAGAAGAGTAAAAACGACTGAACCCTCCGACAGTTCTTCATCTCAAATTGGAGATCTAACTATTAATAGAGAAGAGTATCTTATCATTAAAGGAGATCAAAAAATTATTTTACCTCGAAAAGAATTCGAACTTCTGTCATTATTAACTTCAAAACCGGGAAAGGTATTTAAACGTGAAGTAATTTTAGATAATGTTTGGGGCAATGAAGTTGTTGTGGGTGGACGAACCATTGATGTTCACATTAGAAAACTCCGCGAAAAAATTGGTGACCACCACTTTAAAACTGTCAAAGGTGTTGGGTACAAATTTGTTATTGAAGGAGAAGACAAGTAACTTCACTTCATGAAAATTAATAAAACATATTCATTTTCTTTCTGGTCTGCATTATTTCTCACCTGCATACTGATTGGTGTGGCGACCCTAACTTATGCGCTTTATGGTTCATATCACGGCGTTGTTGCTATTGGAGTTGGAATCGTGGTTTTCTTTTGTCTTTCGTTTGTACTGATTCAAAAACGTGCTGAAAAATTAATTCAGAGACGTATGAAGAAAATTTACAAAGAACTTTCTATTCTCGAAACGGATGCTATTAAAAGACCTCCTGTTACCACCGATATCGATGTGCTTTCGAAAAGTGTACAAGAATTTGTAGAAGGCAAGCGTATTGAAATTCAAAACCTTACAGAAAGAGATTCTTTTAGAAAAGACTTTCTTGGAAATGTTGCTCACGAATTAAAAACGCCATTATTTACTGTACAAGGTTA
>CBFHVY010000056.1:0-13233 GCA_965659555.1 Flavobacteriaceae bacterium
ATATAAAAAATGAAGCCAAGAACTTGTTAAAATCCCCTGTTTTTTATGTTAATATCTCAAGGGATGCTCAAGCCGTATCCGCTCAAACGATTTATATTTGTATCTACATTTTATTTTCTATTACATTTGTGGGTATGGCAAAAAGAGGGAAAGCAAAAAACACCGTTAATAAAGCAAAGCATTCTAAACTAATACAGCAAAAGATTTCAAAGCAAAAGCTGCAGAAGGCCTCACATAAAGAACGCTTAAAAGCTATAATTAAAAAGGCAAACGCAGCGAAAGAATTATACTGAAATAGCACAGATTGCTCATTTTTTACAATCATCGTTTATTACTATGGGACTTCCTGTAAACGATTTATTAACTACAATTGAGCATCTAGCATTGCAAGAAAAAGAGGTCGAAAGAATTGCAGAACTTTTCGATCAAGTTGAAAAGATTTACCATACTGCTCAAAAAGAATATACACTCTTATTAGCCGAACTCAACCAACCTTAGGTTTATTTTGAAGCAAACAACTGTACGTCATTCTTCGTAATTTGCTGCTCTCCTAAAATCATTAAACGTTCAACTACGTTTCTAAGTTCTCTAATATTTCCAGACCAATCGTACGATTGAAGTAATTCGACAGATTCTTTAGAAAATTCCTTTTTTAGCATGCCTTGCTCTTCTGCTATTTTGTTGGTAAAAAAATCTATTAGTAAAGGAATATCTTCTCTTCGATCATTTAAGGCCGGTACTTTAATAAGAATTACGGCTAATCTGTGATACAAATCTTCTCTAAATCTTCCTTCTGAAATTTCAGTTTTAAGATCTTTATTTGTGGCTGCTACAACACGAACATTTACCTTGATGTCTTTATCACTTCCCACTCTAGAAATGGTGCTCTCTTGAAGAGCTCGAAGTACTTTTGCTTGAGCAGACAAACTCATGTCTCCTATTTCATCTAAGAAAATAGTACCATTGTTTGCTGCTTCAAATTTTCCAGCACGATCTTTATTAGCGCCGGTAAAACTCCCTTTTACATGACCAAAAAGTTCACTTTCTATTAATTCGGAAGGAATGGCAGCACAATTTACCTCAATGAGTGGGGCATTTGCACGATCACTTTGCTCGTGTAACCTATGAGCAACCAATTCTTTACCTGTTCCGTTTGGGCCAGTAATAAGAACCCTCGCATCGGTGGCAGCAACCTTTTCAATCATATCTTTTATATGTTGAATGGCTTCACTTTCACCAATCATTTCGTAGTTCTTACTGATCTTCTTTTTTAAGCGTTTGTTTTCTACAACCAGCTCTTTTCTATCTAAAGCATTTCTAACGGTATTTAAGAGTCTATTTAAGTCTGGTGGTTTAGAAATATAATCAAAGGCACCATAGCGCATGGTGTTTACAGCAGTATCGAGATCTCCATGACCAGAAATCATGACAATTGGAGTTTCGGGCTTGATTTTTTTGGCCTTTTGAAGCACCTCAACCCCATCCATTTTAGGCATCTTAATATCACACAAAACTAGGTCAAAGTCCGTATTCATAATCATTTCAATACCCGCTAAACCGTCTTCGGCTTCAGCAACTTCATAGGTGTCGTTTTCTTCAGCAATAATTTTTACCAACACTCTTCTAATGGCTGCTTCATCTTCTATGATTAATATTTTTGGCATGTAGTGAGTTTAAAGTTTAAGCTTTCGATTGAAATAAATGTACGTCTCTTTGAGGGAATGGAATTTGAACCTTGTGTTCTCTAAAAGTTTTATCGATGGCAAATCTCAAATCACTTTTAATTTTATTTCGAGTAAAACCATCACTGATACTAAAAACTAAACGAAACATTAAGGCGCTATCAGCAAAATCGGTAAACAGTACATCTGGCTTTCGTTCCTTAAGCACTAGAGGGTGACTTGCTGCAACTTTTAAGAGTATTTTTTTTACCAATTCAACATCTGAACCATAGGCAACCCCCACGTCTACAGACTCCGTAGTTACGTTACCGTTTTGAGTCCAATTAAATAAACTTTGGGTCATAAATTTATGGTTAGGTATAATCATTACTCGATCGTCTATAGTAACCGCTCTTGAGGTTCTTAATTTTATTTCAAACACCTTTCCTATTTTTCCATCTATCTCAACAATATCATTTACATGTAATGATTTATCTACAATGATAAAGATTCCGGAAACAATGTCTTGAAATAAGGTTTGAAAACCAAGTCCAATACCCACTAATAAAGCTGCAGAACCTGCTAATAAAACCCCCAATTCTACACCAGAAGATTGAAGTCCGATAGACAACACTATAATGTAAATAAAGTATTTTAAAAAGGAGAAAATAGATTTAAACTTTCCTTTATCTTCATCATCTAAACGCTTGTTTACAATCTTTTTTGTGATTTTTAAAAACCAGTTCGTGAGTAGTAGTAGTACTAAAATAATTAAGATGGTTTTTACATCAATATGTATTTTCTCACCAAAACTAAATGTAAAATTTAAGAAGCTGTTTATCTTATCCACCGTTTAATATTTTAACCATTTATATAAATCTTTATAGGTTGGTTTTTTACCATACATTAAAATTCCCACACGGTAAATTTTAGCCGCAAACCATACCATAAAAGCAAAGGTAAAAAATAATAAAACCATAGACGAAATTAATTCTATCCAAGATACCCCAAAAGGAACTCGCATTAACATTACTATTGGTGATGTAAACGGAATGATGGAAAATATGGTAGAAATGGGGCCATGTGGATCGTTAATTACCGTGGCAAATCCAACATATACCCCTAAAATTAAAGGCAACATAATGGGTAACATAAATTGCTGAGTATCGGTTTCATTATCTACAGCAGCACCAATGGCAGCAAATAACGAACTGTACAACATAAACCCACCAAAGAAGTAAAAGATAAACAGTACAAATAACTTTAAAATAGGCAACCTATAGACCTCTTGAATAATCATTTCCATCTTTCCTCCTGACGCTTGTTTAAGCATTTCTAGTTGTTCTGGCGACATCTCAGTAGGCTGCACCTCCGAAAGATTAATTCCTAAAAACGTTGAAGCTACAGTAGAGATGATAAACAACAATACCCCCCAGATAAAGAATTGAAGTAATCCTGCGGAAGCATTTCCAATAATTTTACCCAGCATCAACTGAAAGGGTTTTACACTAGAAACAATAATCTCAATAATTCTACTGGTTTTTTCTTCAATCACACTTCGCATAACCGAAGTTCCATAGATCATAACAAACATCATCAAGAGATATCCTGCAATGGCACCTAAACCGATTTTTAAGCCATTAATTAACTTAGAAGATTGTTCACCAGAAAAATTTAGCATTTTAATATCTGCAGAAAACTTGGAAGCCTCAATCTTAGCTAAATCAATACCAAAATTATTGAGTTTTAAATTGCGCAGATGACTCTCGATAGTTCGTTCTAAACTTCCCATTACAGACATTCCTGGGGCATCTTTCGAAAAGAATTCAACCGATGTTACCAATATTTCTAAGCTGTCTATTTTAGGAATGTATAACACACCATAAAATTCGCCAGCCTCTACTTTTTTCTTAGTGGCTTCAATACCAACATTAGAAAAATCTTCATAATGCAGGGTTTTAGTATCTGTAAAATTGTCTTTAGTAAACAAGCCTGAAGCATCTACATAAGCGATCTTCTTTACATTCTCATCGTTCTTTTTCATTAAAAAAACAACGAGAGCAATCATTCCAATAGCCAACAATGGACTCAAAAAAGTCATGATTAAAAATGACTTATTTCTAACCTTGGCGATAAATTCTCTTTTAATAATTAACGATAACTTACTCATGGTTATTGGTTTTTGTTCACGGCTTTAATAAAAATCTCATTGGCATTCGGAATCAATTCGGTAAAGTGGTGTACTTGACCATAAGCACTAATAAAAGACAATAAGTCGTTTGCAGTAGCTCCATCTGTAAGATGCACATTAAGCGAAACACCTTCTTGTAATAAGGCATACTCAGACGTACTTATGGAAAATTTTTCAGCGAGTGAGTTTTCTAGTTCAGCACTCTTTAGTGTCTCTACCCCAATTTGATAAGTATTGGTTCTAAACTGTTTTTTAATATCGGTGAGTTTGCCCTCTAAAATCAAATTCGATTTATCAATTAAGGCAATATCATCGCACATTTCTTCTACAGATTCCATTCTGTGAGTTGAAAAAATGATCGACGCTCCTTCATCTCTGAGTTGTAAAATTTCTTTCGCAATGAGTTGCGCGTTTATAGGATCGAAACCAGAAAAAGGCTCATCAAAAATCAATAGTTTAGGTTGATGTAAGACCGTTACAATAAACTGTACTTTTTGAGCCATTCCTTTAGAAAGCTCCTCAATTTTTTTATTCCACCAAGAAGAAATCTCAAATTTTTCAAACCAATACATCAGTCGCTTCTTTGCTTCTCCTTTACTTAAGCCTTTTAATTGCGCAAGGTAAAGCGCTTGCTCACCTACCTTCATACTTTTATATAAACCACGTTCCTCAGGAAGGTATCCAATATATTCAATATGTTTCGGTTGAAGAGGCTCACCATCAAGCACAACAACACCACTATCGGGTAATGTAATCTGATTGATAATTCTAATTAACGATGTCTTTCCAGCTCCGTTTGGCCCTAAAAGACCAAAAACACTTCCTTTCGGAATCGTTAGCGAGACATTATTTAAGGCCGTAAAATTTCCATAGTTTTTAACGACATTCTTAATTTCTAGGATGTTACTCATATGATTCGTGGCTACCTATTTTTAAATTGACATAAACAAACCTAAGGATTTCAAATCAAACTCAGGTTAATGAATTGTAAAACTCAGTTATTAGTCCTCATTTTACAAAGTTGTTACAAAATTTACTATGCATGCATAATTTTTTTCTAATATACTATGCACGCATAGTATATTTTACTATCTTTGGTGTAATGGAAAAAAATCAATCAATAGATCATCAATTACGCGCAACATGGCAAGCTGTTGCAAAGCTCTACAACGAGCGCGCAGCGCTTCATGGTAGCACTATGGCTACTGCGTTTGTTTTATTAAACATAGATTACGAAAACGGAACTCCGTCTACATCGCTTGGTCCTTTAATGGGAATGGAACCCACTAGTTTATCTCGAATTTTAAAAACCATGGAAGACAAAGGTGCTATTACACGAGAGAAAAATCCAGATGATGGAAGAAGCGTAATTATTAAACTGACTGACTTTGGAAAAAAGATGCGAAAAATATCAAGAGAGTCTGTTATTGTTTTTAATGAAGCTATAAGAACAGAGGTAGATCAAGAAGATATCGATGCATTTTTTAAAGTAACAAACACAATCAATAAACTCATAGCCGACAAGTCAATATATCAAGATATTGAGAAGAAAGCTGTTTAAATTAAAACCTCATCATGAAAAGAAGAATTAAAAAAGTCGCCGTTATTGGTTCTGGAATTATGGGAAGCGGTATTGCTTGTCATTTTGCCAATATTGGTGTAGAAGTTCTTTTACTAGACATTATACCAAGAGAAGTAACCGACAAAGAAAAAGCGAGTGGATTAAGCCTGGAGGACAAAGTGGTTCGAAACCGATTGGTTAATGAAGCTTTACAGACTTCATTAAAATCGAAACCCTCTCCTATTTACAGTCAAAAATTTGCTGATCGTATTACCTCGGGAAACCTAGAAGACGATCTTCATAAGATTAAAGATGTAGACTGGGTAATGGAAGTTGTTGTGGAACGATTAGACATCAAACAACAAGTCTTTGAAAAAATTGAAAAGTACAGAACTCCAGGAACCTTAATCACCTCGAATACTTCTGGGATTCCTATCAAATTTATGAATGAAGGAAGAAGTGAAGACTTCCAAAAGCATTTTGCAGTTACGCATTTCTTTAATCCGCCTAGATACTTAAAGTTGTTTGAAGTAGTTCCTGGTCCAAAATGTACCCAAGACGTTACAGACTTCTTAATGATGTACGGAGATAAATTCTTAGGCAAAACTTCCGTTTTAGCAAAAGACACGCCAGCTTTTATTGGAAATAGAATAGGAATCTTTGGCATCATGAGTTTATTCCATGTTGTAAAAGAAATGGGCTTAACTATTGAAGAAGTTGATAAACTTACCGGACCTGTAATTGGTCGTCCAAAATCGGCAACCTTTAGAACCATTGATGTTGTTGGTTTAGATACCCTAGTACACACAGCCAATGGTGTTAAAGACAATTGTCCAAACGACGAAATGAGAGATCAATTTGTCATTCCAGATTTTGTTAATAAAATGATGGAAAACAAGTGGTTGGGAAGTAAAACTAAACAAGGGTTTTACAAAATGACTAAGGATGCTCATGGAAAAAGAGAAATTCTTTCTTTAGACTTAGAAACCCTAGAATACCGAGCTAAAAAATCAGCAAAATTTGCCACCTTAGAACTCACCAAGACGATTGATAATGTTACCGATCGTTTTAAAGTTTTAGTCGCAGGAAAAGACAAAGCAGGTACATTTTATAGAAAAAGTTTTGCGGCTATGTTTGCCTATGTTCAAAACAGAATTCCAGAAATTTCTGATGAACTGTATAGAATAGATGATGGCTTACGAGCAGGATTTGGTTGGGAACACGGACCTTTCCAAATTTGGGATGCTATTGGAGTAGCTGAAGGCGTTGCCATGATGAAAGCTGAAGGAAAAGAACCTGCAGCATGGGTAACAGAAATGCTTGCCAATGGTCAAACATCATTTTACACAGTTAAAGAAGGTGCCACCTATTACTACGATATACCATCAAAAACTCAAGTTAAAAAACCTGGGCAAGATGCTTTTATCATTTTAGATAATATTCGAAAATCAAATGAAGTTTGGAAAAACTCAGGAGCGGTTATCGAAGATTTAGGCGATGGTATCTTAAACCTAGAATTCCAGTCGAAAATGAATACGATTGGTGGTGATGTTTTAGCCGCCATTAATAAAGCTATTGATTTAGCAGAACAAAATTACGCCGGACTTGTGGTTGGAAACCAAGGGGCTAATTTCTCGGTAGGAGCCAATATCGGAATGATCTTTATGATGGCCGTTGAGCAAGAGTACGATGAACTCAACATGGCAATCAAATACTTCCAAGACACTATGATGCGTATGCGCTACTCATCAATCCCCACCATTTCTGCTCCTCATGGGATGGCCTTAGGTGGAGGATGCGAAATTTCCTTACACGCCGATAAAATTGTAGCAGCTGCAGAAACCTATATGGGACTCGTAGAATTTGGTGTTGGAGTAATTCCTGGTGGTGGTGGATCTAAAGAGATGGCCTTAAGAGCCTCCGATTTATTCCATAAAGGCGATGTACAATTAAATGTATTACAAGAACACTTCTTAACCATCGGAATGGCAAAAGTGGCCACCTCTGCCTACGAAGCCTTTGATTTAGGACTTATGCAAAAAGGAAAAGATGTAGTGGTTGTTAATAAAGATCGTCAAATAGCAGAAGCTAAAAAGCACGCCTTGATTCTTTCAGAAGCTGGCTACACACAACCAGTAAAACGTAAAGATGTGTTGGTACTTGGAAAGCAAGCTTTAGGAATGTTCTTAGTAGGAACAGATGCTATGGAGGCGAGTCATTACATTTCAGAACACGACAAAAAAATTGCGAATAAACTCGCTTATGTTATGGCAGGAGGAGATTTATCTGAACCTACCAAAGTTTCCGAGCAATACCTTTTAGATATTGAACGAGAAGCATTTTTGAGCTTATGTACTGAGCGTAAAACCTTAGAACGTATTCTGCATATGTTAAAAACGGGTAAACCATTAAGAAACTAACAAGATGAAAACAGCATATATAGTTAAAGGATATAGAACAGCCGTTGGAAAGGCTCCAAAAGGATTGTTCCGATTTAAAAGAACCGATGAATTGGCCGCTGAAACTATTCAGCATATGATTAAAGAGTTACCCCAACTCGATATAAAAAGAATTGATGATGTAATTGTTGGTAATGCCATGCCAGAGGGGCCTCAAGGATTAAATATGGCACGTTTAATTTCTTTAATGGGGTTAAACAGTGTTGATGTTCCTGGGGTAACTGTAAACCGTTTTTGTTCGTCAGGACTAGAAACAATTGCCATGGCAACTGCTAAAATTCAAGCGGGTATGGCAGATTGTATTATTGCCGGAGGAGCAGAAAGCATGAGTGCAGTACCTATGACAGGCTATAAACCAGAATTAAATTACGATACAGTAAAAGCTGGACACGAAGATTATTATTGGGGAATGGGAAATACTGCAGAAGCAGTCGCAAATCAATTTAAAGTCTCTAGAGAAGATCAAGATGAATTTGCTTATAATTCTCATATGAAAGCGTTAAGAGCTCTTGCTGAACATCGTTTTCAAGAACAAATTGTACCTATTGAGGTTCACCAAACGTACCTAGATGCCAATGGCAAAAAAGCTACAAAAAGCTATACCGTTTCTAAAGACGAAGGTCCGCGAGCAGGAACCACCAAAGAAGCATTAGCAAACTTACGCCCTGTATTTGCTGCAAACGGAAGTGTAACAGCTGGAAACTCATCACAAATGAGTGATGGCGCTGCTTTTGTTATGGTGATGAGCGAAGACATGGTAAAAGAATTAAACTTAGAGCCTATTGCAAGATTAGTTAATTATGCTGCCGCTGGAGTAGAACCTAGAATTATGGGTATTGGACCAGTAGCCGCTATTCCAAGGGCCTTAAAACAAGCAGGTCTATCACAAAACGATATCGACTTAATTGAGTTAAATGAGGCTTTTGCCTCTCAGTCGTTAGCTGTAATGAGAGAATTAAACCTGAACCCAAACATCGTTAATGTTAACGGAGGAGCTATTGCACTAGGTCACCCATTAGGATGTACAGGAGCAAAATTATCGGTGCAGTTATTCGATGAAATGCGCAAACAAGACATGAAAGGGAAATACGGAATGGTAACCATGTGTGTAGGAACTGGACAAGGTGCTGCCGGAATATTTGAATTTATACAATAAAAAAAACTATAGAAATGGAAACAAAAAATAAAGAGCTATTACGAGGAGGTCAGTTTTTAGTTAAAGAAACCAATTGTGAAGATGTGTTTACTCCTGAAGATTTTTCAGAAGAACAACTAATGATGAAGGAGGCTGTAATGGAGTTTAACGACAGAGAAGTGATTCCTCATAGAGATCGTTTTGAAAAGAAAGACTATGCCCTTACAGAAGCCTGTATGAAAAAAGCGGGTGAACTCGGTTTTTTAGGTGTTGCGGTACCTGAAGAGTTTGGAGGTCTTGGTATGGGCTTTGTATCAACCATGTTGGTGTGTGATTATATCTCTAGTGGTACTGGATCTTTTAGTACTGCTTTTGGAGCACACACTGGTATTGGGACTATGCCCATAACTCTATATGGTAACCAAGCTCAAAAAGAAAAATATGTCCCTAAACTCGCTACGGGTGAATGGATGGGAGCCTACTGTTTAACAGAACCAGGTGCTGGTTCGGATGCCAATTCTGGGAAAACCACTGCTACCCTATCTGAGGATGGAAAAACCTATACTATTAACGGTCAAAAAATGTGGATTTCAAATGCAGGGTTCTGTGATTTATTTATTGTTTTTGCTCGCATAGAAAATGATAAAAACATTACCGGTTTTATAGTAGAAAACGATCCATCAAACGGAATCACATTAGGAGAAGAAGAGCATAAATTAGGTATTAGAGCGTCGTCTACACGTCAGGTCTTTTTTAACGATACGGTCGTACCGGTTGAAAATATGCTTTCTGAACGTGGGGGTGGATTCAAAATTGCGATGAACGCCCTAAACGTAGGTCGAATAAAACTTGCCGGGGCGTGCTTAGACTCGCAAAGAAGAGTTATTACAGAAGCCGTAAAATACGCAAACGAACGAAAGCAATTTAAAACGCCTATTGCAGAGTTTGGAGCTATTAAAGCAAAAATTGCAGAGATTACTACAAACGCCTATGCCGGTGAATCGGCAAGCTATAGAGCTGCAAAAGATATCGAAGACCGAATTGCTATTCGTATCGCTGAAGGGGGCTCACATCAAGAAGCAGAATTGAAAGGTGTAGAAGAATACGCTATTGAATGCTCTATTTTAAAGGTAGCCGTTTCAGAAGATGTTCAACATTGTGCTGATGAAGGAATTCAGATTTTTGGGGGAATGGGCTTCTCAGAAGACACCCCAATGGAAGCTGCTTGGAGAGATGCTCGTATTGCTAGAATTTACGAAGGAACTAACGAAATCAATAGAATGTTATCGGTAGGGATGTTAGTAAAAAAGGCGATGAAAGGTCATGTAGACTTATTAAATCCTGCGATGAAAGTTGCTGATGAACTTATGGGTATTCCTTCTTTTGACACTCCAGACTATTCAGCTTTATTTGCAGAAGAGAAAGAAATGATTGCTAAACTTAAAAAAGTGTTTTTAATGGTCGCAGGTTCTGCTGTTCAAAAATTTGGACCAGATTTAGATCAACACCAACAATTATTAATGGCTGCTGCAAATATCTTGATTGAAATCTACATGGCAGAATCTACCCTATTAAGAACAGAGAAAAATGCTAAACGATTTGGTGAAGAAGCACAAAAAACACAAATAGCTATGGCAAAATTATACTTGTATAATGCGGTAGATATTGTAACTAAAAACGGAAAAGAAGGTATAGTTTCTTTTGCCGAAGGAGATGAACAACGCATGATGTTAATGGGCTTAAAACGTTTTACCAAATACGCAAACCATCCTAATGTTGTTGCCTTACGAAACACTATTGCAGAAAAAGTAACTTCAGAAAATAAGTACTGTTTCTAACATAGTAAACCCATTCTTGAACGATTAGGTTTTAGAATTAGTTGTTTGTTTAAAACCGTTATGCATTTACATAACGGTTTTTTTGTATTCGAATATTAACTGTACATTTAGACTCTTAACAAATACGCCATGAATTACAAACACTTTTTCTTTTCCTTAGTATTATCTCTAAGTTTAACAGCATGTTCTCAAAACAAAACAGCTGTTGAGATTGATGCTGCAACCCTTTTAAAAAACATCAAAACCTTATCAAGCGATGCTTTTGAAGGAAGAGGATTTTCTACTCCTGGAAACTACAAAGCTCAACAATTTATAGCTGAACAATTTCAATCGGTTGGCCTAAGTCCGTACCTAAATTCAGGATTCATTCAACAATTTAATCATACACTATCGGGAAGAATGCGTCAACGTTTGTTTCCGATTCAGGATCCTAAAAAGGATTTTTCAAATGTTCCAGATACTACGGTTGTAGGAGGAAATGTGATTGGGTATATCAAAGGAAGTTCCTCTAAAGTAATCGTTATTACTGGACATTTAGATCATCTTGGTATTCGCAATGGTCAAATTTACAATGGTGCAGATGATGATGCTTCTGGAACAGCCGCCTTGATTAGTATTGCGCAGTATTTTAAAGATAAAACACCGAAACACACCTTACTATTTGCTGCTGTAGATGCAGAAGAAATAGGGTCTCATGGTGCTGAATATTTTGTAGCCAACTATCCATCCCCAAAAGAAAATATTGTCTTAAATATTAATATGGATATGATAGCTCATAACGATACCAAAGAATTGTATGCTTCTGGCCTGTACCATTATCCGCAATTAAAAAACGGATTTCAAGGGCTACAAACGCCGCTTCAGTTGTTATTTGGTCATGATGACCCCAACAATAAAAAGCAAGACGATTGGACTCGTTCTTCTGATCATAGAATCTTTCACAAACGACAGATTCCGTTTATCTACTTTGGTGTAGAAGATCATAAAGACTATCACAAACCTACAGATACGTTTGAAAACATCAATGAAGCATTTTATGTTGACGCCGTTACACTGATTATTCAAGTCATTGAAAACTTTGACAAGTCGCTATAAACCATTAAAATGTTTTTCCAAGTGTCAATAATACAGGAATAGCAACTCCTGCATTTTCTGGAAATATATTTCCATTGGAATAGTGCATGATTTTAAGCTCTAGATTTAGTCTTCTTGTCTTCCCCACAAAAGCTCCGATACCCATAAAATCTTGATAGGTTAGATGAGGCCCTGTTTCTAAATGATCGATATTCTTTTTACTAATAAAGGTGGGACCAATAATTGAATAATTGGTATACATATCGAATTTCGGATGCCTCCAAACATAAAATCGTAATACGGGATACACCGATAGCGCTACAACTTTTTCTCGGGTAGCTTGGGTTTCAAACACCGTTAACCCAGCGCCCCAATCTAAAGAAAAAGACTTTTGGGTTCGAAATGCAGTACGTTGATAATTGACCCCGAACGTATGTCTAGCCTTAGATTCTCCCAACCAAAAAATAGGTATTCCTATGCTTTTAGAATTTCCAACAGTAAGGTTCATAGAGAAAAATCGATTGGGCAAAAAGCCGAGTGCACTTGTTCCATAACTCACTTGTATCAGTTGTTTCGGAAAAAAATACGTTTGATCTAGTTTGTAAAGTATTGCCTTTTCTTTAGGAATCTGTTGCATGTTATAGTTCAACCCAACAGAAGCTTGAACAATGGCAGG
Source organism: Flavobacteriaceae bacterium (assembly GCA_965659555.1). Lineage (GTDB taxonomy): Bacteria > Bacteroidota > Bacteroidia > Flavobacteriales > Flavobacteriaceae > Polaribacter. The sequence goes on from CBFHVY010000056.1 coordinate 12,596, forward strand.
CTGATTGTATTTGGTTGACTTCGGTAAATAGGTGGTATTCACCAAAAAGCTCCAAGTATCAGAGAGACGATACGAAACACCAACTCCGGCAATTAGGTTAGCGAAATGCGCATCGTCATAAATTGATTGATTATCTATGGCAAACCCTACTCTACTTTCATTGGCAATACCAAGCTCACCATATATGGAGTACTTTTTTGAGAGCGATAATTCTTGTTTTAACGACAAACTCCAAATATTCATCCAAACCGTACGCTTATATCCAATGTTATTGATGTTCTCATACGAAAACCAAGAAGCAGGCCTAAGCACTCCAAATTGAAGTCCGAGTTTTGGATTGAGCTTATAACCAAGCAAAAATCGACCTGAAAATCTGTTTTTACGAAAGGTTGCCGTGTCAAATCCGGGAGCTAAATTCTCATTTGAGAAGTTATTAAAAACAGCTCCAAAATTAAAGTTATAATAGGTTTTAGCTAAAAAAGGGGAGTATTGTGTATTTAGTCTTTCTTGAGCATGAAATCCCAAAATTCTGAAAAGAAAGAAGAAAAACAGGACTTTTTTAAACATAGACATCAGCTAAATTTCAGTGAAAATATAAAATTTAGCTGATGTTATAGGTATACTTCTGTACGTTATTC
>CBFHVY010000057.1:0-358 GCA_965659555.1 Flavobacteriaceae bacterium
AAGCACATTTAATAAGTGAAGAAGGGATGAATATCTTAGGGGGTACCTTTGCTGGAGGCATCTGTATTTTTCATGGAGTGAACGAAAAGTTAGGTTGGGCACATACGGTAAATCATGGTGACTTCTCTGATGTGTATCAACTTGAAATGCATCCTGAAAAAGAACTTCACTATAAATTCGATGGCGCTTGGCTACCCCTAAAAGAAAAAAAATATACGTCTTGGCTAAAAGTTGCAGGTCCTATCAAAATACCGATTTCAAGAACAATCTATGAAAGTAACTACGGTCCTACTTTTGTCACTGACGATGGTGTGTTTGCTTGGCAATTTGTGGTTGGAAAATCGATTAAAATGGCTGA
>CBFHVY010000057.1:368-13182 GCA_965659555.1 Flavobacteriaceae bacterium
AAAGCGCAAAATTTTACCCAGTTTAAGAATGCTCTTAAAATGCGGGGATTAGCCTCCTTAAATATTGTATATGCCGATGTGTATGATACCATTTATTATGTGAGTAATGGTAGTTTCCCGAATCGAAATCCAAAGTACAATTGGAGTAAAATTTTACCAGGAAATACTTCGGAGACTTTATGGGGTGAAGGGGTGCTTTCTTTTGACAGTCTTCCGCAGGTGCTTAATCCTAGAAGTGGATGGGTATTTAACACCAATAATACTCCGTTTTCTGCAACAGCGCCTTCCGAAAATCCTAACGAAACTCAACTCAATGCAGTGATGGGATTTCAACCCATGGGTATGGAAAACAATAGAAGTACACGATTTTTAGAATTGATGCAACAGTATGATTCGATATCGTATGATGATTTTAAAACCATCAAATACGACAATCAATACCCTACCAATATGAATACGCGAACGGCAGTAAACCTAGAATTGATGATGCAGTTGTCTCCAGAAGAGCATCCCGAAATTTCTGATGCCATTCAACTGCTTAACAACTGGGATAGAAAAACGGGTATTCAAAACACTACTGCAGCGCTTTATATTCTCTCTTGGATGCATTTAGATAAACGCAGAAAAGCAGAAGACCGATCGGTTAGAGGTGGTATTATTACTAAAGACGATGCAGTATATGGTATTACCAAAGCGAAACATGAATTGCTTGATAATTTTGGGCGACTCGATATTCCATTAGGGCAACTTCAACGACATACTAGAGGGAATATCTCTTTGCCCATTGGTGGTGCTCCTGATGTTTTGGCTGCGATATATAGTGCCAAACAAGACGATGGAACTTACAGAGCTACTGCAGGAGAATCTTATATTTCGTTGGTTTCGTTCAGTAAAGATGGGGTTGCAATCGAAACGGTAAATAGTTATGGTGCTTCCTCTAATCCAAAAAGTGAACACTTTACAACTCAAATGGATTATTTTACCACTCAACAACGTAAGAAGATGGCGCTCAGTAAGGCTAGTGTGTTGCAAAATGCGGTACGAGTGTATGCTCCGTTGCGAATTGTACAACAGTAGTTTTAGTTGAGGTATTTTTTGGGAATTGGGTGTTCTTTGGTTTCTGCAAACCAATACACATTGAGTATCCACCAACGTGTTCCATCGTTTAAGAGTTGAATACTATTGATTCCTCTCATAAAAGGCTTGGTGTCATTTTTTGATCGAAAGGATTCATAGCTTGAAAATACATGTGTTATAGCACCGTATGTTTCTGTAGTTCTACCGATTTCTTTTTCATAAAAACCGTTTTCAACCAACCAATTTCCAGAGGTATTTTGATAGCCTTCTGGGGTCATAAAGCGCGCCATGGTTTTTCCGTCTTGAGTTTTACCTGTTGGAATTAGTTTGGCCTCTTTATGAAACAGGTGATGAAAGAGTGTCCAGTTTCTCGCTTCTCCTTTTTCACCAGAAATCACTTTATATAATGTCTTTATAATTGCATCTGGTGAGGCAACTGCTTTATCAAAAGTAGGGTTTTGTGCCATGGAGATGGAATAATTTAAAAGTAGGATAACAATACTGGAAACGATGCTCTTCATGGTACGGAGGTTTTAGTGTTAAATATACTGTATTTTGCTTTAGGTTTTTAACCATTGCACAACTCCAATAATGGGTCCTATCGCTAATACCATAAAAATAAAAGTAAACGAAAAACTCGATTGAAGTATGTTGAGTATTTCAATACTCAGAATGGTTATGGCAAAACCTAGGCTATTGACTAAAGTCAGCGCAGTTCCTTTTATCTCTGGTTCAGCATTTGATGCTACTAAAGTTGAAAATAGTGGAGAATCTGCTATGACAAGCATTCCCCAAAGGATTAAAAAGCCAGCAAAGAAATATGGTGAAGCGATACTAAATAGGAACGGTGAAGCTAAACAGCATATTCCAGAGAGGATAAGGATACTAAAAGCCGTCTTTTGAAGTCCCAACTTTTCAGATATATACCCGCTTAAAACACAGGAAACACTTCCTGAAGCGATTACAATAAACGAACCTAGAGCAACAGGGATTGGTGTATCTCCCTGAATATTATTATAGTATGAGATGAGCAGAGGAACAAAAGTCCAGAAGGCATAGAGTTCCCACATATGTCCAAAATAACCAAAAGCAGCTTTTTTAAAGGTGGTGTTTTGAAACACTTTAAAAATAGCCATTGGTTTTAATGCAGTTCCCTTTGTTCTAAAGGGTCCATTAGGAACCAAGACTAGTACTAAAAGTCCTCCTACACAGGCTAAACCACTTGTGCTAAGCATAACTTCTGTCCAAGAAAATTGTGTGCTAAATGCATTAAGTAGGTGTGGAAATGCAGTGCCTAAGACAAGCGCTCCTACTAAAAACCCTAATGCTTTACCTAGACCTTTGGTATAATAATCAGCGGCTATTTTCATCCCTACAGGATAAATTCCAGCCAAGAAAAAACCGGTACAAAAACGAAGTGAGATCAAGCTCCAAAAAGTATTGGTTTCCAAGGTTAAGAGTCCGGTACTTAAGGCGCCTAAACAAGCGCTACAAAAAAATACTTTTGAGGGTGCAAATCGATCGGTTATCGTAAAAAAAGCATATAAAAGTGTTCCAATAATAAAACCAAATTGAACTGCAATGGTTAGGTGACTGAGCGCAGTTTCTTGAAGGTTAAAGTCAAAAATCAATTCTTGCATTACAGCATTGCTCGCAAACCACAACGATGTGCATAAGAATTGTGCAACCACAATAACAACGACTATTTTTTTAGCCTTTAACATTAGCTGAATGTTGCTTTTATCATCCTGTCATTTCCAACAAAATCTTTTTTTAATACTACTGTCTTAAAGCCTTTGTCTAGGAGTAATGCTTTGGTCTCCTTTCCTAAATATTGATTGATTTCGAGATATAAAGCCCCTTTTGGATTCAGTTTTTGCAAAGCAAAATCTGCTATAGCATTGTAAAAGAGTAGTGGGTCATCATCGGAAACAAATAGGGCTAGATGAGGCTCATAGTCCAAAATATTGTTCTTCATGTCTTCTTTTTCTAGTGCTCTCACGTAGGGGGGGTTAGACACAATAATATCGAAAGCAGTCTCAAAACGTGATGCTAAGCTTTTTGGAGTCAAAAGATCACCTTGAATATAGTCTATCGTAACAGCATTGTTTTGTGCATTTGTTTTTGCGATCATCAACGCTTCTTCTGAAAGATCAACTGCGGTAATATTTGCATGATGTAGGTTTTTTTGAAGACTCACAGGAATGCATCCGCTACCTGTACCTAAATCTACAATGTGTATTGGCGATTGGTACGAGTTGCTTTGCAGGTCTTCGAGTATCCAATTGACAAGTTCTTCTGTTTCTGATCTAGGAATTAATACGTTTTTATCTACTTTAAAAGGAAGGCCAAAAAACTCTGTGTGGCCCAAAATATATTGAATGGGCTCTTGTTGTTCAAGTCGTTTTAAAGCGCTTTCAAGCTTCTCTAATGTTTGTTCATCAATGCTGGTATCTGGTTGAAGACTATACTCAATTCGTTTAAGATTTAGATAGTCTTCTAGTAGATAATAGAAAAAGGTTTCAATTTCTGAGTTAGGAAATATAGTCGAAAGTGTGGTAAGGCACTTGTTTTTAAAGCTACGTAGGGTCATAATTTTTTGAGCATCCAAACATTACAAGAATAGTGACCAGTGTTTCCCATTGGAGCCTCTAAACCTTTAAAACCATTCTTTTTATATAAGGCTCTTGCAGAATCCATATAGGGCATGGTTTCTAAATAACAGTTTTCAAAACCCACGTCTTTTGCTTTAGCCAAACATGTGCTAATCATTTTTGAACCCAAGCCAATGCCTCTTGCTTCTGGTAAAAAATACATTTTTTGAAGTTCACAGGTGTTGCCCTCAAAATTATCGAGTTGTGCAATGCCACAACCCCCAATAATTTTACCTTTATGATCAATTACAAAATAGGCGGCCTTTTCTTTTTGATACGTGGTAAACATATCGTCTAAAGCAACATCTTCATAAGCTGTTCCTACTTTAGGAACACCAAACTCAATAAGTACCGACCGAATTACCACAGCTATTTGTGTATTGTCATTAGGTTGTATTTCTCTAATGATATAGTCTTCAGATCTCATTTAATACTGTATTTTTGCAGGAGCAAGTTACCGATTTTTTACCATTCAAACCTTTAGTTTTTGAAAAACGAATTCTACATGCAACGCTGTCTACAGTTGGCAAAAAAAGGGATAGGAACAACCCGTCCTAATCCATCTGTGGGTGCTGTTGTTGTATATAAAGATACTATTATTGGTGAAGGGTTTACCAGTCCTTATGGAGGTGCTCATGCAGAGGTAAATGCCATTCAATCGGTGAAGGATACGAGCGTTCTTTCAAAAGCTACACTTTATGTTACTTTAGAACCTTGTGCTCATTTTGGAAAAACACCTCCGTGTGCTGATTTAATTGTGCATCATCAGTTTAAAAAAGTGGTGATTGGGTGCCTAGATATCCATAGTGTGGTTTCTGGGAAAGGTGTTCAAAAATTAATGGCTGCAGGAATTGATGTTCATATTGGAGTTTTGGAGCAAGCATGTTTAGAACATCACAAACGTTTTTTTAAGGTACACCATGCACAGCGTCCTTATGTTATTTTAAAATGGGCTGAAACAAAAGATGGTTTTATCGCTCCTCTACAAAAAGAGCGACAAGAACCCGTGTGGATAAGTAATCCATACGCCCAACAACTCGTGCATAAATGGCGTGCTCAAGAACACGCTATTTTGGTAGGGGCCAATACTGTATTAGCAGACAATCCTTCATTAACTGTTCGAAGTTGGAAAGGAGAAAATCCTGTTCGGATTGTTGTTGCAAAAAAAGGAAGTCTGTCATCAGATGCCAAAGTGTTTGATGCAGATGCTAAAACAATACTCCTAACGGATGAACAACAAGACATGCCGGCTCATGTTCTTCAAAAAGAATTGAAGTTTAACGAACCTTTAGCAGCACAAATTTGCTCCCTACTTTATAAATGTCAAATTCAATCTGTGCTTATTGAGGGTGGTGCCAAAACACTTCAGTGTTTTATTGATGAAGGGGTATTTGATGAGGCAAGGGTTTTTGTTGGAGCGACTTCTTTTGGCGAAGGTGTTCCTGCTCCAAAGCTCATAGATTACAGTTATACGCAAGAAGATGTTCAAGGAGATGTTTTAAAACACTATGTACATGATTAATACTATTTTATTTGACTTTGGAGATGTTTTTATCAATCTAGATAAAGAGGCTACTTACACAGCATTATATGATCTTGGGGTAACAGAAGTTACCTTTGAAATGATGGCCAAAACCTTTGCGTATGAAGTTGGCGATATTTCTACTGAGGAGTTGATTAAAGCCTTTCAAGAGTTGTATCCTACGATAACTGCTGAAGATTTTACAAAAGCCTGGAATGCTATTTTGTTAGACTTTCCATTACATAGGTTGCAATTTTTAAAAGCGCTTAAAGCTAGTGGGAACTATACCTTGCTGTTGTTGAGTAATACTAACGAATTACATATTAATTGGATTAAAGAACATTGGGGAGCAGCCTTGTTTGCTGAATTTAAAAACTGTTTTGATGGTTTTTATCTCTCTCACGAAATTCACATGCGAAAACCAAATAAAGATCCGTTTGAATATATTTTAAATGCACACCAATGTTCACCGGAAACCACATTTTTTATCGACGATACTCAAGAACATATTGAAACCGCAAAAGGGTTGGGTATAGCTTCCTGGAATATCAACCCGAAAACAGAAGATGTAAGTACCTTACTCACCAGACCTGAATTTTTAGTATGATCTACCTTAGTATAAGTATACTCATTTCAAGCAGTTTGTTTGTGGTTTTCAAAATGTTTAACCGCTATAAGGTAGATTTGTTACAAGCTATAGTGGTAAACTATCTGGTAGCTTCTCTAATAGGGTATTCCTCTTCTTCAATACCACTAAGCCTAACAGAAATACCAAGTCAGCCCTGGTTTATTGGAGCCTTTTTTTTAGGCATATTATTTATTGCTGTGTTTAATATTATGGGATTAACAGCGCAAGAAAATGGGCTATCGGTTGCTTCTGTTGCAAGTAAAATGTCGGTAATAGTACCTGTGGTATTTGGTGTATTTGCATACAATGAGGGGATAAGCTTTCTAAAAATCATTGGAATTCTTTTAGCCTTACTTGCAGTGTACCTTGTTTCAGCTAAAAGTGATACCAAACCTGTTCAACTCAAAAGCTTAAGCTATCCTATTTTACTGTTTTTAGGCTCGGGGTTTATAGATACCTCCATAAAATATATTGAAACCACTGCTGTTCCTAATGGTGGTGTCCCTGTTTTTTCTGCCACTATTTTTGGATTTGCCTTTCTTTTTGGAATCTTATTTTTAGTTGTTCAAAGTATTCGAGGAGTTCTTCGGTTAGCACTTAAAAATGTGATAGGAGGAATCGTACTAGGAGTTCCAAATTACTTTTCTATCGTGTATTTGTTAAAAGCACTTAAATCTGATGGTTTAGAGAGTTCCATTTTATTTACCATAAATAATGTAGGTATTGTAGTTCTTTCTACCATATTTGGTTTATTGCTGTTTAAAGAGCATCTCATTATTAAAAATTGGTTGGGAATTGCACTAGCTATTGTAAGTATACTCTTAGTTGTTTCAGTATAATATGAACGATGTTTATAAGACCATAGTAACCCCTTCAGAAGAAGTCCTTTTTAAAGAAAAGGGAAGCAAGTTTTTCGCTTATGCTTTTCCTGTGCAATCGGAAGAAGAGGTAAAAGAACGACTAGAAGATGTAAAAAAGCAACATCATACGGCTAGGCACTTTTGTTATGCTTGGCAATTGGGAGTTAAGTATCAAAGTCATCGTGTTCAAGATGATGGGGAGCCAAGCAATTCGGCAGGACTTCCTATTTATGGTCAACTTCAAGCTTTTGATCTGACTCAAGTTTTAGTGGTGGTTGTTCGGTATTTCGGTGGAACTAAATTGGGTGTTGGTGGACTTATACAAGCCTATAAAACAGCGGCGAAAATGGCTTTGGAAGTTGCGACCATTGAAGAGCGTTTTATATCGGTGTATTTTAAATTGACCTGTGATTATGAGATGATGAGCGTGGTGTTAAGAATGCTGCAAGAACATCATTTAACATTGGTTTCTCAGGAGCTTAAAGAACGGTGTACTTATATTGTATCTGTTAGAGAGAACACTGCCAAAAAAATGACGGCTATTTTTGAAAATACCTATAAACTTTCCTTTGAGATTTTAGAATTGTAACTTATCTAATATCAGTTTAGGGCAACTCATAGGTTTGTTTGTTTTGCGATCCATAAATGCTAGCGTGGAGCCCCCTGTTGTAATCAATTCTCCTGATTCATTGTGAATTTCGTAGTCGAAAACAATTTTTACTAACGGCGGTTTTTTGAGTACTAAGGTAATCGTGAGCACTTCATCGTAAAACGCAGGTTTTATAAAGTTAAAATTCAGGGCGATAACCGGGAGCTGAGTTCCGTTTTTTTCCATATCTTTATACGAAACTCCTAAAGACCGAAGCCACTCTGTTCGAGCAGTTTCAAAATACTGGGCGTAGTTTCCGTGATAGACGACTCCCATTTGGTCCGTTTCGCCGTAACGAACTCTTGTTTTTGTTGAAAATTTAATCAAGATTTTTAAACAATTTTGAGTTTCATTTTACGAAAAAAAAAATTAATAATCAATAGCGTTTTGATTTTTTTTTACTAAAATTTATTCACACATTTGTATCGCTACAGAAAGAGAGAACATTTATAACATATTATCTGTTAAACAACTAATTTTTTTACTAATTAAATGACTAAAACTGCACAATCAGTTTGGAATGAGTGTTTGTCCTTTATAAAGGATAATATTAAGCCACAAGCTTATAAGACTTGGTTCGAACCAATTAAACCAGTTAAATTATCGGGTGAAGCATTAACGATTCAAGTACCTAGTAAATTCTTTTATGAATGGCTTGAAGAGCACTATATAAAATTGCTTCGTGTAGCTTTGGTAAGACAGTTAGGTAATGAGGCAAAATTGATCTACGACGTGCGTATGGAAAATACGTATAGTAGTAATAGACCTCAGACAGTAAAAATTCCAAGTTCAAACAGAGATCCACTTAAACCACAAAAAGTATCAGTTTCTTTTGACGCTGACAAGCGAGAGTTACGAAATCCGTTTGTAATTCCAGGTCTTCAAAAAGTAAAGATAGAATCGCAACTCAATCCAAATTACAACTTTAATAATTTTGTAGAAGGAGATTCTAACCGTTTGGCTCGATCTGCAGGAATGGCTGTTGCAAATAAACCCGGAGGTACTTCTTTTAATCCATTGCTTATTTATGGTGGTGTTGGTTTAGGTAAAACACATTTAGCACATGCTATTGGTGTTGAAATTAAAGATAAATACCCTGAGAAAACAGTACTTTATATCTCTTCTGAGAAATTTACCCAACAGTTTATAGACTCAGTAAAGTCAAATACCAGAAACGATTTCATTCATTTCTATCAGATGATTGATGTGTTGGTTATCGATGATGTACAATTCTTATCGGGTAAAGCAGGTACGCAAGATGTGTTCTTCCATATTTTTAATCACTTACATCAAAACGGAAAGCAAGTTATTTTAACATCAGATAAAGCACCTGTAGACATGCAAGATATCGAACAACGTTTGCTATCTCGCTTTAAATGGGGACTTTCTGCCGAATTACAAGCACCAGATTACGAAACACGTATTTCCATCTTACAAAATAAACTCTTTAGAGATGGGGTTGAAATGGAAGATGAGATTGTTGAATACATTGCTAAAAACATCAAATCAAACGTAAGAGAGCTCGAAGGTGTTATCATTTCTATGATTGCACAGGCGTCTTTTAACCGAAAAGAATTCTCTCTAGAATTAGCAAAACAAATCGTTGATAAGTTTGTTAAGAATACTAAGAAAGAAGTTTCTATTGACTATATACAAAAAGTAGTATCGAAGTATTTTGATATGGATGTGGTTACCCTCCAGTCTAAAACTCGAAAAAGACATATTGTTCAGGCCAGACAATTGGCCATGTATTTTGCAAAACGAATGACTAAAACATCGTTAGCAAGTATTGGATCTCAGATCGGACAACGTGATCATGCTACAGTATTGCATGCTTGTAAAACAGTAGACAACTTAACAGAAACTGACAAGCAATTTAGAAAATACGTAGAAGAGCTTACCAAAAAGTTAACCTTCTAAACCTTACAATGAAAAAAATACTCATGGTTTGCTTAGGGAATATCTGTAGATCTCCTTTAGCACACGGTATTTTAGCTCATAAAGTGTCTTCCGAAGTTTTTGTAGATTCTGCAGGAACAGCTGCGTATCATGAAGGAGAGTTGCCCGATGCTCGATCAATTGCTGTAGCTAAAACGCATGGTATCGATATTACCCAACAAAGAGCTCGAAAATTTGTAGTTTCAGACTTCGATTATTTTGATTGTATTTATGCTATGGATGAGAGTAATTATCAGAATATCCTAATGCTAGCAAGAGATGACAAGGATCGTAAAAAGGTAAAGATGATTTTAAATGAGGTATATCCTGGTAAAAACCAAAGTGTTCTCGACCCGTATTATGGAGGAGATCAAGGGTTTGAAAAGGTGTATACTATGCTCGATGAAGCTTGCGATAGAATAGCAAATACAATTAATAATGAAAGGTAAACTCTATTTAATTCCCACAACGCTTGGCGATACAGAACCCTTGGAGGTGATGCCTTTATCGGTTAAAAAATGTATCGAAGAAATTGAATATTATGTTGTCGAAAATGAAAAGTCTGCTCGTAGATTTATAAAAAAGATAAGTCCAAAGAAATCTCAACCTTCCTTGGTTATTAAGTTACTCGACAAATATGCAGATACTCTAGAAGTACAATCGTATTTAGATGTGTGTGAAGAAGGGATCTCGGTAGGGTTATTGTCTGAAGCAGGCGTTCCAGCGGTTGCCGACCCTGGTGCAACTATAGTTCAATTGGCACATAAAAAAGGAATTACAGTAGTTCCTTTGGTAGGCCCATCGTCAATTTTAATGGCATTAATGAGTTCAGGTATGAATGGACAGAACTTTGCATTTAATGGCTATCTGCCGATCGACAAAGCTGAGCGTAAACAAGCAATAAAAGAACTCGAACGATTATCTAAAGACAAAGATCAGTCTCAAATTTTTATTGAAACCCCTTACCGGAATGCCAAAATGTTTACTGATTTAAAAGCAAGTTTAACACCCTCTACTCGATTGTGTATTGCTGTAGATATAACCTTGTCTACAGAGTATATTAAAACCTACACAATTCAAGAGTGGAAACAACAACAACCAGATCTTCATAAAAGACCTGCTATTTTTATTCTTCACAAATAGTTTAGACTGTAGCTTTACGGTCTGCTTTTAAGGTAGAAACATCATATCCAGCAAATAAGCTTAAGTAGGCTTGAATTGTTGAACCATATGCATCTGAAAAATCTATCTCACCATTACTTCGCAAGAACTTTTTTACATTTCCAGCGCCACTCAAGTGAGCTGCGGCAAGGATACCAGATTCAGTAATGTAAATGCCATTAATCGTTCTACCCACGCTGCGTTTAATGTCTTTTCGTAAAATCCATTTGTTAACCTTGCAGAGTGCTTTAAACGCCTTTTCTTGTTGTTCTGGGTTTCGTAAAAAAGCTTCTGTGTCGTATATTTTGAAGCGTTCTAAGGTGGTAGCACCAAATTGGTATTTGCCTAGATATCCTAAAGTATTAACCACGTGATATTTTCCTTGTGATTCTTTAAAGGCAAGTGCTTCCTTAAAAGCAATAAAGTTTTTTTCAATAAAGGGAATATTGTGAGCGCTTTTCTGCATCGAAATCCTAGCTTGAGCTGCAGGAGCTTCAGATGACTTTTCTGTACGTTTAGCAGCGTAAAATAGTAAGGATGCTATACTAATGTAAATACAATATTTTCTAATATTTAGGTACTTTCTGTTTTGCGGGTGCAAATATACAACAAAAATATAAACTACTGTTTATCAGCTAATTTATGTTTTTTTTCAATCGAAAAAAGTTACCTTCTAATCCCTTGTTTATTCAACCATTTTTGGTATTTCTGGGCATTTTTATTGTGTTGAGATAAGGAGGTAGAAAATTCATGATATCCTTGCTTTTCTATGCTGGCACACATATAGTAATAATTGTGTTTTTGATAGTTTAACACAGCTTCTATGGAAGAAATGTCTGGCATAGCAATAAGGCTCGGTGGAAGACCCCTATTAAGGTAGGTGTTGTATGGCGAGGGTAGTTTTAAGTCTTTATTGAGAACTCGCTTAACCACATAGTCATCACCTTTTACTTGTTTTATGGCATAAATAATAGTTGGGTCGGCTTGCAATGGTATGCCTCTTTTTAATCGGTTAATGTAGAGTCCGGCTACAATAGGACGTTCGGTAGCATAAGCAGTTTCTTTCTGTACAATCGAGGCCAAGGTTATAACTTCTTGTGGACTCATTTTTAGTGCGTTTGCTTTTTGTCTGCGTTGCGCATTCCAGAAACTTTGGTATTCTTTAAACATGCGGTCTCTTAAGCCTTCCGCAGAAGTATTCCAATATACTTCATACGTATTGGGAATATACATGCCTAGTGCAGTAGCTTTAGTAAATGAATGCTGGATTAAAAAAGTACTATCAAGCATGGCTTCTAAGAGAGTATCTTTTTCTAGATCTAATTGTTCAGATAGTCGTTCTGCAAGCTTTTCTAAGCGGTCTTGGTTATTAAATGAAATATTGACAGGGGTTTGATTCCCACTTCTTAAAAGATTAATTACCTCGTTAAAAGACATGTCTTTTTTAAGCATGTACTTTCCACTTTTAGGAGTCTTAAATTTCTTTTTCTGAGCTACCCATAGAAATGCATCTGAGTTAACCAAAGGGTGTATATGTTTGGCAATGCTATCGAGGTTATCATGTTTACTCACATAAAGTGGATGATCTTGAAGAACCTGTTTTCCGAATATTTTTTTGTAGGAACTATAAAGCACTATGGCACCAATGCTCAATAGTACTGCCGCTATAATTTTTAGGAGATTAGCTTTCATAAATGCGTTGTACTAGAAGTTCGTCTTTAAATCCATCAGCAGTTTTGATCCATGCTTTTTTAATACCTACTTCGGTAAATCCATGTTTCTTAAACAAAGCAATACTCGCTGTATTTTCTGAAAGTATATTGGCATACAATTGATGTAAGTGAAGCTGTTGGTTACAATAGTCTATTAGGGTAGCTAAAGCATCGTTTCCATAGTTGTTGCCTTGCCATTCTGGATGAATTAGGATGCCAATACCTGCTCTTTGATGGTGTGGATCAAGATCGAAAAGATCAATCATACCAATGGCTTGTTGAGTTTCACTATGCACAATAAGTAAACGCAATTGTTTGGCTTCATAAATGTCAGCATGGGCAGCTTGTTCAATGTATTTTTTTAAGGTGTATTTAGAAAATGGAGTTTGAGTATGACTGATTTCCCAAAAAGCGAGGGTATTTTCAATTTCATATAAAAACTCAAGATCCTCTGGTTCTAGCGCACGAAGTTGGATATGTTTACCTCGGAGTGAAATCATAATGCAATTGACCCTTTAAATACAAATTGAGCTGGCCCTGATAAAACAACCTCGGTAAATCCCTGAGCGGTAGGAGTAAACGAAACTGCTAGCTCACCACCTTCTACAAGAAG
>CBFHVY010000058.1:0-6334 GCA_965659555.1 Flavobacteriaceae bacterium
ACTAGAGACGATAAGCAATACTTTTTTAGCATGGGTAAGGTTGTTTATTCTTCTTCAACTTCAACGATAGCTTCAATAGCTTCAGCTAATTTAAAATCCAATTCAGTTACTCCATCAGCATCGTGAGTACTCAAAGAAATGGTTAACATATTGTATACATTAGTCCATTCTGGATGATGGTTTAATGCTTCACATTCGAAGGCAATCCTACTCATAGCACTCATACAATCCTTAAAATTGTCGAATTCAAATTCGGCATGGATGGCATTGTCTGCATATTCCCAATCTGGAAAATGTTCAAGACGGTCTTCGATTTCGCTTTGTGATAATCTAGTCATGGATTAAATTTTTTCTAAAAGTACAACATTTTCTACATGATGTGTTTGAGGAAACATATCAACCGCCTGTGTTTTGGTTATTGAATAGTGTGATTTAAGTAATGCAAGATCTCTAGCCTGTGTTGCAGAATTACAACTTACATATACAATTTTAGCAGGCATCACCTGCAGTAGTTGAGCAACTACATCTTTATGCATTCCATCTCTTGGTGGATCTGTGATGATTACATCTGGTGTACCATGAGTGGCGATAAACGCTTCGGTAAATACTTTTTTCATATCACCTACATAAAACTCAGCATTCGTAATACCATTGAGCTCAGCATTCTTTTTAGCATCTTCAATAGCTTCTGGAACCGATTCTACACCCACTACTTTTTTTGCTTTTTTAGCAATAAACTGCGCAATGGTTCCAGTACCAGTATATAAATCGTACACCAATTCTTGACCTGTTAATCCTGCAAAATCTCGTGTGATTTTATACAACTCATAGGCTTGGTCGGAGTTGGTTTGATAAAATGATTTGGCATTTATTTTAAATCGAAGACCTTCCATTTCTTCGAAGATATGATCTCTTCCGTGATAACAGATAATATCTTGATCGTATAGTGTATCATTTGCTTTACCATTAATAACGTACTGCAAAGATGTTACTTCTGGAAACGTGGTTTTAATATACTCTAAAAGCGCTGTCCTTAAGCGCATATCATCTTTGTAGAACTGAATAACAAGCATGATTTCTCCGGTAGAAACAATACGCATCATTAAGGTGCGTAACATTCCTTCTTGCGTTTTTGGATTAAAGAAAGGAATCTGATGCTCAATGGCAAATGCTTTGATACTATTTCTTATGATATTTGAAGGGTCTTCTTGAAGATGACACTCTTCTATATCTAAAATTTTATCCCACATCCCCGAAATATGAAATCCTAAGGCATTGGTGTTTTCAAAAACGGTATCAGACTGTAATTCCTCATAAGTAAGCCAGCGATTTGCTGAAAATGAAAACTCCATCTTATTTCTATAAAAATAAGTTTTGGTACATCCAAGAATAGGAGTGACCTCTGGCAATTCTAAGTGACCAATGCGGATAAGATTATTGGTTACTTCTTTTTGTTTGTAATACAATTGATCCTCGTATTTCATGTGTTGCCACTTGCAACCACCACAATACTCAAAATGTGTACACACAGGAGTTGTACGTCGATCTGAATAGGAATGAAAATGAATGGCTTTACCTTCGTAATAGGCTTTTCTTTTTTTGGTAGTCTGAATATCAACTACATCTCCTGGAACAGCATTCGATAAAAAAACAACTCTACCATCTGGGACTTTAGCAATGGTTTTTCCACGAGCTCCAGCATCAAGTACTTCTATCTGTTCGAAAACCTTTTTTTCTTTCTTTTTTCTCATACTGCAAAAATAGAATAAACCACCATTTATTTTTACTAAATATGGATTATTTAGTACCTTGCAAGCCCTAGGGATGATTTCTCTCCCACGCTGAATTTTCGTTTCTTCGAAAGAATAAAGGTACAGTAGGAATGGTTATTTTATCAAATTAAAAACTATTAAAATGGCTGTTTTAGACCACATTACATCGCAGCAAGCGATCGATTTAGAAAACAAATACGGAGCGCATAACTATCACCCATTACCTGTGGTGTTACATAAAGGAGAGGGCGTTTATGTTTGGGATGTAGAAGGAAAAAAATACTACGATTTTCTTTCTGCCTACTCTGCAGTAAATCAAGGACATTGTCACCCAAAAATTGTAAATGCACTAACCACACAAGCACAAACCCTTTCGTTAACTTCAAGAGCATTTTATAATGACATGCTGGGTAAGTATGAAAAATTTGCTTCAGAATTTTTTGGTTTCGATAAACTACTTCCAATGAATACTGGTGCTGAAGCTGTTGAAACAGCTTTGAAAATCTGTAGAAAATGGGCGTATGAAGTTAAGGGTATTGATGAGAATGAAGCTGAAATTATTGTTTGTGAAAACAATTTTCATGGACGTACAACCACTATTATTTCCTTTTCAAATGATCCCGTAGCAAGAAAAAACTTCGGACCTTTTACGAATGGATTTATTAAGATTGAGTACGATAACCTTACGGCACTAGAGGAAGCCTTAGCCAACAATCCTAATGTTGCAGGATTTCTTGTAGAACCTATTCAAGGTGAAGCAGGAGTATATGTTCCTTCTGAAGGGTATTTACAAGCGGCAAAAGCCTTGTGTGAACAACACAATGTGTTATTTATTGCCGACGAAGTTCAAACCGGTATTGCAAGAACAGGACGTTTATTAGCTACGTGTGGAAATTGTTCTTGTGCCGATAAAAACTGTTCAGGTACGCCAGAGGTAAAGCCAGATATTTTAATTTTAGGTAAAGCCCTAAGTGGAGGGGCGTACCCAGTATCTGCTGTTTTAGCCAATGATGCAATCATGAACGTTATTCAACCAGGTAACCATGGGTCTACTTTTGGAGGTAACCCAATTGCTGCTGCTGTGGCAATGGCTGCTCTAGAAGTAGTACAAGAGGAAAAACTCGCAGAAAATGCCTATACATTAGGAACCATTTTTAGAAGAGAATTGTCTGCATTTGCTGAAACTAACGAGCTAGTAAGTTCGGTTCGTGGTAAAGGTTTGTTAAATGCTATAGTGATTAACGATTCTGAGGACAGTACCACCGCTTGGGATATTTGTATAAAACTACGAGATAATGGCTTATTGGCTAAACCTACGCATGGAAATATCATTCGATTTGCGCCACCCTTAGTCATCACCGAAGCACAGTTATATGATTGTGTGGAGATTATCAAAAAAACAATATCAGAATTTACCTCATAAAAAATCAGGAAGCAAACGCTTCCTTTTTTTATGGCGCTAAAAGACTAAAAGGATAGAAGGGTATATTTCGCAGTATCCAAAAGGCAATGACCACTCCTAAAACAACCCATGGTGTTTTTGGGTGATATATGATATTTAAAAACTGTTGTTTAGAATAAAGCAATAGTCCTCCTCCAAAAACAATACTGGCCATCATAAGTGCATTATGACTAAGCGCACTTAAAAAGTTAGCATGAAGGATGTCGTAAGTAGCTCTTTGAGACCCACAACCGGGACAATGGAGTCCGGTAAGGGTATGAAATGGGCATTCTGGGAAAAAGGAACCTTGTACAGGTTCGAAAAAAAAATATAGGGATAGCAGACTAAGTACAGCTACCCCTAAACTAATTTTATACTTAATGTGCATTAATTAAGTTAACTAAGCATTCATGGCTGCGCCAAAAATTGCTAAACCAAATAGGAAATATAAAACAGCAACGATAAGTCCAATGACTAATGAAACGATAAACCAAGTTTTAGCGTTTTTAGATGCAGCTACCGCCTCATCATACCTTCCTTCAGCATACAGTCCATTCACTTTTGCAGCATAAATAATACTAACAATACCGGTTGGTAAACAACAAAAAATAGTTGATAAAATAGCGGCCACTAAATAATTCTGTGGTCTAGGTTGATTTGAATTCATGAATAAAGTTTTAATAGTTAAAGGTTAAATGTACTACATTTTTTGATAAATACATAAAACCTAATCAGCTCATTTTAGCATTTTAAAAGGGTTTAAATCGTCTTAAAATTAACGAAATACGAGTATTTATAATTGAATATATTCGATTTCTAAGTCTAAAAATAAGGCCATTATTAATTTCATTTTTGGTATTAAATCTTATTTTTGCTGGCTCGTACTAATACACATCCATGAAAGATTCTCAAGCAATTCCACCAATTGCACCCAAAAAACCTACAAGATTAGAAAAACACAATGATCTTAGGGTTGATCCTTATTTCTGGATGCGTTTAAGTGATGATCAAAAAAATGCACCAGTTAAAGACCCAGAAACACAAGAAGTTATAGATTATCTCAATGCAGAAAATGCATATTATGAAGCCGTTACAGGATATACTCAACAATTAAAAGACCTTTTATTTGAAGAGATGAAGGGTAGAATAAAAGAGGATGATGCTTCTGTACCCTACAAGAAAAACGGATATTATTATATAACGAGATATGAAAAGGGACAACAATACCCTATATTTTCTAGAAAAAAGCAACATTTAGCTGCTGAAGAAGAGATTTTATTCAATGTAAATGAGGAGGCCAAAGGCTACGATTACTTTCAATTGGGGGGGCTAAATGTCAGTCCAGATAATAATTTAGTTGTTTTTGGAACCGATACCGTTAGTCGTCGTCAATATTTTTTACGAATCAAAAATTTAGAGACGGGTAAACTTTACAAAGATATCATTGATAACACCACTGGAGGCTCTGTGTGGGCGAATGATAATAAAACCATCTTCTACACTAAGAAAGATCCTGTAACCTTAAGGAGTTATAAGATTTTTAAGCACGTTTTGGGTACTCCAGCCTCTGAAGATGTAGAGGTATATCATGAACAAGACGAAACCTTTGGTACTTATGTTACCAAGTCTAAGTCTAATGCATATATTGTTATCGGTTCGTATAGCACCGTATCAACAGAATACAGAATACTCGATGCGAATACTCCAGACGGAGCGTTGCGTTTATTTCAACCTAGAGAGCGAGATTTAGAATATAGTATAGCTCACTATGAGGATCACTTTTATGTGTTGACAAACAAAGACAGCGCAGATAATTTTAAATTGATGAGAACTCCTGTTCATGCAACAACTAAAGCACATTGGGAGGAAGTTATTGCACACAGAGAAGATACGTTGCTAGAAGATTTTAAAATTTATAAAGACTTTTTAGTACTTGAAGAACGTACGGAAGGCTTGTATAAAATTAGAATTAAACGATGGGATGGCAAGGAAGATTATTATTTACCTTTTGATGAAGAAACCTATTCTGCTAGTGCCTACGAAAACACCGATTTTGACTCCAATATCCTGCGGTACTCTTACAATTCTATGACCACACCAAACTCCGTTATAGACTTTAATATGGTTGACCATACCAAAATAGTTCAAAAAGAACAAGAAGTCCTAGGAGGAACATTTGATAAGCATAACTATAAGAGTGAACGAATTTGGGTTACTGCAAGAGATGGTAAAAAAGTAGCCCTATCAATCGTATATCACAAAGACACTACACTTAGCGCTGAAACTCCAATTTTACAATATGCTTATGGCTCATACGGATACACCATTCCAGATGGATTTAGTACCTCTCGTTTGAGTCTTTTGGATAGAGGGTTTGTGTATGCCTTAGCGCATGTTAGAGGGAGTCAGTATCTCGGTAGATCTTGGTATGAAGATGGTAAAATGCTTAAGAAAAAGAACACCTTTACAGACTTTATAGATTGCTCTAATTATTTAATTGAACATGGATTTACTTCTGCGAAACACCTGTATGCTATGGGTGGATCGGCAGGGGGCTTACTCATGGGAGCTATAGTAAACATGAATCCAGAATTGTATCATGGTATAGTAGCTGCAGTACCTTTTGTAGATGTTATAAGTACAATGTTAGACGAAAGTATTCCGTTAACCACAGGAGAATATGATGAATGGGGTAATCCAAATGATAAAATCTATTACGATTATATTAAATCGTATTCGCCTTATGATAATGTAGTCGCTCAAGATTATCCCAATATGTATGTCACCACAGGGTTTCACGATTCTCAAGTGCAGTATTGGGAGCCAGCAAAATGGGTAGCTAAATTAAGAGACCTTAAAACAGACACTAATGTTTTACTATTAGATATCAATATGGAAGCAGGTCATGGAGGAGCATCGGGAAGGTTTGATGCCTTAAAAGAAACCGCAAAAGACTTTGCTTTTTTATTAGCATTAGAGGATATATTAGAATAAAATTGTTTCAGTACATTAGCATATGCAAAAAAATCAGCACATCTACTCAAATATACTAGCATTGGTAGGGGAAACCCCAATGATTCAACTTCAAAATATTACTAAAGACCTTCCGGGATCTTATTTT
>CBFHVY010000058.1:6344-13151 GCA_965659555.1 Flavobacteriaceae bacterium
TTTTGCAAAGCTAGAAGCATTTAACCCCGGTCAATCTTCTAAAGATAGAATAGCCCTACATATTGTAGAAAACGCGGAGAAGAAAGGTATTTTAAAACCAGGAAGTACTATTGTAGAAACCACCTCTGGAAATACAGGATTTAGTTTAGCAATGATTAGTATGGTAAAAGGCTACCATTGTATTTTGGCTGTAAGCGATAAATCGTCACAAGACAAAATAGATGGCTTACGAGCTATGGGGGCCGAAGTGTATGTGTGTCCTGCAAACGTCCCTGTAGACGATCCAAGATCGTATTATGAAGTAGCTAAAGAGATTCATGAAAGAACCCCAAATTCAGTATATATCAATCAATATTTTAATGCGTTAAATATAGAAGCCCATTACCAAACTACGGGGCCAGAAATTTGGAAACAGACCAATGGTAAGCTCACTCACCTAGTGGTGGCTAGTGGTACAGGAGGAACTATCTCTGGCGCAGGGAAATACCTTAAAGAACAAAATCCATCGATAAAAGTCTTAGGAGTTGATGCTTATGGTTCTGTGATTAAAAAATACCACGAAACCGGGCTGTTAGATAAAAAAGAAATAAAGCCTTATAAAATTGAAGGTTTAGGAAAAAACTTAATTCCATCAGCAACCGATTTTTCAATCATTGATGTTTATGAAAAAGTAACCGATAAAGATGCTGCTTATGCGTCTAGAGCGATTGTTAAGAATGAAGGCTTTTTTCCAGGGTATACCTGTGGTGCTGTAATGCAAGCTACGTTTCAATATGCTGCACAAGGCATGTTTGACGAGCACAGTAATGTAGTGCTTATTTTTCCAGATCATGGGTCTCGATACATGAATAAAATCTACAATGATTCTTGGATGAAAAAAGTGGGATTCTACGACGAAAACTTACCGCAAAATATTCCTACAAAAAAAGTATAGCCATTTACATCCGTTTTTTTGAGGGTAGCGTAGTGATACCTCAGTTTAAATTTGAATAACTGACAAAAATTCGATTACTTTGCAGACGCAAAATTTATTTTAAGAATACCATGACGAACGACCTATTTGATAGAATTAAAGCAGATAAAGGCCCCCTTGGAAATTGGGCAGATAAAGCAGAAGGATATTATGTGTTTCCAAAATTAGAAGGCCCTATTTCTAACAGAATGTCTTTTAATGGTAAAAAGGTAGTTACTTGGAGTATAAACGATTACTTAGGACTTGCTAATCATCCAGAAGTATTAAAAGCAGATGCAGATGCTGCTAAAGAGCATGGAATGGCTTACCCTATGGGGGCTAGAATGATGTCTGGACATACAGCATACCACGAACAATTAGAAAAAGAATGCGCTGAATTTGTGGGTAAAGAAGCCTCTTATTTAGTGAATTTTGGATACCAAGGTATCATGTCTGCTATAGACGCCTTGGTTTCTAAAAACGATATTATTGTATACGATGTAGATACTCATGCTTGTATTATTGATGGAGTTCGTTTACATCCTGGAAAGCGTTTTGTTTATAAGCACAACGATATGGAAAGCTTCGAAAAAAATATGAAGCGTGCCGTTCGTATGGCTGAAAAAACGGGGGGTGGAATCTTAGCTATTTCAGAAGGAGTTTTTGGTATGCGAGGAGAACAAGGTAGATTAAAAGAAATTGTTGCGCTTAAGAAAAAATACAACTTCAGACTTTTAGTTGACGATGCTCATGGGTTTGGAACCCTAGGTGAAGGTGGAAGAGGAACTGGATATGAACAAGGTGTGCAAGAAGAAATTGATGTGTATTTTGCAACCTTTGCTAAGTCTATGGCTGGAATTGGTGCCTTTTTAGCAGGAGATAAAGACGTTATTCAATACTTACAATACAATATGCGTTCTCAAATGTTTGCAAAGTCACTTCCTATGGCTATGGTTAAAGGAGCTTTGAAGCGTTTAGATATGATACGTAAAATGCCAGAGTTAAAAGATAAACTTTGGGAAAACACAAATGCACTTCAATCTGGATTGCGTACTGCAGGGTTTGATTTAGGAACAACTAAAACATGTATTACTCCTGTGTATTTAAAAGGAGATGTGCCAGAAGCTATGGCTTTAGTAAATGATTTACGTGAAAATCACGGTGTATTTTGTTCTATCGTAGTGTATCCGGTAATTCCTAAAGGCTTAATCATTTTACGATTAATTCCAACGGCAACCCATACGCAAGAAGATATCGATGAAACCATTACCGCTTTTTCGGCCATACGTGAAAAGCTTGAAAACGGTACCTATAAAAAAATTGCAGCAGCAATGATGTAATATTGACCGGATATATACATCCGGTTTTTTTAATTCTAAACTCCTTGTTTATATGTCTGATAAGAGTATTGTTGGTAATAAAGAATGGTGTACTTTCTCTGAATTAAATATTCCTGCCGTTAAGGCTAGAGTAGATAGTGGTGCAAAAACTTCAGCACTACACGCTGTTAATATTTCTCCGTTTGATAAACAAGGCACAACATGGGTTCGTTTTGAAGTGCATCCTATTCAAAACAACGAAACCACTATTATTCATTGTGAAGCTGAGGTGATTGATAGCCGTGTTATTAAAAGCTCTTCAGGTACTACCGAACAACGTTACGTGATTAAAAGTGAGCTGACTCTAGATGGACATCAATGGGATATTGAAGTAACCTTAACCAATAGAGATTCTATGGGTTTTAGAATGTTACTTGGAAGAGAGGCTATGGTGGGTAGAATTATTGTTGACCCTGAGGAGAGTTATGTGTGTGGAAAAATTACAAAAAAACAGCTACTCCAACTGTATACCCAATAATGTAATTTCTACTATTAGGCACTTTAGTTAAAGTAACTGATTCTTACATTTTTACTAAGATTCAAAAACGGTAGTTTCGTCTTTAAAGGTTTTAAATTCAACAATATACCCGTTTGGATCTTTTACAAAAAACGAAGAATGTTCACCGTTTTTTCCTTGTAAAAAAGAGGTCTTATCAATCTTTAATACATTGGCCGTTGAAAGTGCAGTATACAATCGTTCCCATTCTTCTTTGGCTAGGATTACTCCAAAATGGAATGAGGGTAATATAGTTCCTTCAAACTTATAGTTTTTGTAGGCAAATTTATAATCTCCGCATTTGGTGAATGTTAGTTGATGTCCATACAAGTTAACATCTACCCATTGGTTGGTTACTCGACCTAAACTAGCCCCAAGTATACCGTGATAAAAATTCTTTGTACGTTCAATACCGATACAGGGTAGTGAGATGTGAAAAGAGCTGTCCATAATTAGTTGAATTAAGTTGATGTATAGTGTGTTAAACTTTATTCTTCAATATCATCATCACTTTCATTGATTTCAAAATCGTCTTCTTCGAAAGAGTCTTCATCTTCAGCAAAATCTTCCATAGTTTTTTCTAGTTGACTACTAATTTTTACTAGATAAATGGTGTCTTCTGTATTTACTTCTACGGCTTTAACGGTTTCTCCTTTGGCATTTTTGAATGAAATAATATCTTCAAAGATATATCCGTTAGGAAATTTATCTATAAGTAGATTTAAGATGTCTGTGGTAAGTTTAGAATAGTCTACAATAACTCTTTTCATGGGATTACATGTTTAATAGGTATGCAAATATTAATGGAGCAACAATAGTTGCATCACTTTCAATAATAAATTTTGGGGTATCTATGTCTAGTTTACCCCAGGTGATTTTTTCATTTGGAATAGCTCCCGAGTAAGAACCATAGCTTGTGGTAGAGTCTGAAATCTGACAAAAATAGCTCCAAAAAGGAGTATCTTCACGTTCCATATCTTGATATAGCATGGGTACTACACAAATTGGGAAATCTCCTGCGATTCCTCCACCGATTTGAAAAAAGCCTATCCCTTTTTTAGAATTATCGGTATACCAATCGGCAAGGAAGGTCATGTATTCAATCCCACTTTTCATAGTGCTCGCTTTTAACTCCCCCTTTAATACATATGAAGCAAATATATTTCCCATAGTACTGTCTTCCCATCCTGGAACTACTATGGGTAAGTTTTTTTCAGCAGCAGCATACATCCATGAATCTTTAATATCAATTTCATAATACTGTTCTAGTACTCCAGAAAGCAATAATTTATACATGAATTCGTGTGGAAAATATCGCTCTCCAGCGTCTTCCGCATCTTTCCAAATCTTATGAATATGTTTTTGCAAACGTCTAAAAGCTTCTTCTTCTGGGATACAGGTGTCTGTAACTCTATTCAGTCCTTTTTCTAATAAGTCCCATTCTTCTTGAGGCGTTAAATCTCTGTAATTAGGTACTCGTTTATAATGTGAGTGTGCCACTAGATTCATAATGTCTTCCTCTAGATTAGCTCCAGTGCAGGATACAATATGTACTTTATCTTGACGAATCATTTCTGAAAAAATCTTTCCTAATTCGGCGGTACTCATTGCTCCTGCGAGAGAAACTAACATTTTAGCTCCACGATTGAGTTCATTTTCGTAGCTCTTTGCAGCATCAACAACTGTTGCCGCATTAAAATGTAAATAATATTTTTCTATAAATTCAGCAATAGCTCCTTTACTCATCGTCTAGGTTTTTAAATTTTGATAATTTACTAAATGGGCTTGAGTTAGTGGTGTCTTCTTCCTCATAATCATAAGTATCGTCATTAGAGGAAAACTTATAGCTTAACATTTTATAATATAATTTTGCAGCTACAAAATCTGATGCTTTGTGATTTGGGTTCGGACAAAGTTCTACAATATCGAATCCTACCACATTTCGCTCTTCAAAGACTTTCTTTAAAAACGCTAAGGTTTCATACCAAAACAATCCACCGGGCTCTGGGGTTCCTGTGGCTTGTAGAACGGATACATCTAAAGCGTCTAAATCGAAGGTAATAAATACATTTCCTGTTAATTGATCAATAACATCTTCCATCCAATATTCATTTACAGCCATATCATGGGCAAAGAATACTTTATCTAGATTCATCACTGTTTTTTCTGAAGTATCCATACTTCGAATACCTACTTGAACTAAATTGGTCGACTGTGAAGCTTCATACACTGCACAAGCGTGATTACAACTAGATCCATCGTACTCTTTTCTCAAATCTGCATGTGCATCGATATGTAATACGGTAAGGTTATCAAAATACTCATTGAAGGCTCTAATGGTTCCAATAGAAACAGAATGTTCTCCACCAAATATGGTGACAAATTTATTTTTGTTAATGTATTTTTTGGTCACCTGATGTACGGCTTCTACCATAGCTTCTGGAGAGCGATCCTCGGTTACAGGGTCTGCTAAAAACACCCCTTCTTTATACACTTCAGAGTCTGTTTCAATGTCGTATAACTCCATGTTTTCAGAAGCATTTAAAAACGCTTCTGGGCCTTTATCGGCACCTTTTTGCCATGTACTGGTTCCATCGTAGGGTACAGGAATTAAAACAATTTTAGATTGCTCTAATTTTGAATATTGTTCTGGAATACCAGCATAGGTCTTAGTTGTTTTCATAACCTAAAATTTTGAGTAGTTCACTACTTTTTTGTTGTTCTTTAAATAGTTCTGTTGTTAAATTACCGTCTTCATCTCTGTGAATTAAAATATGTTTTGGATGCGGAATCAGACAGTGTTGTAATCCTCCGAAGCCTCCAATTGTTTCTTGATAAGCTCCGGTATTAAAAAATCCTATATATAAAGGATTGTTCTTTTCATAAACCGGCAGGTAGATGGCATTAATATGTTGTTCAGAATTGTAATAATCATCACTATCGCAGGTGAGTCCACCCAATAAAACGCGCTCGTATCTATGATTCCATTTGTTGATGGGTAACATAATAAAACGTTTATTAATAGCCCATGAATCGGGTAGGGTAGTAATGAATGAAGAATTAATCATATTCCATTTCTCTCTATCGTTTTGTTTCTTTTGATAGAGTACTTCATAAATAGCCCCACCAGCTTCCCCTACGGTAAAACTTCCAAATTCTGTAAAAATATGGGGTACATCAACCCCTTCACTAGCACACATCTGATTAATTTGATTGATAATTTCATCAATCATATACTGATAATCATATTCAAAGGCTAATGAGTTTTTAATTGGAAAACCACCGCCAACATTAAGACTGTCTAAGGAGGGACAGGCTTTTTTCAATTGAATATAAACGGTAATACACTTCATTAATTCATTCCAATAGTAGGCATTGTCTTTTATACCCGTATTGATGAAAAAATGCAACATTTTAAGTTCTACTTGTGGATTACTTTTGACTTCGCGTTCAAAAAAGGATACAATATTCTTATACCCAATGCCCAGTCTACTTGTGTAAAACTCAAACTTAGGTTCTTCTTCAGAGGCAATGCGAATTCCAATTTTAAAGTTGTGTTTGGTTTCTTTAGTCAACAAACTGAGTTCTTCATAATTGTCGATAATGGGAACGCAGTTTTTAAACCCACTAGAGATGAGTTTCCCTATGTTTTTAATGTATTGATCTCTTTTAAATCCGTTACAAATAACATAAGAGCCTTTTTTTAATTTACCCTCGTCTAATAAATGTTGAACGATATCTAAATCGAAAGCTGAAGAGGTTTCAATATGAATCTCATTTTTAAGGGCTTCTTGAAGAATATACTTAAAGTGAGAACTTTTTGTACAATAACTATAAAAGTAGTCTCCTTTATAATTATGTTTCTCTTTAGCGTTTTTAAACCACTGCTTAGCTCTGTTGATATTCTCAGAAATTTTTGGCAAATAGGTGAATTTTAAAGGTGACCCATACGTATTTATGAGTTCCTTTAAATCTCTGTC
>CBFHVY010000059.1:0-12946 GCA_965659555.1 Flavobacteriaceae bacterium
AATCTGACTTTCTTTTACCTTTTGATTTAAGGCGCTCACCTTTTTTGTAAAAAGAGCATTGAGTTTGGCCAGTTCTGCATCAATCTCTTTGGTGATCTCTGCTTTAAAAGCAAGTTCTTGATCGGTAGGTCTAAAACTACCTACACGAGTTAGAGAATTTAGATGTGCCAATTTGTTGTTTAGTCGAATTGGAAAATTCAATGGGTCTTGATTACTCTTGCTTTTGGTTTGGTAAAGCGTCTCTTCAATTACGGTCAACTCTTTAACTAAGTTGTCTGCATAGCTTATCAAGTCTTTATGCGCTTCTTTATCGCTAATCGATTTCTTTAAGGTAGCTACCTGAGCTCTTATTTTAGCAACATTTTTGAGTGCTTTATGAATTTCTGTGACCTTGTCTCGTATCGAAATAATAAAGTCGAACTGTGCTTTCATGTCTGCTTCAGTAGCTTCAGAAACCGGATTTTTTAAGATGTTAAACTCTTGAGAAACGGCAACATCATTAACACTCATTGCTACCGTGTAATTTCCAGGTAATGCCATGGGGCCCGCTAAAGATGCCCACCATAAAATCATTCCTTGTACACGTTCAGCTCCAGGGTACATCATATCCCAATAGAATATATTATGTCCACTCTTTGCGGTAAACATACTTTCATCTTTCGCTTTATTAGGCTTGGTGCTATAGGTTTTAATCACCGTATTATTTTGGTCTTTGATTTCTAATTTTACCACATCTTTTGGATTGAGTGCTCCAATATAGTAGTTGATAGCCACGCCTCCTGGATGATTAGTACCTTGAGTTTTGGAAGCTCTTCCTGCTCCACCACTCATACGGTAACTGTCTTGAGGTTTGTAAACAATTAAGTTCTTATCTGCTAAAGATGGGGTAAACTGATGTAATGGTGTTAGGTCATCAATAATCCAGAATGAACGTCCTTGTGTAGCCGCAATAAGGTTATCGTTTTTAATTGCTAAATCAGTGATCGGTACAATGGGAAGATTTAATTGGAATGGTTTCCAGTTTTTTCCATCATCGAAAGAAATATACATTCCTTTTTCTGTACCGGCATAGAGTAACCCTTTTCTTTTAGGGTCGGCACGTAAGGCGCGCGTAAATGCTTCCTCACCAATTCCTGCTACGATTAACTTCCAGCTCTTTCCGTAATTTTCAGTTTTATAGATGTAGGGTGTGTAGTCGCCAGATTTGTATTTTGTTCCAACAATATAGGCTCCTCCTTTGGTAAATGGATCTACTTCGATACAGTTGATCATCATCCATTCAGGCATTTTCTTAGGAGTTACATTCGTCCAGTTTTTACCACCGTCTTGTGTTACATGTACTAATCCATCATCAGATCCTGTCCATAATAAACCTTGTTCATACTTAGATTCTGTAGCGGCAAAAATAGTTCCGTAGTATTCTACTCCGGTATTGTCTTTGGTAATTGGTCCTCCAGATGGTCCTAGTGTTTTAGGGTCATTTCGAGTAAGATCTGGACTAATAACGGTCCAAGATTGTCCTTCGTTCTCGGTCATATGCAAGCGATTTGAAGCCGCGTATAATCGATTGGTTTTATTAGGCGAAAAGAAGATTGGAAAGTTCCATTGAAAACGGTATTTAAAGTCTTCTGCACCATGTCCCATAGGATCGTCTGGCCAAACATTAATAGCTCTAGTTTCTCCAGTTTTATGATTTACTCTTGTGAGTAATCCACCATAACTTCCACCATAAACAATATCGTTATTGGTAGGGTCTACGGCAATATTTGCACTTTCGCCACCTGCTGTAGACTCCCAGTCACGTTCACCAATAGAGCGCCCCAAAGTTCTATGTGCAATACGAACAGTAGAGTTGTCTTGTTGTGCCCCATAAATTCTGTAGGGAAAGTGATTATCGGTCGTTACTCGATAAAACTGGGAGGTCGGTTGATTCATATAGGTACTCCAGTTGATTCCTGCATCGAATGAAATTTGAGCTCCTCCATCATCACCAATAATCATACGTTGATTGTCTTCTGGAGCAATCCATAAGTCGTGATGATCTCCATGAGGTGCATTAAAAGTTTGATAGGTTTTTCCACCATCGGTAGACTTGTGATAGCGTACATTGAGTACATATAAAATATCCTCGTCTTGAGTATCTGCATACAATCGTGTATAATACCACGCACGCTGTCTTAGTTTACGTTCTTTATTGATGAGTTTCCAAGTGTTACCTGCATCGGTAGATTTATACACTCCACCATCTTTGTTTTCAATAAGTGCCCAAACAATGTCTGAGTTTACTGGAGATACAGTTACTCCACTAATTCCCCAAATTCCTTTAGGAAGCCCAGTGTTTGTTGAGATATTGGTCCAAGTTTCTCCAGAGTCTGTACTTTTCCAAAGTGCAGAACCATCACCTCCACTAGACAAACTATATGGTGTTCTACGAACGTTCCAGGTAGTGGCATATAAAATTCTTGGGTTACTAGGGTCGATAATGAGATCAACAGCGCCTGCATCTGCGTTAGAGAATAATACTCTTCTCCAGGTATTTCCACCATCGGTAGATTTGTACACTCCTCGGTCTTCGGTAGGTTTATACAAATCGCCTAATACTGCAGCAAATACAATATCTGGATTTTTAGGATGAATGCGAACTCTTGGAATATGTCTTGAGTTTTTTAAACCCATATGGGTCCAAGTTTTTCCAGCATTTACACTCTTCCAGATTCCATCTCCAGAAGATACATTCCCTCTTACGGTCTTTTCTCCATTACCCACATAGAGTACGTTATTATCCCATTCGCTCACGGCAACGGCTCCAACAGATCCTCCAAAAAAACCATCAGAAATATTTTCCCAGGTGTTTCCAGCATCTGTGGTCCGCCAAACACCTCCACCAGTGCTTCCCATATAAAAAAGATTTGCTTTTCCAGGAACTCCTGTTACAGCAGCACTTCGGCCTCCTCTAAAGGGACCTATATTTCGCCATTTTGTGGCCTCATAGAATTTTTCGTCGATGTCTTGAGTGCTTTTTTGAGCTTGAATACTTAAGCTCTGAAAAGAAAACACAGCAATAAAAAGAAAAAGTAGTTTTTTCATGGTAGTTGTTTTATTTTAGAGGTCTAAATTTAAGCATTTATCAATAGATTCACATTTTTATGAAGTTGCAATTACAAGGAGTTGATTCTAAACTATTTACATCAGAAATTATAATTTCTGGCTCAAAAAGTGAGTCCAATAGGATACTTATTTTACAACAATTATATCCAAACCTATCGCTTTTAAATCTCTCTGATTCTGATGATACCCACCATCTTCAAAAAGCGTTGAGTTTGGCAAAGGGGGTAGTAGATATTGGACATGCTGGAACGGCTATGCGTTTTTTAACTGCCTTTTTTGCAAGTAGAGAGGGTGTTGAGGTTGTTTTAACGGGCTCTGACCGAATGAAAGAAAGACCTATTCAATTGCTGGTAGATGCCCTTCGCGATTTAGGAGCCGATATTGATTATGTTGCTCAAGAAGGATATCCACCATTACGAATTAAAGGAACAACACTAACTAAAAATAGAGTTTCGATACAGGGAAATATTAGTAGTCAATACATCTCTGCCTTATTGCTTATTGCTCCTAGTTTACCAAATGGATTGATTTTAGATTTAATGGGAGCCGTTACTTCAAAGCCATATATTGAAATGACCTTAAGCTTGCTAGCGCGTATTGGCGTGAACACTTCTTTTAGAGTTCAAACAATTGAGGTAGCACCAATGAAAACGGTGTCTTCTAAAACTGTTGTAGTAGAATCTGATTGGAGTTCAGCATCCTATTTTTACAGTATCTTGGCTTTAGGAGCCATAGGTTCAACAATTACCCTTAAAGCATTTCATCTTAACAGCTTACAAGGAGACAAACGTTTGAGTGCTATTTACGAGCATTTTGGAGTAAGTACCACGTTTGATGAAAACAGTATCACCTTACACAAGCATAGAAGAGCTCAAGAGGAGAAACTCTTCTTAGATCTTGCCGATGCACCTGATATAGCACAGACCATTGCAGTAACTTGTTTTGGGCTTGGGGTAGCCTGCGATTTACATGGGCTACATACCCTACGAATTAAAGAGACAAACCGTTTAGAAGCCCTAGAAACAGAGCTTACTAAATTGGGGGCATCCATTAAAGTAAGCCTTGATAGTTTGCACCTTGAGCCGAGTCGAGAGTTACATAAATACTGTAGTATTGAGACCTATAACGATCATAGAATGGCTATGGCATTTGCTCCTCTTGCGATTAAAACACCTTTAACCATTTTAGATGCTATGGTAGTTACCAAATCGTATCAAAACTTCTGGAACGACCTCCAACAAATTGGTTTTCAGTTTAAGGAAGTGTAAATAATCGTCGATTTACTTGACAAGGCCTATGCTCAGATTGTATATTTGCGCCTCACAAGAAAAATCCATCCATGTTTTAACCCTGTTTTGTTTTCCATTTTAACCAATTGAGTTTTAATGGCGGGGAGAATTATGGACTTTATAAAAACAGAAAAGCAATGAAGTTATCACATTTTAAATTTGATTTACCACCAGAATTATTGGCTGAATATCCATCTGAGCACAGAGATGAAGCAAGATTAATGGTATTGCACAGAGATACTCAAACTATTGAACATAAGTTGTTTAAAGATGTTATCGATTATTTTGATGAAGGTGATGTAATGATTTTAAATAACACTAAGGTTTTCCCTGCAAGAATGTATGGAAACAAAGAAAAGACCGGTGCTAGAATTGAGGTGTTTTTATTACGAGAATTAAATGCAGAAAACAGATTGTGGGATGTATTGGTAGATCCAGCACGAAAAATTAGAATTGGAAACAAATTGTTTTTTGGAGATGATGATAGTCTAGTTGCAGAGGTTATAGATAACACAACCTCTAGAGGAAGAACCTTACGTTTTTTATTCGATGGTAGTTATGAGGAATTTAGAGCTAAATTATTAGAGCTTGGAGAAACTCCATTACCAAAATATATTAAGAGAGACGTAGAACCTTCTGATGAAGAACGATACCAAACAATTTTTGCAAAAAATGAAGGAGCAGTTGCTGCCCCAACCGCAGGCTTACACTTTTCTAAGCATTTGATGAAGCGATTAGAAATTAAAGGGGTCGATTTTGCAGAGCTTACACTACACGTTGGTTTAGGGACCTTTAGCGCTGTAGAAGTAGAAGATCTATCGAAGCATAAAATGGACTCTGAGCAAATTATTGTTCCTGCATCTAGCTCTCAAACCATTAATAATGCGCTCGACAACAAAAGAAGAGTTTGTGCTGTTGGAACAACAGTAATGCGTTCTATTGAATCTTCTGTGTCTGCAAATAGTAGATTAAATCCGTATGAAGGGTGGACCAACAAATTTATTTTTCCTCCTTACGATTTTAGTATTGCTAATGCAATGATTACCAATTTTCACACCCCAAAGTCCACTTTATTAATGATGACTGCGGCATTTGGAGGATATGATTTTGTTATGAAAGCTTATAAAGAAGCTGTTAAAGAAGGCTATAAATTTTACTCGTACGGAGATGCGATGTTAATTTTATAATACTCTTTAGCATTTAAATATAAACTCCTGGATGTTTTCTAGGAGTTTTTTTTAGCACTACAGATTCCTTTTGCGAATCGCAAGTACAGATGAACTGAAATTGGTTAACTTTGTTATCGATTTCTATAAAACAAGCATATTGAAACCAGCAACTCAAAAGAAAGATATTCGTGCCCTTAGCAAAGAACAATTAAGAACGTTCTTTGAAACGAATGGCGACAAGGCTTTTCGTGGTAATCAGGTATACGAATGGTTGTGGAATAAAGCAGCTCATACTTTTGAGGATATGACCAATCTTTCTAAAGAAACACGTGCCATGCTCGATGCGCATTTTGTGATCAATCATATTAAGGTAGATCACATGCAAAGAAGTACAGATGGAACTATTAAAAATGGCATCCGTCTTCACGATGGTCTTGTAGTAGAATCCGTTTTAATACCCACATCCACACGAACCACAGCATGTGTGTCTAGTCAGGTAGGTTGTAGTCTAGATTGTTCATTTTGTGCCACTGCTCGTTTAAAGCGAATGCGAAACTTAAACCCCGATGAAATTTACGATCAGGTAGTGGTTATAGACAAACAAAGTCAACTTTACCATAATAGAAAACTCACCAATATTGTATTTATGGGTATGGGAGAACCGCTTATGAATTACAATAATGTACTCAAGGCTATAGATAAAATCACCTCGCCTGAAGGCCTAGGAATATCTTCAAAGCGCATCACAGTATCTACTTCTGGTGTGCCTAAAATGATAAAAAAAATGGCCGATGAAGAGGTGAAATTTAACCTTGCGGTTTCTTTACATTCTGCGATTGATGAAGTACGCACCTCTATAATGCCTTTCAATACTACCTTTCCTTTAAACGACTTAAAAGAGGCGCTTGAATATTGGTATGAAAAAACCAAAAGAGCCATTACCTATGAATATGTGGTTTGGGAAGGAATTAATGATCGTATGGAAGATGTAAAAGCACTCGTTACTTTTTGTAGTTATGTTCCTTGTAAAGTCAATCTTATTGAATACAACCCCATAGACGATGGTCGTTTTCAGCAAGCAAATGCTCGAGCGATTGATATGTATATTTCTAACTTAGAACTTAACGATATTGTGGTTAATGTACGTAGAAGTCGTGGAAAAGATATTGATGCCGCTTGTGGTCAGTTAGCCAATAAGTCGGGTAACTAACCGTAGTTTTCGAGCGTTTATTTTGTAATTTTGTATCTCCATGAATATTGTAGAGCATATTAAAATTCCCATTAGTAAAGAAATGGAACTCTTTGAACAAAAGTTCAAAGGAGCGATGCTTTCTAATGTACCGCTACTCAATAGAATTACCTACTACATCGTTCGAAGAAAAGGAAAACAGATGCGTCCGATGTTTGTGTTTCTTGTCGCAAAAATGGTGTCCAATGGAGGTTTTGATGAACGTACCTACAGAGGGGCGTCTGTTGTAGAACTTATTCATACCGCTACACTTGTTCACGACGATATTGTAGACGATAGTAATCGTAGACGAGGCTTTTTCTCGATTAATGCATTATGGAAAAATAAGATTGCGGTACTCGTAGGAGATTATTTGTTATCAAAAGGATTACTATTATCTATAGATCATGAAGACTTTGATTTGTTAAAGCTCATCTCCATAGCAGTTCGCGAAATGAGTGAAGGGGAATTATTACAAATTGAGAAGGCTCGAAAACTCGACATTACTGAAGATGTTTATTTTGAAATCATCCGACAGAAAACAGCAACCCTTATTGCAGCTTGTTGTGGTATTGGCGCAGCGTCTGTAGGAGCAAAGCAAGAGACCGTTCAGCAGATGCGTAATTTTGGTCAATATATTGGCATGGCATTTCAAATTAAAGACGATTTATTTGACTATTCTGATGAAAAAATTGGAAAGCCTACAGGAATTGATATCAAAGAACAAAAAATGACACTTCCGTTGATTTATACGTTAAATCATTGTTCTAAGAAAGACCGCAGTTGGATCATCAACACCATTAAAAAGCACAACCGAGACAAAAAGCGAGTTAAAGAAGTCATCAGTTTTGTTAAAGAAAATGGTGGTATTGCGTACACCATCGCAAAGATGAACGACTACAAAAACAAAGCTTTAGCCATTCTTGAAAACTATCCAGAATCACCCTATAAAGCGTCGCTTACAGAGATGATTGAGTATGTGGTAGCGCGTAAGATTTAATCGGTTATTTCTGAGCCCAGTTCCAATAACTCTTCAACAAATGTTCTTGAATTCGATAAGCGAGGTACCTTATGCTGTCCGCCCAATTTATTCTTTTGTTTTAACCATGCATAGAATAAGCCTTTTTTAGCTTCATGTACTCTAGGTGAATTCAATGTCATGTTATTATAACGTTTTGCCTCATAATCTGAGTTGATTGATTTTAAAGCATTGTCTAATAATTCTGTAAAGTAGGCTAAACTTTTGGGTGGTTTTGCAAATTCAATAATCCATTCATGTCCGCCTTGTTGTTTTCCTTCCATAAACACAGGGCCTACAGTATAGTCGGTAATGGTTGCTTTGGTTTTGCCACAGGCTAGTTTTAGTGCTTCCTCTGCATTATCAATAATTAATTCTTCTCCAAAGACATTGATATGATGCTTGGTCCGTCCGGTAATACGAATACGATAGGGGGCCAGTGAAGTAAATTTAACGGTATCACCAATTAAATAACGCCATAAACCACCATTAGTTGTAATAACAATGGCATAGTTGATTCCTTTTTTTACCTTCGATAAAGGAATCGCTTTTGAGGCCTCTCCAGCATATTCATCCATAGGAATAAATTCATAGAAAATTCCATAATCTAACATTAGTAGGAGGTCTAAAGAACCATTTTTGTCTTGTAAGGCAAAGAACCCTTCAGAGGCATTGTAGGTTTCATAATACTTAAAATTAGCATTAGGAATAATTTTTTTAAACTGCTCTCTATACGGGTTGAAATTCACGCCGCCGTGAAAGTAAACTTCTAAATTAGGCCAAACTTCGAGAATATGTTCTTTACCTGTACGTTCTAAAATTCGATGTAATAAGACCAACATCCAAGAGGGAACACCAACGAGACTGGTAATATTCTCATGGACAGTTTCATCTATAATGGCTTCCATTTTAGCTTCCCATTCGCTCATTAACGCGGTTTCTTGTTTTGGTGCAGAGCTGAAATCTGCCCAAAAAGGCATGTTTTCTATAATGATAGCAGACAAGTCTCCAAAATAAGAATCGTTGTCTTGATATACATCAGAACTCCCTCCTAGGCGAAGTCCTTTTCCTGTAAAAAGTTGTGCGTTGGGATTATTGTTGATGTATAAGCACAACATATCTTTCCCGGCCTTTAAATGACAATATTCTAATGCTTCATCACTTACGGGGATAAACTTGCTTTTCGAGTTGGTTGTACCACTCGATTTTGCAAACCATTTAATTGGCGTGGGCCAAAATAAGTTCTGCTCTCCCTTTCGAGTACGTTCAATTAAGGGCTCAATACTTTCGTATTGTTGAATGGGTACTTGGGCAGTAAACTCATCATACGAAGTGATAGCGCTAAATTGATGTGCTGTGCCAAACTGGGTGTTCTTAGCGGTGTTAAGCAGTTTAAATAACAGCTCTTCTTGAACATCGACAGGATACTTTATAAAAAGCTCCATTTGATGTTTTCGCTTTTTTAAAAACCAAGAAATAATGGAATTGACTAAGGGTATGGGCATGTTGAAAAAGTTCTTATTTCAATGGTTACATTCTTGATTATTTTGTCTTAAGTTTGTGAAATCAAAAGGATTCATTCCCTTAAAGTCTAAGATTTCTCAGATTCTTGAAATCAGCTAAAAATAGTAAAATTTGTCCATGCAGTATCAAGGAGTTTTAAAAAAAATGCTCACCGAGTTTGCCTCGCCCATCCAATATTATTTAATGATGCAAGGTGATTTTGTGCATATGAATCAATTACTCGACAAAGACATTAGCTTGTCTTTTGTAGGGTATGAATGTTTAAACTGTGGTTTAGACAAAGAAATCTTTAGACAAGGTTTTTGTAAAAGTTGTTTTTTTGAAACCCCATCGGCTGGCGATTGGATCATGCGCCCTGAATTGAGTACGGCACATTTAGATCAAGAAGATCGAGATTTGGCTTATGAAAAGAGCGTACAACTTCAACCTCATATCGTGTATTTGGCATATTCGAGTACTACAAAAGTTGGGGTAACGCGTAAAAGTCAGGTGCCAACTCGTTGGATAGATCAAGGGGCTACACAAGCTTTAGAAATTGTGGAAGTGCCTAATCGATATCTTGCTGGAATTACCGAAGTTGCTTTAAAGTCGCATGTTGCCGATAAAACCAATTGGCGAAAAATGCTTCAAGATACAGGAGAAGCCGATGACTTAGCGGCGGTTAAAAATGAACTTATTTCGTTTGTGCCCGATGAGGTTCAAGAATATGTACTTCAACATCAGGCTA
Organism: Flavobacteriaceae bacterium; assembly: GCA_965659555.1. Taxonomy (GTDB): domain Bacteria; phylum Bacteroidota; class Bacteroidia; order Flavobacteriales; family Flavobacteriaceae; genus Polaribacter. The sequence goes on from CBFHVY010000059.1 coordinate 10,064, forward strand.
CGCCTACTCAAATTGATTTTCCGATGCTAAAAGTCCCAGAAAAAGTAAAGAGCCTAAACTTAATTAAATCACAAGAATATACAGGATTGTTGAAGGGGATTAAGGGGCAATATTTAATTTTTGAAGACGATACGGTTTTCAATATTCGCTCAAACGAGGGGCAAGTTGTCGATTTAACAATCGGCTAATCTTCACTACTCGTTGTCTTACGAAGTTGGAAGACTTCCCAAAACAAATACCCCAAAACAATACTATATTCTAAGCATACGATGCCTAAATGCTCTTGCCAAGGTGTATTCGAGTACGCTTGATAACTCAACACAATTACGATACTCCACACTATTGGGAAACGATATCGGGTAAACACTGTCAAGAGCACCAAACTTGCGAGGTACCAAGGATGTACGGTGGTGCTCATAAAATAATAAAAAGAAAGCGCGAACAACATCCCGCTAATTAATTCTTTGGGCTTGGTGTTTTTTCTAAAAAGACTCAAGCCAAGTACAAACACGGTGCTTAACATTGCGAGTACTTTTCCAATAATAGCAATTTCATTCCAACCTCTAAAAAGATAGCCTAGCTCTCGTGCTAGATAATATCCACTGGCATTAAATTCAAAATTTTGAAACCATAATCCAATGGAGCTTGAATATTTAGCTATGACATCTGTAGAAAGGAAGGGAAGAAATAGTAGGACATTAACGAGCAAAACGATGAGTATAAAAGAACTATATATTAATAAACGTCGTGCAAACGAACTCGATGAGGGCTTCACAAACCATTGATAAAAAACAGGGATGAAGAGTAACGGAATGAGTTTTACCGAGACTGCTACTCCTAAAAGTATGGCGCCCCACCAACATTTGTTTTTTAAGATATAATAGAGTGCCCACACTAAGAAAAACAGCATAAGTGCTTCAAAGTGGAGGTTCCCAGTAAGTTCTATAATAATGAAAGGATTTAGTGCGTATAAGAAGATGTTCTTAACAGGGATGTTGAGTTTTTGAAGGATGCGTTTTCCGAAATACACAATACCTATATCTGCAAGTATCAGTTGAAGCCTTACTACTATAACGGCCCCTAGAATGCTATGCTTAGAAATTACTCCTGCAACTAAAAAGGCCAATTGATGTATGGGAGGATAGTTGGTGTAATGACTGCCGTTTAACATTCCCATGCCAGTAAATAATTCTTTGGCTTGAGCAATTGGGAATTGACCAAGTTGTATAAAAGTTTCGGGTAGCGATACATAGGGATTAAATCCTGCAGCTAGCATTCTTCCATCCCAAATAAAGCGATAAAAGTCTTGAGACAAATTTGGAATAGCAAAGAGAAATACCAGTCGTAATAGTAGCGCAATTCCCGCGAGTGTAGTAAAGCTAAAGTGTTGTGTTTTGTAGAGTCCATACCCCAGTATAAATAACCCCAAATACAGGCTACACAAGGTCCAGAAATCGGTACGCTCAAGCGTATAGGCAAACACACTATACAGCACCATACTAGCGAAAACTAGAATCATGGGCAGTACATGTTTTGTGTTACGCATTAGGCTTTGGAGAAAAGAGATTTAAAGAATACATATCCAAAACCTACCGTAAGCATAAAGTGAAAAGGGAATAATCCAAAATCGCCACCTTGATCACCAACCACAAAAGCACTGTACATGCCAAAAGTAAAATAGCACATTAAAAGACCTTCAATGATTACATGAGCCGATGGTTTTTTACGAATGTATTTATTGCTTTTCCACCCATCTTTTAAGTTTATAATATTAAACTTTGGCGTTCTTACAAATTCACTTTTTTTGCCGAGGTGTCCTCCTAAAACAGCAATGGTGTTGTGTAGTGAAAAGCCCATAGCTATTGAAAAGAAGGTGAAAAACACCTGAATATACCGTATAAAGTTTTTAATTCCTTTTCCGTACGATAGTTTGTACATATACCAATAACAAATAAAAAAGATCACTGTACTGATGACAAAGAAGCTCATCATATAAAAATAATTTTTCAAATGCTCGTATTCGTTTTTAATATAGAGCATTGGAATACTTAATATAGCCACCAAAAATACATTTAGAAACATAGAGCTATTTAGTAGGTGCAGAAGGCTGTGTATTTTCGTTTTTAGCGAGATATTTTTCGCTTTGATGACACGTTTAGCCATTTTTTGAAAATTCTCAGCACCTCCTTTATTCCATCTAAATTGTTGCGATCTTGCAGCGCTAATAATTACAGGTAATTCTGCAGGAGTTACCACATCTTCCAAATAACAGAATTCCCAATCCTTGAGTTGTGCTCTATAGCTAAGGTCAAGATCTTCGGTAAGGGTATCACCTTCCCAATTTCCTGCATCATAGATACAGGCTTTTCTCCAGATCCCCGCGGTACCATTAAAGTTGATAAAATGCCCTTTGCTATTTCTGCCTACCTGTTCTAATGTAAAATGTGCATCTAGAGCAAATGCTTGAATTTTTGTGAGGGTAGAGTAGTTTCTGTTGATATGTCCCCATCGAGTTTGTACAACACCAATTTTTGGACTGTCGAAGTAGGGAATGGTTTGTAACAGCCAATCTTTTTCAGGTAAAAAGTCGGCATCAAAAACGGCAATAAACTCTCCTTTGGCAATTTTTAACCCCTCTTTTAAAGCACCTGCCTTAAACCCTTGTCGATTTACCCTTCTAATATGTTGAATGTCTAAATCGGTCTGCTGAAGTTTGATTATATGAGCTGCAGTAGCTTCCACAGATTCGTCTGTTGAATCGTCTAAAACTTGTATTTCTAATCGTGATCTAGGGTATTCTAGTTTCGCGATGTTGGTTAACAAGCGCTCCATAACATACAATTCGTTAAATACGGGGAGTTGAATGGTAACGAAAGGAACGTT
>CBFHVY010000060.1:0-12597 GCA_965659555.1 Flavobacteriaceae bacterium
ACAATAACGTCTTGACCGCTATCTATTCTAGCCTGTTTGATGGCTGCAGCTTCTTCAATTCGCATTTTTGGAATTCCTTTTTCAATAGCCTTTGTCATTCCACCCAACGCTTCGACTTCTTGAATGAGTTCCCAAGCTTTATTTGCAATGGTGTCTGTAAGTTCTTCTACATAATAACTTCCTGCCCACGGGTCTACAGTTTTGGAAACATGGGTTTCTTTTTGAAGATACAATTGCGTGTTTCTTGCAATTCTTGCCGAAAAATCGGTAGGTAAGGCAATGGCCTCATCAAGGGCATTAGTGTGTAAACTTTGAGTGCCCCCAAAAACAGCAGCCATGGCCTCAATGGTGGTTCGTGCTACATTATTGAAAGGGTCTTGTTCGGTTAAGCTCCATCCACTAGTCTGACAATGGGTTCTAAGCATTAATGACTTCGGATTTTTAGGGTTGAATTCTTTTACCATTTTAGCCCAAAGCATTCTCGCAGCTCGCATTTTTGCGATCTCAGTAAAATGATCCATACCAATAGCCCAAAAGAAAGAGAGTCTTGGGGCAAAACTATCGATATCCATTCCGGTTGCTAAACCTGTTCTAATATACTCAAGACCATCTGCAAGGGTATATGCCAATTCAATTTCTGGTGTGGCGCCCGCTTCTTGCATATGATAGCCCGAAATTGAGATGGAATTGAATTTAGGCATCTTTTGACTGGTGTAGCTAAAGATATCTGCAATAATTTTCATTGAAGGAGTGGGAGGGTAGATATAGGTATTTCGTACCATAAACTCTTTCAGAATATCGTTTTGTATGGTTCCTGAAAGCATTTCTGGAGCAACCCCCTGTTCTTCTGCAGCAACAATATAAAAAGCAAGTATGGGAAGAACAGCACCGTTCATAGTCATAGAGACCGACATTTTATCTAGAGGTATCTGATCGAATAAAATCTTCATGTCTTCTACGGTGTCTATGGCAACACCAGCCTTACCAACGTCTCCTTGAACACGTTCGTGATCTGAATCGTAACCTCTATGGGTAGCTAGATCAAAGGCCACAGACAATCCTTTTTGTCCGGCAGCTAAGTTTCTTCTATAAAACGCATTACTTTCTTCGGCTGTAGAAAATCCAGCATATTGGCGAATCGTCCACGGTTTTCTAACATACATTGTACTATAAGGACCTCTTAGATTAGGCGCAATTCCTGCTACAAAATCTTCATGGGGTTTTGAAGTTTCTTGTACTTGTTGCGTTTGTATAGTAATATGTGCTACGGATCTTCTATGCGTTTTCTTCATCTTCTTTTAATTTCATAATAGCATACAATTCAAGATTTATTTTTTTGAGTTCTTGGGTTAATGCATTCATTTTAGAGCGCTTTACAAAAAGATAGATAAGAACACTAAGTACCATAAAACTCACAATGAATCCCAAGAAATATGTGCCATTTTTAAAATAAACAGTTGCTTTGTTTTCAAACACAAAATAGAGTATACTAAACAATAGTACAATTCTAATAATTGCATAATACTGCGATCTTCTTAGATGTTTAATAAGTTTTTCATGCAGTTTTACTTTTTTAACTAAAGTATTAAATTGGTCCTCTGTCTTTTCCATATTAATTTTCGTTAGCAAGGCGTTCTTGTTCGTAAGCTTCGGTAAGTCTTTTAGTAAGAATAGGGGTTAGTAGGGTTTTACTGTGATTCTTTTTTAAGAAGGGGTACAACTCTAAAGTGTCTTTCATGCGGTCTTCTGTGTTAGGAACACTGTTACTACCTAATAACTCAATTTCATTGTTGTTAAACCTTTCTTGCTCTTGCTGAGCTGCATCATTAATCTTCTCTTGAATGCTGCCTTTTTTGAGTTGAGCTAAGTATCCACCTCCTTTTTCTAGTTGTTTGAATAAGGCAAGTGCTTTGGTAGCCAATTGATGTGTGAGTTGCTCAATATAATACGTGCCATTGGCAACTTCTTGGGCATTAGAAAGATAACTTTCTTGCTGTAAGATTAAGAGTTGATTTCTAGCAATTCGTTCTCCAAATTCATTCGACTTATGGTATGCGGTATCATATGCCAAGTTGCTCACTGCGTTGGAACCTCCAAGAATAGCGCTCATAGCCTCGCTAGTAGTTCTCAGCATGTTTACATTATAGTCGTATAGCGTTTTGTTTCTTAGGGTAGGGGTGCTCAGAATATGAGTACTGTTGTTTGTTATGCCTCGATCTTCTAGTAAGGCTTCCCACACAATTCTTAAGGCTCTTAATTTGGCGATTTCGAAAAAGTAGTTGCTTCCTACGCTGCACTGAAAATGAATTTGAGTGGCTACCGAAGCTCCAAAATGTTCAAGGTATTCGTTGCCTTGAGCAACACTATACGCCAATTGCTGTACCATAGTGGCTCCTGCATTTTCAAATAAACTTAAATCAATGGCTATGGCGTTGGGGACTTGTGCTACAATTTTTTCGAGCTGTTTATGATCTTCTTGAAGGCTGCTAAACCAATTGCCAGTTCTAGAAAGCTGACCTAAAATATCAGTTTGAAAATAAAGGGTATCACTTGAATAGTGGCTAGCAAGTTCGGTTGTAAAGGCTGCGTCTAAAAAGCGAAACCTAAAGTAGATAAGAATAGTATCTGTTGGGATTCCATTTAATAACAACTTAAAATCAAAAGGATGGTCGGCTGTAAAATGTAGTCCTGTAGCCCCTCTTTCTATCGCTTCTTTTGCAAGTTTATTAGTGATTGAAACATCATCGATAAAAAGTGACTGTACAATTTTAAACCCTTCTCTAGGAAGACTAATTGCATGTGACTTTCTGTCTTCTTTGGTGTAAAAGGGTCTTACAACAATATCTTCTTTGGTGTGCCAAAGTAAGGCTTCGTTGTAATCTTCCCCTTTAAGGTCTACTTGGATTTTTTGTTTCCAAGCAGCTTGAGATGATGGTTCAAAATCTTCAAATAAAAACGTACTCATTATTTTTTTAGGGTATCAAATTCAATAATATACACATCCTCATTTTTTTTCTTCAATAAATAATGCTCTCTAGCAAAGCGTTCTAATTGCGATGAATCTTTAAGACGTTGTATGTTTTTGTTGTTCTCTTCTGTTTTTGTTGAAAAAAACGCATTGGTATTTTCTAAATCTTCAATTTCCTTATTAAACTCTCGATGAATTAAATATGAGTTTTGATCAAAAAATAACATCCATATTATAAATACCAATAAAATAAGTACATACCTATTGGTTATGATTCTAAAATAGGGATTATTTTTTAATTGTTTTAAGGTCATTTTACAATCGGTCTGTAATTACGGTTCTTACAACATCTACAGCTACTGTATTATAACGATCGTTAGGGATAATTAAGTCTGCAAAATTTTTAGTAGGCTCAATAAACTGCTCATGCATAGGTTTTAAGGTAGTTTGATAACGATTTAAAACCTCGTCTACATCTCTACCACGTTCTGCAATATCTCTACGAATTCTTCTAATCAATCGTTCATCGGCATCGGCATGTACGAAGAGTTTAATATCAAATAAGTCTCTAAGAGCTTCATTGTTAAAAATTAAAATACCTTCTACAATCACCACTTTTCTAGGGTGCAATATTAAGGTGTCTTTTACTCTGTTATGTGTTACAAACGAATAGATGGGTTGCTCAATGGTATTGCCTTCTTTTAAAGCAGTTAAATGTTCGATAAGTAGATCGAAATCTATGGCTCTCGGATGATCGAAATTTATCTTTGAACGGTCTTCTAGAGATAAGCCATCTGTTTTTTTATAATACGAGTCTTGAGAAATCACGCAAACTTCATCTGTAGGAAGTTCTTGAATAATTTTTTTAACAACGGTTGTTTTACCGCTTCCGGTTCCTCCTGCAATTCCGATGACTAACATAAAGTGGTTCTTTATAAGTTATATACCGTAGACAAATTTAACAAAATAATTGAGGTAATAGGGTCAAAATAGTGGCTTTCTATAGAAAGTAATACAGGTGTAGATCCCCTCTTTTTTGTGTTTGTTTTGAAGAGGAAATTACGTTAACATATTCTGTTATTTTGGAATTTCTGAAGAAAATACATCTGTAAGGTCAACACACAAAAAAAAGCTCTCTACTGAAAGCAAGCTTTCTAAGAGAACTTTAGTTTTAATTGTCGGGATGAGAGGATTCGAACCTCCGATCTCTGGTCCCCCAGACCAGCACTTTAACCGGACTAAGCTACATCCCGAAGTTTTGGTTTGCAAAGATACTCTTCACTTGGTAACCCACCAAAAAATATTGCGGTATTAAAAGGGCTTTTTGGTAGCGCTTAGGTTAAGGCTTCTTTATACGTTTTTAAACAACGTTCTCTTGCAAGTTTATGTTCTACCATTTCTTTTGGATATGTGAGTTCTTGTAGATCTGGCACCCATTTTTTGATATAGTCTAACTCCTTATCGAATTTTTTAATTTGAGTGGTCGGATTAAAAATTCTAAAATACGGAGCAGCATCTACTCCACAACCTGCTACCCATTGCCAGTTACCTACATTACTTGCCATTTCGTAATCATGAAGTTTTTCTGCGAAATACGCTTCACCCCAACGCCAATCTATAAGTAAGTGTTTGCATAAAAAACTACCTACTAGCATGCGTATTCTATTGTGCATAAAACCTGTTTTATTGAGCTGTCGCATACCGGCATCAACTAAAGGATAGCCCGTTTTTCCTTCACACCAACTTTTAAAATCAGCTTCATTATTGCGCCATTCAATGCGTTCGTACTTTGGCTTAAAACAGGCTTGAGATGTGTGAGGGAAGTGCCATAAGATTTGCATAAAAAACTCTCTCCAAATCAATTCCTTAAGAAAGGTTTTGTTGGCTTGTTGATTCGCAAGTGCAACCATATCTCTAATACTTACCGTTCCAAAGCGAAGGTGAGGCCCTAGTTTTGAAGTAGCATCAATTGCTGGGTAGTTTCGGGTGTCTTCGTATTGATTGATAAGACTGGAATTAACTTTATAGGGTTCAATTTTTTGTAAAGGTGCTACAAAACCCATTGCCTCTAAGGTACTTAAGGTGTTTTTTTGAATAGGGTATACCTGTTTTAAATGATTTTCAGATGGAAATCGTTGTATTTCTTGAGATGCGTAAGTTTCTAACCATTTTCTGGAATAAGGGGTGTAGACCACATAAGGTGTTCCATCTTTTTTTATAATCTCATCTTTTGCAAAAATGACTTGATCTTTACAGCTGAAGAATGTTGTATTGGTTGTCTTTAAAAATTCATGAATGGTTTGATCTCTTTCTAATGCATAAGGTTCGTAATCTTCATTCGTGTACACAGTAGCTATAGTGTATGTTTCACAGAGTTCTTTAAAGGCCTCCAAGGGGTCTTTATGAAAGACAAGAATACTAGACTGGTATTTCGCTAATTGCTGGTTGATAAGACTTAGTTGTTCGTGAATAAAGGCAACTCTAGCATCGTTTTTTGGTAGTTTATTTAGAATGTGTGGATCGAAAATAAATATAGGTACTACAGAAAGTCCAGAGGTTAGAGCTTTAAATAAGGCGACATTATCGTGCAAACGCAAATCTCTTCTAAACCAAAATAACGCTATTTTTTCTTTCATGTTTACTCGAGTTCTCCGAACATATCACGGATTTTTTGCTGTCTAAATTCAAATATTTTTTTGAGCTTAGGCAATACAATTATGGGGTGTAAAAGTTGACCAATCCAGCCTAAGGGCACTTTGTAATGAATAATATCTTCCATAATAACCCCTCCTTTAATTTTATAAATAAAATGCTGGTGATGCCAAAAAGCATAGGGTCCTTCTAATTGAACATCTATAAAATATTCTTTGGCTTTTACCTGAGTAATTTCTGAAACCCATTTGGTTTTCATACCAGGTAACGGACTTACACTATATTGAAAAATCTGACCTGCATATAGAGGTTTATCAATTTCCGTAAGAACGGTAAACTTCATGTCCTTAGGAGTCATTTCTGTAAGATTTCTAGGGTTACTTAGAAATTCCCACGCCTCATCTACCGTAATGGGTACTTTTTGTGTCCTTTTAAGTGTGTATAGTGCCATAGGTTAATTGAAAACTACAATGTAAGCGTTTAAGGAGGTTGCAAGGATGAGCCATATCATATAGGGTAACAACGCATAGCGCACAGCTCCTGTTTCATTTTTAAAGCTAACAAAGAAATACGAGATTAAAACGGTGAGTGCAGAAATCACTAGAAGGCCAAGACTTGTTAGCTGTTGATTGAAAAACACATAATTCCAGCTCACATTTAACACAACTTGAAGGCAAAACAACAGTTTTACTTTCTGGCTGTTTGCTGTACCAAATAATTGGGCTAAAAACCATGAAAAGAAAATCATGATCAATGTCCACGCCACACCAAACACCCATCCTGGTGGTGTCCAAGGCGCTTGATTTAAGTTAGTGTACCAATCTGAAGTTGGTCCATTGTTCATTAATAAGCTTCCTAAAGCTAACCCTCCAAAATTAATTCCTAAAAAGAGGAGAAACCAAAACCCTTTTTTCATGTATTGTTTTATTGTTCTTCGAGCTGTTTAATTTCAGTTAAAACAGCATCTGCATCAGCGTATTTTTGATCGCTTTCTTTTCGGTTTACCGATTGTAAACGGTATGCTTCTTTTAATAATTGAGCATAACGATCTTCTAATTTTTTTGTTGCTGATTTCTTTTTAAAGATACTAAACATATGGGGTTATTTAAGGTATTTTTTAATCTTGTAACTATTGGGCTTTGTGGTTGAAATAAAATAGTCCACAAAATTACCTTCAGGATCTATTAAGAATTTTTGAAAATTCCATTTCACACTTACGCTCTTTACACCGTTTTCAGCTCTATTGGTTAACCACTTAAACAGAGGGTGTTGTTTGGCTCCTTTAACATCAACTTTCTCAGTTATTGGAAAAAGTACTCCATAGTTTAGTTCACAAAACTCTTGAATTTCACTGGGAGATCCTGGTTCTTGCTTTCCAAATTGATTACAAGGTACCCCAATAACAATAAGTGTATCATGAAATTCATCCTGTAGTTGTTGCAGCTGTTTGTATTGCGGTGTAAAACCACATTCGGAAGCCACATTAACAATAAGCATATACTTTCCTTTGTAGGATTGTAAATCGATGGGTTTGCCTTGAAGCGAATTTATTGCAATAGAATGAATGGGTTTTTTCGCAATTCTTTGTTTTGGCGTATTGGTTACTTTGAGGGTTTGTGCAATCACTTTGAAAAGATTCATGGTTATAATTTAAAACTTACAATTCCACAGTCCAATTCAAAGATTTGACCTGAAATGGAACTTGCTTTTTCCGAGACTAAAAAAGTTGCCATCGTAGCAACTTCTTTAGGCTGTAGGAATTTTTTTAGGGGGTGACGTTCTGTGATATTATCAATCATTCTGTCGTTTCTTAACAACTTGGCTGCTAAATCAGTTGCGGTAACTGTAGGTGCAATTGCGTTTACTCTAATGTTTGGAGCAAATTCTGCACCTAGAGATTTTGTTAATCCTTCTACACCAGACTTTGCTGCTGCAACACTAGCGTGAAAGGGCATACCTAATTTACAAGCAACTGTGCTAAACAAAACGATAGATGGTTTGTGTCCATTTTTTACTAAAGGAAGATATTTTTGGATGCTTTTTACAGCCCCAATAACATTGATTTCATAATCATCGCGAAACTCATCAAGAGTAAAACGCCCAAAGGGTTTTAGGTTAATGCTTCCAGGACAATAAATGATATGGTCTGCAGCATCTACTTCGGGTAAGGGATCTTTTAGGATATCGCAGGTATAATGCGTGAGTTTAGGATGCGAAAAATCAGGGGTACTTCTACTTATGTTTACCACTTCGTTTCCTTCAGCTAAAAGATCTTCTGAAATAGCTTTTCCTATTCCTTTGCTTCCTCCAATAATAATGGTTTTACTCATAATTATGCGGCAGTAAGATGCCTTCCTTTTAATCGTTTTTCAATTTTTTGTTTGATCACTGTTAAACGCTTCATGATATCCATAAGATTAGCGTCTTTGGTTTTTTTGTAGATCTCATTTAAACTTAAAATCAGCTCTTTAGCTTCTCTAGAGGCTAAAATTCTGTCACTAGTGGTTTGAAACTTTCTTTTTCTGGTCTCAAATTCTAAGGCTTTTTCAATTAAATCCATGGCTTAGTTATGTATATAGTTTAACAATTCATTTATTTTTTCTGGGGTATTAAAAGTTCCACCGTAATATGAAGTTACGGTTGATGATGTGTCGTCTTTAATTCCTCTAGATGAAACACATAAGTGTTTTGCATCAATAATTACAGCAATGTCTTCTGTATTTAAAATCTCTTTTAAATCATTCGCAATTTGATTGGTTAAACGTTCTTGTACTTGAGGCCTTTTGGCATAGTATTGTACAATTCTGTTTAATTTAGAAAGTCCAATGACTTTTCCAGAGGAGATATAAGCAATATGTGCTTTTCCAATGATGGGAACAAAGTGATGCTCGCAGTTTGAGTAGAAGGTAATGTTCTTTTCAACAAGCATCTGGTTGTATTGATATTTGTTGTCGAACAGCGCGATTTTGGGTTTGTTGGCTGGGTTTAATCCCGAAAAAATTTCTTCGATGTACATTTTGGCAACTCTGTTTGGAGTTCCTTTTAAAGAGTCATCGGTAAGATCTAGGCCCATCACATCCATAATTTCTGCGAATAGTCCAGCAATTTTTTCTTTTTTTTCTGCATCAGAGTACTTAAATGCATCTGATTTCATTGGAGTTTCCAATCCTGTGAAAAGGTGATCATCTCCTACTTCTTCAAAAGAAAAGCCATGTATTTTGTTGCCGTTTCTTTTTGTTTTAGTGAGCGTATCTGTATTCATGTGGTCTTTTTTTTGTGCTGTTTTTAAGTAACTCCAGGCTTAAAACAAAGCACGATTAACGTTTTGATATAGAGTTGTTAGATATAGTTTTTTGTCTAGTGCATTTAAACCTTCCTTCTTCGAAGGTTCTTAGTTTACTGTGTTTAGTTTTTCTTCCTTGTACTCTTGCTCTCCACATTCTAAAGCTACTTGCTTTCATTTCTCTTCTCATGAGTGCGATGACCTCTTCCTCTTTAAATCCAAATTGAAACTGTATTGCTTCAAAGGGAGTTCTGTCTTCCCAGGCCATTTCAATAACCCTGTCTATTTCAATATCAGATAGCAATCGGTCCATTGAAATGGAGTTTTAATTGACTTTCAGTTTTAAGCTGTATCATTTTTTTTATGAAGGCAGCATTTTCTTTGAGTAATCGATTGTTTTTAAATCGAACATATTTTCCTTGAGCATGAATGCTAAATCCATCCGTTTTGTAGAGGACTAACTGATAAAAGGGGATAGCCCAAGAATAATTTTTTAATCCTTTGTTGATGTGTACTAAGATACCGTTGGGTCTAAGTTCAACATTTGCATAATTGATATCGGAAACCGTGTTTAGCAAACCATTAAGACTTGGACTCAACTCATCGATCATCATTCTTTTCGAACCCACACCACCAAGCCTTAATGATTGCAAAAATGAAAATGGAGAACCAATAATGTCTTTTATCAGTTCTTTGTTTTCATTTGAATGGTAAGTCGTATTAACAATCATTTCCTTAATTCTTATTCCAAATATATAAATGTTTAATGAAATGAGATAATCGTTAAACAAAAATTAACATAATATTATCATATCAATTTTAGCCTTAAGCTATTCATTTTCAAGCATTCGGTTTCGATTGCTTAACGTATGCTTTTTTAGGATTCTAAAGCTCTCTTTTCGAACATCTGGATCGTCTTTCATTCCCCATAAGATATCACCCGCTTTTTTTCGTTGGGTTTTTAATTCCACAATAGGGTGTGGGTAATCTCTCCCCAATTTAAATTGATAGAGCTCTTCTTCAAGAGGGGTAAGGTTTGAAGGTTCGTGTATAAAAGGAGTTGGGAGTTGCGCTATTTCAGGCACCCATTTTTTTATAAATTCAGCTTCAGCATCGTGCTCCAAACTATTTTTTGTAGGATTATAAATACGGAGATTGTTTATACCGGTTTCACCTGCTTGCATTTGTAATTGAGGAAAGTGAATGCCAGGCTCAAAGTCAAGAAATAATCGCGATAGGTGTTCACTGGCATCTTGCCAGGGTTGCCATAAGATATGGGTAAAAAACGAAACTAACATTGCACGCATTCTAAAGTTTATGTACCCAGTTGTAGCCAAACATCGCATACCTGCATCGATTAATGGAAATCCGGTTTGACCTTCTTTCCACGCTATTTGATACCTTTCAGAAAGTGCTTTTTTTAGTTTATGATAACCTTTGTTAACACTTTCTTTTTCCATACTACACTCCATTTCAAACTTCTGAATAAAATGGGCCTGCCATCTGATTCTAGATAAAAATGCACCTAACTGTTTTTTATTCTTGGTAGCTTTAGCGCGAAGTCCTTCTTGAAATACTTCTCGAACAGAAAGGTTTCCCCAAGCTAAATAAGGGGACAGTCTACTACAGCTGATTCTAGACAATGCGGGCTTTGAGATATGAAACATATAATGCTCATGTCGATCTTCAAAAAAGGATTGCGCATATTTAAGTGCAAAGGTTCGTCCTCCTCTTTGAAAATGTGGTGAGGTAGGTGTATTAAGGTCTACAAGCTGACAACGGTTTTTAATGTTTTGCAGCTCTTTTGAAGGAATTAACTGTGCAGTTTTTGGCGCCCAAGTAAACAGGGGTTGTTGCATATAATCCTCCCAATGTTCAAACCAATCACTTCGATCTACACGACCTCTTTCAACCCCGTTGTTTGGGTTTTCTATCCATTCAATGGAGTTATTTCTACAATACCGTTTAAAATCTTTATCGCGTTGATAGGTTATGTAAATACCCGTTTCTTGATGAGAATAGACTGCATAAATTGAATAGCTACTTTGAATTTGATTTAAAGCACTTGTAATTTCAGCTTCCATACACAAGACTTCGGTGTCATAATTGCTGAGTGTTTTGTTGAGGTCTTCAAGCGATTGTTTTATAAAGTTCCAATGCCGTTCACTATAATGAGGATCTATAAGCAGTATGGGTTCAAAGACATATAGGAATACTATTTTCTTTCCAGAATTGAAAGCATTTTCTATTGCTTCGTTATCGTGCAATCGAAGATCTCTTTTTAACCAAACAACTACGATAGATTCTTTAGTATGCATTTGGATTTTCGATAATATGCGCAGCTCGTTCTTTGATCGCAAAAAGTTGCTCAGGATCCATCTTGTTTAATAAAGCATACATCATACTCATACGTCTGTTTCCCGATAAATAACTTCTTTTTTCGTCTAAAAAATTCCAATACAAGCTATTAAACGGACAGGCGTTTGCGCTTGTTTTCTCTTTAATATTGTACTTACAGCTCTCACAGTAATTACTCATTTTTTGAATATAACTACCCGAGGAGACATAGGGTTTTGTGGCAATTTTTCCGCCATCTGCAAACTGACTCATTCCTCGTGTGTTAGTAAGTTGTACCCATTCTATGGCATCGGCATAAATACCCAGATACCATCGATCTACTTCATCGGGATCTGTGTTTGTAAGTAATGCATAATTTCCAGTAATCATTAAACGCTGAATATGATGTGCATAAGCATGGTCTAGGGAGTTTTGAACGCTGTGTTTTACACAATTCATTTGAGTTTCTCCAGTCCAATAAAAAGGAGGAAGAGGATTACTGTTTTCTAGTGCATTGACCTTTTTGTAATCGGGCATGCTCATCCAATACATTCCTCTCATGTATTCTCTCCAACCGAGTATTTGACGAACAAAACCTTCTATTTGAGCAATGTCTATTGTTTTTTGATTATTTCGATACTGATGTATCGCAGTTTCTATAACTTCTTTGGGTGAGATGAGTTTACTATTTAATGCAAATGAAATACGCGAATGGTATAAATTCACTTCTCGGGTATGCATCGCATCTTGATAGACTCCAAAATAGGGGAGTAACTCTTCACAAAAATAGTTTAATTGTTCTAGAGCTTGGTTTCTTGAAAAAGGGTAGCTAAAGTTCTTTGGATCTATTTTTCCTAAGGTTTTGATGGCTGCTTTTTGGAGATCTTCAAGAATTTCATCCAGGTTGTTTGTAAACGTTTTTACAGGGGGTATTAAGGTGTTCTCTTTCCACTTGTTTCGATTGTTTTTGTCATAGTTCCAAGCGCCACCCTCAGGTTGAGTACCTTCCATTAGCAGGTGATGTTTTTTTCGCATATACCTGTAAAAGCTTTCCATCAAGAATTGCTTTTTACCTTTAAAAAAATCAGCTAGTTCTGTTCTTGTTGTGTAAAAATGTTCCGTGTCGAAACAGTTTGTTTCTAGGGCACTCGTTTTACAAAACTCATTAAGTTGCTTGTCTAATCGATATTCATCAGGAGCTAAATATTCAAATGTAGCAATGTTATGTGCTGTAATCAGTTGGGTTAAATTGCTTGGGAGTTCTTGTGTATTGTTGGTATCGTTAATGTTTAAATACACAACTTGATGTCCTTTTGCTTTTAATGAAGCAGCAAAGGTTCTCATGGCTCCGAAAAAG
>CBFHVY010000061.1:0-12371 GCA_965659555.1 Flavobacteriaceae bacterium
GAAAAAGTAAGGATAATTGATTTTTTAAACGTAACATAGAATATTAGTGTTTAGTTAGATTTTTAGTGGCCCTAAGATACGCTTTTTGCTATAAAAAAAAGACACTCTTTAGGGAGTGTCTTTTTTTTTGGGTTCTCTTTTGGCGTCTTTAAGCGACTTCATAAGCATCCATTCGATCTGACCATTGGTCGATCGAAATTCATCTGAAGCCCATTTCTCAATGGCTTTTAACATCTCTTCATTTAGGCGTAAGGCAAATGCTTTCTTTTTAGACATCTGTTTTTATTTTTTTAGAAACATTACAACGGCTTCTATTAAGGCATCAGAAATTGAAAACCCCGTATTAAAATACGATTTCATATTGTCTTCGTCTTTTTTGATTTCCATTAATACATGATTCATATCTTCAATAATTAACAACTCAGTTTTTGGATTAGCCTTATGTAGTTGTTGGGCATCTTCTACCGGTACCTGTAGATCCTTTGTTCCATTAATAAGGAGTATTGGTTTCTTTATTTTTTTAATCTCCTCGGCAGGGTTATAACTCATCCAGCTTTGTAAAAATGCGAAATTCTGTTTTGCAAAAATAGTCCCTAAAAACGGATGTATTTGTGCAATACTATCAGTTTCTTGTAGTTCTTTAAAGTGCGCTTCGGCAATAGATCCTAAAGCGGGGCTTTGCTTGGTAACCTGACTGATAATAGTTTGATCGACACTTTGAGCAGGTCCCGATATTGAAATTAATTCATCAACTCCATCTGCCGCAAGCATTGCTATTAAAGATCCTTGACTATGACCTGCGAGTACGCACCTCGAAAAGCGTTTGTCTTTTTTAAAGTTCGTAATTACATGTTGAACATCGCTAACTAAATCTTCAAAAACAGTGCCTTCCATAAATTTAAAATTTTCTGGAGTGGCTGTCCTTTTATCGAAGCTAAAAAAGGCAATATCATGGGTGTTGATCGCATTTCTAAACTGTTCAATATAATTTGCTTTAACAAGGTTTCCTTGTTGGCCATTTCGATCTACATTACCAGACCCATGTACCCAAATAACTAAAGTTGTACTCTTGTCGGTATAGCTTAGTGTTCCAGGCAATATTATGCTGTCATTGGTAATGGTAAGTTCTTCAATATGTATCTTTTCTTGCGATACAACAAGTGTACTTACAAAATAGGCCGCGTATAATAGTATCGTTTTCATAGCAATTTTATTTAGCGGTTTTTCTCTCTTTCAAATACGATTCTATGGGTTTGCTCTCCTATACTGATGGCTTGCCAACCTGATTTTGCATGGGTGTTAAGCGTGTCTTCTAAGCGCTCATTGTTTTTGCTAAATCCCATTTTCCAGCTAATAACTTTATATTCTTTCATTGATTTGTATGTATTTGATTTATAATAATGCCTACAACTAGGCCTAAGCAACTTCCAATAGAAGTTCCAAAGGTAATACTCATGGCAACGTTATCGGTTATTGCTCCAATAACTGAGCCTATTGTAATGCCTAAAGACATGCCAATGGCTAGGGCAACGCCCATGCTGAGTACTTTTTTTTCTTCCATGATTACTGATTAAGTGTTCCAGTGTTTAATACAGGAGAAGCTTCTTTGTCTCCACATAAGATAACCATAAGATTACTCACCATTGCAGCTTTACGCTCTTCGTCTAACTCTACTATTTGTTTTTTATTGAGCTCTTCTAATGCCATTTCTACCATACTTACTGCACCTTCAACAATTTTATGTCTTGCAGCAACAATAGCCGTAGCTTGTTGTCTTTTTAACATGGCATTTGCAATTTCTTGCGCATAAGCTAGATATCCAATTCTAGCTTCCAGTACTTCAATACCGGCAATAGCTAATCGCTCTTCGATTTCTTTTTCAAGGGCTTCACTTACTTCGTTTACACTTGAACGTAACGTGATGTCTTCATCATGTCCCTCATCTGCAAAATTATCGTAAGGATACATGCTTGCTAATTTTCTCACTGCGGCATCGGTTTGTACACGAACAAAGTTTTCGAAATTGTCTACATCAAAGGCTGCTTTATAGGTGTTGGTAACTCTCCATACTAATATGGTGCTAATCATTACAGGGTTTCCAAGCTTGTCGTTTACCTT
The DNA here is from genome assembly GCA_965659555.1 of Flavobacteriaceae bacterium. Classification (GTDB taxonomy): domain Bacteria; phylum Bacteroidota; class Bacteroidia; order Flavobacteriales; family Flavobacteriaceae; genus Polaribacter. Next base: position 2,119 of record CBFHVY010000061.1, read on the forward strand.
TAAACGCTCACTGTCAAAGTTGCTTGCTCTTAACGAAATAGGTTTCTTTTTGTAGAGTGGGTTCGCCCAGTATAATCCATTTTCTTTGATGGTTCCTACATATTTTCCGAAGAGTAAAATTACTTTTGACGTGTTTGGATTTACCAAGATAAATCCAAAGGCTGAAATTAAGGCAGCTACTGTAAGGATTAAAAATATCGGGTTTTCAAAGTTGATAGTTGCAACAATTCCACCAATGAATGTTGCTAATACAACTACGAACATAAGATACCCACTTGCTGGTTTGATGATTTTTTCTGATTTCATAATTATTTATTTAGTATGATATTAAAATGATATCACAAAGATATATAAATATTTTTGATATTTCCAAATATCACATCGATATAATTCTATATTTTAGCAGCTCAAATATTTAACTATTCCAAATGAAACGTTTTACTGGTATTCTACTCATAGCATTATTTATTCTAGGGACTTCTTTTACCACCTCAGAAGAATGGGGGCAAACAGGTCATAGAGCAACAGGAAAAATTGCAGAAAATCACTTAAGTAAAAGAGCAAAAAGAGCTATTGAAAATCTATTAGACGGACAAAGCTTAGCGTTTGTGTCAACATATGCAGACGACATTAAATCAGACAATGCATTCAGAAAATATTATACCTGGCACTTTATAAACTTCCCATTAGATTCTAACTATAAGGACTCGAAAAAGAATCCAGCAGGGGATTTATATACGGGTATTCAAACATGTATACGCAAGCTCCAGGATAAGGATGTCTCTAAAAAAGACAAAGCATTTTATTTAAAAATGTTGGTTCATCTAGTCGGAGATCTTCATCAGCCCATGCATATTGGTCAAGAAGAAGATAGAGGCGGAAATAGAATTCAAGTACAGTGGTTTAATCAAAAAACCAATTTACATAGTGTTTGGGATACCAAGATGATCGAAGGGTTTAATATGAGCTATTTAGAATTAGCGGCTAATGCAACTAAGCTTTCAAAACGACAAGAAGCGGCAATTGCTCAAGGAACTGTTCTCGATTGGATAGAGGAGACACATGTATTAACCAAAAAGATCTATGCCTCTGTAGAAAAGAATGATAAATTAAGTTATCGCTATTCTTACGATTATCTAGAAACCGCCAGAACTCAAATTCAAAAAGGAGGAATTAGATTAGCGGCTCTTTTAAATCAAATCTTTAGCTAAACAGCCGGCCTTGTTAAGGTTCTGTTAATTACCTACTGTGTTTACTCATAATTTGTAGTTTTACTACATATGAAAAAATTAGCACTTCTATTATTTTTGAGTACACTTCTGGGAGCTTGCACTAGCGATAAAACCGAAGCGTTTAGTCCTATTTCAAGTGTTCCCTCTTTAGACTATGCTCAATTAAAACCCTTGCTTCAAAAGAAGGACGATACAATTTACGTGGTTAACTTTTGGGCCACTTGGTGCGCTCCTTGTGTAAAAGAGCTTCCGTATTTTGAGAGGTTAGGTAAAGAATTCAAATCTAAAAATGTAGAAGTTATTTTAGTAAGTTTAGATTTTCCAAAGCAGATTGAAACTAAGCTTATTCCTTTTATCAATACAAAACAATTATTGTCTAAAGTATATGTCTTAGACGATACAAACGAATCCTTTTGGATCGGTGATATTAGTGAGCAATGGTCTGGTGCTCTTCCGGCAACGCTCATTTATTCTTCCAATAAAAGAGTTTTTTATGAGCAGTCGTTTACCTATAAAAGCCTAAAGACTGCGGTACAATCATTTTTAAATTAGAACTTATGAAAACTGTAAAGACCCTAGTAGTAGTACTTTTAGTAGCTGTATCTTTTGCGTTTACCTCAATTTTTGATGGAGGGTATAAGGTAGGAGATGTGGCTTCAGATTTTTCATTACCAAACGTAGATGGTAAAATGGTATCCATGTCTGATTACACTGATGCCAAAGGATTTATACTCGTGTTTACCTGTAATACGTGTCCGTATTCTGTAGCCAACGAAGATCGAATTATTGCGTTAGATGCGAAATATAAAACTAAAGGATATCCTGTAATTGCGATTAACCCTAATAATCCTAAAGCCATTAAAGGAGATGACTTAGCTGATATGAATGCTAGAGCAACCGAAAAAGGATTTACATTCCCTTATCTACAAGATGTTGGTCAGAAAGTCTACCCTAAATATGGTGCTTCAAGAACTCCACATGTATATATTCTTAACAAAAAAGACGACAAGCTTGTGGTGGAATATATTGGTGCTATTGACAATAGTTCTAGAGATGCTTCAGCGGTAACTGAAAAGTATGTTGAAAATGCTGTTGATGCGCTTTTATCTGGGCAACACCCTAAAAAAACATTTACTAGAGCTATAGGATGCTCTATTAAAACGTTATAATCAAATAAAAAAAGCGAACGTTAGTTCGCTTTTTTTATTCGTTTACTTTTAGTCGAGCGCTCGCCATAACGTTTTGCGAAGCAAACTGTTGTGTTGTATAGCGAAGGTATCCGGCAATGGCAATCATCGCAGCATTATCTGTAGTGTACTCAAATTTTGGAATATAGGTGTGCCATCCCATGTGTTTTTCAGCCTCCTGCAAGCGTCTTCTAATTTCAGAATTGGCAGAAACACCCCCTGCTATGGCTACATGGGTAATCCCTGTAGCTTTAACAGCATTCTTGAGCTTATTCATTAAAATCTGTATGATTGTGTGTTGAATAGAGGCGCAAATATCGAGCAAGTTTTCTTCAATAAAATTTGGATTGTTTTTTACTTCTTTTTGAATAAAGTATAAGATTCCAGTTTTTAAACCACTAAAACTAAAGTCTAAATCTCCTACCTTAGGCTTGGTAAATTGAAATGCTTTTGGATTCCCTTGCTGTGCATAAGTATCAATTAGAGGTCCTCCGGGATAAGGTAATCCTAAGATTTTTGCCGATTTGTCAAAAGCTTCTCCAACCGCATCATCTATGGTTTCTCCTAAAATTTCCATATCAAAATAATCCTTCACTTTAACAATTTGCGTATGCCCACCACTAATGGTTAGACATAAAAAAGGGAAAGGAGGAGTCTTGCTGTTTTCTTCTTTAATAAAGTGCGCAAGTATATGTGCTTGCATATGATTAATATCTATCAAAGGAATTTGAAGACCCAGTGCTAATGATTTTGCAAATGAGGTACCCACCAATAACGAACCCATTAAGCCAGGGCCTTTAGTAAACGCAATAGCATGAAGCTGTTCTTTTTGAACACCCGCTTTTTTAAGAGCTTGATCTACTACTGGAACAATGTTTTGTTGATGTGCTCTCGAAGCAAGCTCAGGAACAACACCACCATATGCTGCGTGTACCTTTTGATCAGCAACAATATTACTCAACACCACATCATTGCAAATAACAGCTGCACTAGTGTCATCGCAAGAGGATTCTATGGCTAAGATATAGGTGGTTTTATGAGACATTGTACAAAAGAATTCGAAGCAAAATTAGGCAATAAATTGGCGCTATTTTACTTTTTTAGAGTAGAAATTTAATAGTTTGCTATTTTTAACGTTCTTTGTATACTGTGGCAGCGTTTTTGCTGTTCTTGGGGTAAAAGTCTTAACAAACAAAATTCAAATCATCATAAAAAAAGTAGCTAAAATACTATTGAAATGGCTAAAGTACCTGGTGCTTTTTCTCTTGTTTCTTAGCATAACGCTATCGATACCTTTTGTGCAAACAAAATTGGCATCCATAGCAACAAATAATGTCAATACTTCCTTCAATACAGACATACTTATTAAAAAGGTGGACCTTTCTTTTTTGGGGAGTATTTCGCTAAAAGGAGTAGAAATTAGAGACCATCACAAAGACACTTTAATCTTTATAGATAAACTGAGTACCTCGCTATTAAATGTAAAACGCGTTCTAGAAAATGAAGTGCAGTTGAGTAGCATTTCATTATCGGGCGTTCAGTTTCACCTTAAAACATATGCCAACGAAACCAATGACAACCTAAATATTTTTGTTGAAAAGCTTGAAGACGATACCCCTAGAGATCCTAATACAGGACCGTTCACCTTAACGTCATCGAATATTTATCTTGAAGATCTTACTTTTAAACAGATTAATGAAAATGATGCAACACCTTTTGCATTTGGAGTAACTCAAGGAGGTGGAAACCTTCAAAACTTTAGTATAATTGGACCCGATGTTTCGGCCAAAATAAGGGGCTTGTATTTTGTAGATAATAGAGGGTTAGCAATTACTAGTTTGTCTACAGACTTTGTGTATACAACATCTCAAATGCAATTTTACAATACTCGTTTGCAAACTAAGCATTCAGATATTTATGGGACTATTCAATTCGATTACAAACGCGAAAACCTTAAGTATTTTAATGATAGTGTTGCAGTAAAAGCCATCTTTAAAGAAAGTACTGTTGCCATACAAGATCTTAAGAAGTTATATACAGAACTTAGTGGTTCTGATCTTTTACACATTGATGGAGGAGTTGTTGGGGTCTTAAATAATTTTAGCACACAGCACTTAAAAGTGTTCTCAGATGAAGGCTTAAAAGCAGACGGTGAATTCCGTTTTACCAATGCTGTTAATACAGATAAAGGTTTTGTCTTTGAAGGTGATTTTTCTGATATCACAGCTAATTACGAGCTATTAAAGAAAGACCTTCCAAACCTATTAGGAGAACATTTACCTAGTGAATTTAAACGCTTAGGAAATTTTACCCTAAGAGGAACGACAAGAATTACAGCCTCCGAAATTAATGCGCTATTAGATATCAACTCAGAAATAGGAAGTGCTTTTGCAGACCTGAAAATTAATAATGCAGACAATATTGATGATGCAACATACAAAGGTCAGATTGAATTTTATGACTTTAATATTGGCTCATTTTTTAATGATCCAAAATTTGGGATACTGAATTTTAAAGGTGATGTTGTAGGTTCTGGATTTAAAATTGAAAATATCAACACCTCCATTATTGGAAATGTATCAAGCTTTGAGTTTAACCAATACAATTACAAAAATATAGGGGTAAACGGACAGTATAAGAAGAAGTTGTTTAATGGCTCATTAGATATTAATGATGAGTTTTTAAAAATGACTTTTGATGGCTTAGCCGACTTCTCGTCAGAAGAATCTGAATTCGATTTTAATGCATCGATAGCCCTTATAGACCTCAATAAAACGAACCTATTTACTAGAGATAGTATTGCAATTCTAAAAGGATCTGTAGATTTTGATATTAGAGGAAATACCATTGATAATGTGATTGGATTGGCAAATTTTAAGAATGTAACCTACACCAATCAGAAGCAAACCTACACCTTCGATACCTTTAGATTAGCCTCTGCCTTAAGAGAGGATATTAAAACTATTATTGTTGATTCTAAAGATATTGTTAAAGGAGAACTTAGTGGAAACTTTACATTCGATGAATTGTGGTTGGTAGCTAAAAATGCTTTGGGAAGTATGTACTCAAATTATAAACCTCACAAAGTAGCGCCGCATCAATATGTTGACTTTAATTTTTCGATCTACAATCAAATTGTTGATGTCTTCTTTCCTGAGGTTTTTATCGATAAAAACACCACTATAAAAGGAAGTATTCAAGGCGACGATAACAGGGTTAAACTCACGGTTAGCTCTCCCAAAATTGTGGCTTACGGAAATGAAGTCAATGATTTAGTATTAAGAACAGACAATGTAAACCCATTGTACAATACTCACATCACAGCAAAAGATCTTTCCACAGCATACTATAGACTGTCAAAGCTAAACCTATTAAACAGAACCCAAAACGACACCTTGTTTTTTAAGTCCGTTTTTAGAGGAGGTAAACAAGATAACGAACAGTTTAATATGGATTTTTATTTTACCATTAACAAAGACAAGAAATCTGTTGTTGGTATTCAGAAGTCCACATTTAACTTTAAAGAGAATAATTGGAATGTTAATCCAGAAAACAATAAAGACAATAAAATTACCTTCGACCTAAAAACCCAAGAATTCAAATTTGAACCTTTTGAATTGGTCTCTAATGCACAACGGATTAAATTTAATGGAGTGGTAAGAGATTCTACGTTTAGAGATTTAAAAGCAGATTTTACGCAAGTATCTCTTCAGAGTTTCTTGCCAGAGATTGATAGTTTGTCTTTAAAGGGTTTACTGAATGGAAATGTGTCCTTTTTTCAAGATGGCTCCACCTTTCAACCTGAAGGAAACTTATTTGTGAATGATTTCGAAATTAACGATTATGCTCAGGGAGATTTAGCTCTTAATATTAAGGGTAAAGACTCCTATACCAATTACGCTGTAGCATTATCGCTTACCAAAGAGCGCGAAAAAAGCATTGCCGCTACAGGTACCCTAGACTTTACAACGGCGCAGCCTAGTATTGATTTACAAGTGTATTTGCAAAAACTTAAACTCAATGCATTTAGTCCGTTAGGAGAAGATGTACTTTCTAGAATACGTGGAGAGGCGACCGGTCAGTTTAGCTTACAAGGACCTCTGGTAAACCCAGAGATGGATGGTCGTATTACACTTCGAAATGCCGGACTTAAATTCCCGTATCTAAATACCGATTACGATTTTGAGGGAGAAACTCAAATCGGCTTGATTGGGCAATCTTTTGATATTGAAAAATTAGTTTTAAAAGACACCAAACACAATACAAGAGCCAATTTAGTAGGGAGTATTGTGCATCAAAATTTTGATGCATGGTTCTTAGATCTTCGTATCGATACGAATAACCTACTGATACTTGATACTCAAAATTCAGAAGAATCGTTGTATTACGGTACTGGGTTTATTAATGGTACCGCCGAAATTACCGGATTAACCAATCGACTTACTATAGACCTTAATGGTAAGACTGAAAAGGGCACACTGTTTGTCATTCCGGTAAAAGATATTGCCACAGTAGACAATTACAAACTAATTCATTTTAAGTCTGATAAAGTTGCAGAAGAACGTCAAAAAGAACTTGCATTAGAGGCTCTTGAAGGATTGACCTTAAACATTAACTTAGAAGTAACTAAAGATGCCGTTGCTCAGGTGGTTATAGATGAAGTTAATGGAAGTGATCTTAAAGGAAGTGGTTCAGGAGACCTTCAAATTGAAATAAACACCTTAGGAAAGTTTAATATGTTTGGTGACTTTACCATTGATAATGGATTCTACAACTTAAAATACGGTGGATTAATCAACAAGCCTTTTGCGATTTTAAAAGGGGGAACCGTTTCTTGGAATGGTAGTCCGTTTGATGCAAACCTTGATGTTACCGCAGTCTATACCACCAATGCCAATCCGTCTTTACTATTAGAAAACTTCAACACCTCGCGTAAGATTCCGGTTAATCTTATTACCAAGATATCGGGAGGCTTATTCAACTCAAAACAAGAGTTTGATATCGAAATTCCAAACACCAACTCAACCATTGCGTCAGAGTTAGATTTTGTATTGAATGATAATGATGTCAATGCTAAAATGCGACAGTTTTTCTCGCTCTTAGCTTTTGGTAGTTTTGTAAATCCAGATCGTGTTAATTTTGATAGTAATGAGTTGCTTACAGGAACAACATCGAACTTAATTGGTACTGTGCTCTCTGATTTGATAAGTAGTAAGGATGGTAAAATTCAGTTAGGGTTAGATTATATTTCTGGAAATCAACCTAATAATGTAGATAATCTTAATATCGATAATAGGGTAGATGTTTCGGTAAACACGCAGATTAGCGATCGAGTGGTTATCAATGGAAAAGTAGGGGTGCCCGTAGGTACACAAACACAATCGAGTGTTGTGGGCGAAGTAAAGGTTGAGGTGCTCTTAAACGAAAAGGGAAATTTTAGAGGAATTATTTTTAACAGACAAAACGAAATCCAGTATTCTACTCAAGAAGAAGGGTATACACAAGGGGTAGGATTGTCGTATCAAGTTAACTTTAATACGCTTTCAGACCTGTTAAAACAATTGGGGTTAAAGAACAAGCAACCCAAGAAGAAAAATGTTTCTCAAGATTCTGTGCTTACCAAACACAAGCAGCTGCTTAACTTTAAAAAGTCGAAAGAACTATAGTTTTCGCATCAAGCTTTTCAACCCAAGAATACATACTATAGTAGTTCCCGAAAACACGAGTGCAAGTGTTGTTTTTCCATAAATCCAATTTCCTGTAGCAAACAGAAAACTATATACTCCGAATACGCCAAACAGAAAAGCTACAATTTTACTCCCCATGCGATTAAATTGATCTCCATTATCGAAGACCAGTTGTTTAAAAGAGTGAAGCGTTTCTTTTGAAGAAGGCTTCGTAAGTAGGGTAACCGATACCCAGGTAATCGTCGTGAGTACAACTCCTATAATGAGTTGCCAATATCCTGCAATGTCGAACCAAGGAGTGCTTAATTTTGAATTGATAAAGAACACTAAGGCAATGATAAATGACATCAGCATTGCCGATATTTCACTCATCGGGTTTATTCTGAGCCAAAACCATCGTAGGATAAAAAGTAATCCAGTTCCTGCACCAATTTGAAGGAGTAGGTCAAATACATCTTTTGCAGAACTTAAATAAAAAGAGAATAAAGCAGCGGCAACCATTAAGAGTACCGTAGCTAGTCTACCAATAACTACCTTCTGTTTTTCGGTAGCTGTTGGATTGATAAATCGTCCGTAGAAATCATTTACTATATACGAACTTCCCCAATTGAGTTGTGTTGAAATGGTACTCATAAATGCGGCAATTAGCGAGGTTAAAACCAAGCCTAATAACCCTGCGGGCAAATAGGTCATCATAGCAGCATAGGCTACATCATGACCCTGCATTTCTTTGGCTAAACCTGGAAAAGCAGTTTCTATACTTCCTAGAGTTGGAAAAATAATTAGCGACGCTAAACCAACAATAATCCACGGCCAAGGGCGAAGTGCATAGTGAGCAAAATTAAAAAAGAGGGTTGCCCAAGTGGCATGCTTTTCATCTTTTGCCGCTAGCATGCGTTGAGCAATATAGCCACCACCACCCGGTTCTGCACCTGGATACCAAGTACTCCACCATTGCACAGCAAAAGGAATAATACAGAGTGTAATTACAGCTTCTTTATTTGAAAAGTCTGGAAACATGGGTAGACTGTCCACTACATTAGCATGGGTAAGTAAAGCATCTAATCCACCAATTTCGGGGAGGCCAACAATATACACCGTAGCCCAAACAGAACCAATCATGGCAATAATAAACTGAACAAAATCGGTAAATAAAACCCCTTTTAAGCCCCCTAATGAAGCATAAATAACAACTATAATAGAAGAGTATAGAAGCGTTTGTTCCTGAGAGATTCCCAGAAGGATATAGGCAATTTTAGATCCTGCTAAACAAACTCCAGCCATGGTAATAATATTAAAGATCACTCCTAAATAGATGGCTCTAAAGCCACGTAAAAAGCTAGCCATTTTTCCTGAGTATCGAATCTCATAAAATTCTAAATCTGTAGTAATCCCTGATTTTCTCCACAGTTTTGCATAGAAAAACACGGTAAGCATTCCTGTGAGTAAAAAGGCCCACCAAACCCAATTTCCAGACACCCCTTGCTTTCTGACCAATTCTGTTACCAAACCGGGAGTGTCTGCAGCAAAGGTGGTAGCTACCATAGATACTCCTAATAACCACCAAGGCATATTTCTTCCCGATAAAAAGAAGCTGGCGGTGTTTTTACCAGCACTTTTAGAAGCCCACAAGCCAATGGCCAGTGAGAGTACAAAAAAACCGATGATGATTGCGTAATCGAGCGAAGAAAGCGTCATAATAAAGTGAAATTGATTGCCCTAAAATAAGGATTCCATTTAAAAAAGAATGAACTATTTTTAAATCCCTTGTTTTTAGTTAAAAAGAGTGTTAAATATGCACTCGAAACCGAAATCGATTTCGCTAATTTTTTATACTAACTGACTTTTATTAAGTAATTTTACAACAAAATACGATGAACAAAATTAAAAAAATAGCGGTGATGACTTCAGGAGGTGATTCTCCTGGAATGAACGCTGCCATTCGATCTGTAGTGCGAACCTGTGCCTACTACAGAACAGAATGTATTGGTATTTACAGAGGATATCAAGGGATGATCGAAGGAGATTTTGTAACTCTTAATGCACGTAGTGTAAACAACATTATTAATAAAGGAGGAACGATATTAAAATCTGCACGATCAGCTGAATTTCGAACTCCAGAAGGTAGGGCTAAAGCACATCAACAT
>CBFHVY010000062.1:0-12324 GCA_965659555.1 Flavobacteriaceae bacterium
CTTCTCTACAGCATTACCGCTACTATTGCACTAACGCTAGTTGTGCAAGGCTATTGGAATTATAAAAACTTTCAAGAAAACACGGTTCGTATTAATAATGAGATACAGATTGGATTAGATAATGCTGTAGAAAACTATTATGCATCATTGTCTAAAAACAATTTTTTTACACTTATGCAATCTGCACAAGATTCAAGTAAAGGAAGGTCAATGTTTTCAAAGTTTTGGAAAATAGACACTTTTGCGACAACAGCAGATAAGGCTAAGTTTAAAATCAATTCTATTGAAATTAAAACCGACAACTCCGAGGAGTATAAGAAAATGCCTCAACTGCTCGATTCGCTCTTTTTAGATTTTAATCATAATGATTTAAAATTGGATCACTCAAAAAACAACACTAAAGATTTTAAAGTGTACAAAGGCAAAAAGTCCTTTGATAGCATTCACATGATTAAAGGGCTACAAACGGTATATATTGCCTATCAAAACGATACGCTTAATTTAAAAACCTTAGACTCGCTATTTCAAGATCAACTTACACAAAACAATATCAAAACTTCCTTTTATTTTAATTTTATAAAAGAAGGACGCATTGAAAACACCACACAACAAACTACAGAAGCTTATACCATTAAAAAAGTAGCCAAATCAACCTACCTTAAACCCAATGAGGCACTGTTGGTATACCATGAACCCGCTTCATTAGAAACCTTAAAACGCAGTGCAGGAGGTATCATCCTTTCATTAATGTTGTCGCTAAGTGTAATTGCTTGTTTGTTTTATTTGTTGCACGTTATTAAAAATCAAAAGGCAGTAGCAGAGATTAAAAACGATTTAATTAGCAATATCACTCACGAATTTAAAACACCCATTGCTACCATTGCTACGGCTCTAGAAGCGATCGAAAATTTTAATGCTCTAGACGATCGAAAGAAAACGAAAACCTATCTAGACATGTCGTCTACCCAGTTAAAAAAACTGAATGATATGGTTGAAAAATTATTAGAAACAGCTACCCTAGATTCTGATGCCTTATTTTTGGATAAAGAAAATGTAGCCATAACTGCACTTGTAGAAAAATTGATTGCCAAATACAAGGTAATTGCCTCAGAGAAAACGATTGTTATCAATGATCACTCAAAAGGAGTAACCGTGCATGCAGATGTGTTTCATTTAGAAAATGCTATTGCAAATATTATAGACAATGCAATCAAATACGGAGGAAACGAAATTTCAATCAACATCAACTCCATTCAAGAAGAAATAAAAATTGAAATCATAGACAATGGTCCTGGGATTCCAAAAAACCAACAGACAAAAATATTTGACAAGTTCTATCGAATTCCTACAGGAAATCAACACGATGTTAAAGGCTTTGGTATTGGACTCTATTACAGCAAGACCATTATAGAAAAACACGGAGGAAGTATTTCGGTAGATAGTACGCTACACGCAACCCGATTTAGTATAGTTTTACCCCATGGCTGAAAAAATTAAAGTAGTTTTTGCAGAAGATGAACCTAGCTTAGGTCAAATTGTTCAAGAGAGCTTATCCTCAAGAGCATTTGAGGTACATTGGGCTCAAGATGGCAAAGCAGCCTATACATTGTACCAAAATGTACAACCAGACATTTTAGTCTTAGATGTCATGATGCCTAAACAAGATGGATTTAGTCTAGCGAGAAAAATCCGAGAAGAGAATCAATACATTCCAATAATTTTTTTAACCGCCAAGTCACAAACCAAAGACGTCTTAGAAGGGTTTAGTCACGGTGGTAACGACTATCTTAAAAAACCATTCTCTATGGAAGAGCTCATAGTACGAATGAAGGCCTTATTAGATCGAACTAGCTTAACTATTAATGAGGCTAACTTAACTATTGGAGCATACAGCTTTAATTATACCAAGCAATACCTGACGTATGAAGCAACCGACATACAACTTACACACAGAGAGTGCGAATTACTGTATCACCTCTATCTTAAAAAAGACAGTATTTTAGATCGACCCTTTATTTTAAAAAAATTATGGGGCGACGATGATTTCTTTACTGCCAGAAGTATGGATGTATTTATTAGTAAGTTACGAAAAAAACTCAGTCAAGATCCCCGTATACAAATCATCAACATTCGTGGTTATGGCTACAAACTCACTTTTTAAAGGGCATTAATTCTAAAAATTAGTATCTTTAGCCTCCTTTCAAAAATTAGAAGTTTAGAATATGCACGTAGCTATTGCCGGAAATATAGGCGCAGGAAAAACCACATTAACCAAATTATTAGCAAAACATTACGGTTGGAAACCTCATTATGAGTCGGTTGAAGAAAACCCCTACCTAGACGACTTTTATGGCGAAATGGAACGTTGGTCTTTTAATTTACAAGTGTTCTTCTTAAATAGCAGGTTTAGACAAATTCTAGAATTGAGAAAATCGGGCAAAAACATCATTCAAGATAGAACCATTTACGAAGATGCCCATATTTTTGCGCCTAACCTTCATGCCATGGGTTTAATGACCAACAGAGACTACAGTAATTATAGTTCGCTGTTTGAATTGATGGAAAAGTTGGTAACTCCTCCAGACCTTTTAATATATCTACGCGCCAACATTTCAACCTTAGTTGGTCAGATTCACAAACGAGGTAGAGAATATGAAAACTCCATTAGTATCGATTATTTAAGTCGATTAAACGAACGCTATGAAGCTTGGATTACGACCTACAAAAAAGGGAAACTCTTAATTATTGATGTAGATGATATTGATTTTGTAGACAATCAAGAAGATCTTGGTTATATTATCGATAGAATAGACGCGCAGATTAACGGCTTATTCTAGACACTCACTACGTTTGCACTCTTTTATTAAAAAAAATACGTGTGGTTTTGTAACATAATGCCATTGGTTTACGTATAATAAAACGAGTGACCCCAAAAAATCCATAATTTATACATGAGACAACTAAAAATTACGAAGCAGGTAACTAACAGAGAAACCGCTTCTTTAGACAAGTATTTGCAAGAAATAGGAAAAGTAGATTTAATTACTGCCGATGAAGAAGTAGAGTTAGCACAGCGAATTAAAGCTGGAGACCAGAGAGCTCTTGAAAAACTTACCAAAGCAAACTTGCGTTTCGTAGTCTCTGTAGCAAAACAATATCAGAACCAAGGATTAACCCTTCCCGATTTAATTAACGAAGGAAACTTAGGATTAATTAAAGCCGCTAAGCGTTTTGATGAAACCAGAGGGTTTAAGTTTATTTCGTATGCAGTGTGGTGGATTCGTCAGTCAATCTTACAAGCTTTAGCAGAGCAATCTCGTATTGTGCGTTTACCTTTAAACAAAATTGGCTCGATTAATAAAATCAACAAAATGTATGCCTTCTTAGAGCAAGAAAATGAGCGCCCACCAAGTGCTGAAGAAATTGCAAAGAAGTTAGACATGACCGTAAATGATGTAAAAGAGTCGATGAAAAACTCTGGGCGTCACGTCTCTATGGATGCTCCCTTAATTGAAGGAGAAGACTCTAACCTTTATGATGTATTAAACTCAGGAGAGTCTCCAAATCCAGATAAAACCTTATTACACGAATCGTTACGCATTGAAATTAACAGAGCTTTAGAAACTCTAACACCAAGAGAAGCCGATGTTGTAAAATTATATTTTGGTTTAGGAGAACATCAACCTATGACACTTGAAGAAATTGGAGAAACATTCGATTTAACTCGTGAGCGTGTTCGTCAGATCAAAGAAAAAGCAATCCGCAGATTAAAGCACACGTCTAGAAGTAAAATTTTAATGACCTATTTAGGCTAAGCCTAATGTAAATATCTTATGAAAAACTCCTGAAGAATATTCAGGAGTTTTCTTTTTTATATGATTATTTTTACACCTATAAACGCTACAACCTCATCTCATGAACAAACGAATTGCACCTTCTGTTTTAGCTGCCGATTTTGGCAACTTACAACGCGACATTGAAATGGTAAACTCAAGTGAAGCCGATTGGTTTCATATTGATATTATGGACGGAGTTTTTGTGCCCAACATTTCTTTTGGAATGCCCGTACTTAAAGCCATAACAAGTCATGCTAAAAAAACCATTGATGTGCATTTAATGATTGTAGATCCAGATCGTTACATTCAAACATTTGCAGATCTAGGTGCCGATGTTTTAACAGTACACTATGAAGCATGTACACACTTACACAAAACCGTTCAAGGTATAAAAGCAGCAGGGATGAAAGCGGGTGTAGCACTTAATCCACACACCCCAATCGCCGTTTTAGAAGACATTATTGCAGACTTAGATTTGGTCTGTATCATGAGTGTAAACCCTGGATTTGGCGGACAATCATTTATCGAAAATACCTACAAAAAAGTACGTCAATTAAAACATCTTATCGAATTCTCTGCATCTAATGCAGAAATAGAAATAGACGGTGGAGTGACCGATAAAAACGCCAATGCTTTAATAGAAGCTGGAGCCGATGTTTTAGTTGCTGGAAGCTTTGTTTTTAAAAGTGAAGACCCCATTGCAACCATAGCCAACCTCAAACAAATTGTAGGATAGCATTGTACGCAATTGTTGATATAGAAACTACAGGAAATGGATATAAAGGTTCTAAAATAACCGAAATATCCATTTTTTTATTTGATGGAAAAAAGATTATCGATGAATACACTACACTCATCAACCCAGAATCAAATATTCCTGCATTTATTACCAACCTTACCGGTATTACCAATGCCATGGTACAACAAGCCCCTAAGTTTTATGAGGTCGCGAAACAGATTGAAGAGTTTACCCAAGATGCTATTTTTGTAGCCCATAATGTCAATTTCGATTACAATATTATTCAAGCAGAGTTTAAAAGTTTAGGCTTTGACTATAAACGTAAGAAACTCTGTACCGTACGTTTATCAAGAAAACTCATCCCGGGTCTCCCCTCCTATAGTTTAGGAAACATTTGTAGTAGCGAAGGCATTCCTATCGCCGCAAGACACCGGGCGAAAGGAGATGCAGAGGCAACCGTGGAATTGTTTAGGCGTTTGATAACGCGCGATGATCAATTTATTATCAATAGCTTTTTAAATCCGAGATCTAGACAAGCTACCTTACCTCCATTACTCCAAAAAGAAACTGTAGATAAGCTCCCCGAGACTCCTGGAGTATACTATTTTAAAGACGCTCAAAAAACAGTGATTTATGTGGGTAAGGCGAACAATATTAAACAACGAGTGATTAGTCATTTTTACGATAAAAAGAAAAAAGAAATCACCATGTGCCTAGAAACTGCTGATATTTCATACACCGAAACCGGTAGTGAATTATTAGCGCTTTTATTAGAGTCTTCAGAAATCAAAGAACGCTACCCTAAATACAATAGAGCCCAACGAAGATCGGGCGAAGCTGTTGGCTTATTTAGCTACGAAGACCAAAAAGGCCTTTTGCACTTGGCCTACAACAGATTAAAGTTGATTCCCCAACCCCTAATGAAGTTTTACACTGTAGCAGAGTGTCGAAATTTTATTGAAAAGATTTGTGAGCAATTTGAATTGTGTCCAAAATATTGTCATTTACAAAGTAATGTTAATGCGTGTTTTCATTATCAGATTAAACAATGTAGAGGTGTTTGTTCAGATCAAGAAGAGGTAGCAGAATACAACCTACGTGTACAAGAAGCCATTGCTTCTATTGGATTGAGGGTAGACAATACGGTACTTCTTCAAAAAGGCCGCAAGCCAAATGAAGTAGGTTTTGCATTAATTTTAGATGGTATCTATAAAGGCATTGGTTATGTTGATAAGGCTCAGGCTGAAGCACTAACACACCCTGAAGACTATTTGTTTTTTGTCACCCCTCAAAAAGACAATAGAGATATTCAACGTATATTAGCAGGGCATTTAAGAAAACAAGAAAAGTGTTGATAAATGAATAAATCTGACCTACGTATTCATATTATTGGGGCTGGACTCAGTGGACTCACTGCAGCACTTGCACTAGAAAAACAAGGCTATAGTGCTACAATTATTGAAGCCAATAATACTGTAGGTGGTCGAGTTCAGTCTGAAAAAATTGAGGGATATATTCTAGACCGTGGGTTTCAGGTATTGCTGACTTCATATCCAATGGCTCAAAAATACCTTGATTTAGATGCGCTACAACTCCAGAAACTCGAACCCGGGGCTGCCATTTTTAGAGGTGGAAAAAAACAAACTATTGGAGACCCTTTACGCGAGCTTTCCTTTTTCTTGCCTACAACTTTTGCTACGGTTGGTTCTGTTACCGACAAACTAAAGATTTTTAAACTCAATAAAGACCTTCAAAAAAAGAGTATCGAAGAAATCTTTGCTACTCCAGAACAAAGTACTCTTAGCTATTTACAAGAGCTTGGTTTTTCTAAAACAATTATCGACAACTTTTTTAAACCCTTTTTCTCGGGGATTTTCTTAGAACCAGAACTCGCAACATCCTCTAGAATGTTTGAGTTTGTCTATAAAATGTTTGGTGATGGGTATGCTGCAATCCCATTAGCTGGAATGCAAGCAATATCTGATCAGTTAGCGAATCAATTAAAACAGAGTACACTTCGCTTAAATACCGCAGTACAAGAAGTAAAAGGAAACTCGATTATATTACAAGATGGCACAACCTTGCATAGCGATTATACCATTATAGCTACAGATCCTAGTGGTATAGTTCCATCGTTACAAAATCAAGAAGTCCATTGGAACTCCTGCGATAGTTTATATTTTGAGTGCTCAGGAAAAGTGCTCGACAAGGCTATTATTGGATTAATTGCTGATCCAGAGGCCTTAATAAACAACATCTTTTACCCTACAAGTATTCCGAATGCTACTCCTATTCATCACGACTTACTTTCGGTAACGGTAGTGAAGCAACATGGTCTTACTACAGAAGATTTAGTGGCTAAAGTTGAGCAAGAACTTCACGATTTATGTGGTATTAAAACCGAGCAATTCTTAAAACAATATACCCTTAAAAAAGCATTACCTAAACACAACAGCTTACAATACGACTGTGCTGCAACCGAAAGCAAACTCACCGACACTGTATTTTTAGCCGGAGACCATCTATTGAACAGTTCTTCAAATGCCGCAATGCTTTCAGGAGAATGCGCTGCTGAAGGTTTGATCAAAACTATAGAAGGCGGATTATTAGCATAAGGGACTACAATATGTATTATACCATCAGCAGACACGAAGCTAGATCCTAGATTGAATACCATAAAGAAAAAAATAAACGCAAAAATGAAAAAAGCTAAATCATTATCAGATTATACAATTAATATCAAAATTAAACTAGCAGCCCTATGGACAGCGTTGATGTTTTTATACATCTATGCTGACTTTTTTCAACTCATGACGCCTAACAAACTAGAACGTATGAGTAATCTTAAAACACCTATGGGACCAACTACTCCAGAGATCTTAGTCATTTTCTCAGTTATTTTAATTATTCCAGCCTTAATGATTTTTCTTTCTGTATTTCTAAAGCCACAAATCAATAAATGGTTAAATATCATTATTGCAGTAATCTACTCAAGTATGTCAATTCTAATCATAATTTCAACTATGGGTGACAAATGGCATACATTCTATATATTATTCAACCTTATAGAAACCATGTTATTTATAGTAATTATATTTCAAGCATGGAAATGGCCTAGAGTCTAACTATTTGTGTACCATTACCTATTTTAAAACTCCTAAATAAAAACATATGACTACAGCTAACAAATTAAACCCCTTAGTAAGTACTGCAAGGGTTGCAGGTATTTGGTATCTTTTAATGGCCATTTCAGGAATATTAGGTTTTGTGGTGTTTCACCCTCAATTATTTGTTTCTGGTAATCCAGAACAAACACTCAATAATTTAGTAAACCTAGAAGCTACGGCAAGAATTCGACTCCTATTTGAGTTTGCCATAGTTGTTTCCCAAGCGCTTACCGCAGTGTGGTTTTATAAATTATTTAAAGATATTAATGAATGGGGAGCCTGGACATTGGGTGTTTGGGGAATGATGAATTCAGTAGCCATTATGATTAGCGCAATTTCTATGGCTTCTGCTATAAGCATTGCAAACGCTAACATGCAGAATTTAGAAGACAAGGTGTTATTAATTCAGGCCTTTCAAAATATTATTGCAAACTCTTGGGGTGTTGGTGGACTTTTCTTTGGCCTTTGGCTTTTTCCAATGGGATACATGATTATCAAATCTAAAAGAATGCCTATTTGGCTGGGCAGAGTAATCGTCTTAGGAGGTGTTGGATATTTAATAATGACCGTTATTAACTACTTAAAAATTGACTTTGCTTACACCAGATATCTAAATCTTCCAGCAACTATAGGGGAGTTTTGGATGATAGGCTATGTATTGATTTTTGGAATACGACAGGCAAAATAGCATCCTTAAAACAGTCGGTTCCTGTCTTATCTTCTTAAAAGTACTAATACGTAAACAAAAAAAGCAAGTCTCTCTTAGACTTGCTTTTTTTATACTTGTGACCCCGATAGGATTCGAACCTATAACCGTCAGAGCCGAAATCTGATATTCTATCCAGTTGAACTACGGGGCCTAAAACTATATTTTTGTAAATGCTTATGCTAATGCCTTTCGCACAATCCCAGAAATGGTTTTACCATCGGCTTGTCCTGCCAATTGTTTAGAAACAATCCCCATGACTTTTCCCATATCTTGCATTCCAGAGGCACCAACCTTAGCAATAGTCTCTTCTACTACTTTGGCGATAGCTTCTTCAGATAATGCCTCGGGTAAAAACTGCTCTATAATAACTACCTGAGCCATTTCTGCATCAGCTAAATCTTGACGTCCTTGCTCAATATATAAAGCAGCACTGTCTTTTCGTTGTTTTACTTGTTTTTGAAGAATCTTTAGCTCTTGGTCTTCGGTGAGTTCACCACCAGCTCCGCCTTCTGTTTTTGCCAACATCATGGCAGATTTTACTGCACGAAGCGATTCTAAAGCTACTGTATCTTTGGCTTTCATTGCCAACTTCATGTGTTCCATTACTTGTTTTTCCAAACTCATCTTTCAAAATTTAAGACTACAAAGATACAATTATACCAATACATTTTTAGGTTTTTTAAGATACAAGGCAAGCTCTTTATAATCGATCACTGCCTTTCCTTTTGCTAAAATATCTGCACCAATAATTCCCTTTACCTTTTTCGCTTTATGTTGTTGTAATGCGGTATTTACATGTGACAAATCAAATAGTACTATATGAGCTTCATCGGTAGACCAATCGCCAATACTTAGGGTATTGTTTTCAGACAGCTGGGTTTCCATATCAGTAGCCCCAGCACCAGCAGCTTTGGTATCACTCACTTCAGCAATCAAATTAAAATCAGCAATAAAGTCGAGACCGATACACGAATTTGAGGCGCCTGTATCTAGAATAAATCGCCCTTTTACCCCATTAATAAATGCCTTTAACGCCAAGTGATTGGTTTTCGTTCTTTTTAATGGAATACGAACGTAACGCTTTTTTTGTAATAGGTTTTTTAGACTGCTCATTAAGCTGTATTTTTAGGGTATTATTAAAAACGCATAAAAATACAATTTTCAGCGCAGCTGAACCCTAACTTTACCTGAGGAAATAACCACTATGCTTACCGACACGCACACGCATTTATACTCTGAACAATTTGACGAAGATCGTCCTGCAATGATGCAACGTGCATTTGATGCAGGAATACATCGATTTTTTATTCCAGCGATAGACCAATCGTATACAACACGAATGCTTGATTTAGAAAAGACCTATCCCACACAAGTGTTTCTAATGATGGGCTTGCATCCTACCTCAGTAAATGAGAACTATCAAGAAGAACTCGCCCATGTAAAACAGTGGATAGACCAACGTTCTTTTTATGCCATTGGAGAAATTGGAATTGATTTGTATTGGGATAAAACGTTTTTAAAACAGCAACAAGAAGCCTTTAGAACACAAATTCGTTGGGCAAAAGAAAAACAATGGCCTATCGTTATTCATTGTAGAGATGCTTTTGATGAAATTTTTGAAGTCTTAGAATCAGAGAAAGGACCTGAGCTTAGAGGTATATTCCACTGTTTTACCGGGACTTTAGCTCAAGCACATCAGGCGATTTCGTATCAGATGAAATTGGGTATTGGTGGAGTAGCAACCTTTAAAAATGGAAAAATCAATCAGTTTTTACATGAGATTCCTTTAGAACATATTGTCTTAGAAACCGATGCACCTTACTTAGCGCCAACACCTTATCGCGGTAAGCGAAATGAAAGCAGCTATCTCACAAGAGTGGTAGAAACCTTAGCTACCCTATATCAAAAACCCTATGATGAGATTGCCCGTATAACCACTGAAAATGCTAAACAAGTCTTTGGTGTCTAAACAGACTTGCTATACACAAACTCCGCTCGGTATCGCCAAGATAGAAGGCGACGAACTGGGTATTCAAACCATTAGTGTACTCGATGAAGAAGACACAGCATTACTAAAAAATAACTCCACTACGCTTTCTTGTCTTCAAGAGGCTGTAAAGCAACTACGCGAATATTTTGAAGGCACTCGAACCCAATTCAGTCTTCAGCTTAATCCACAAGGAACAGCATTTCAACAAAAAGTATGGGAGGCCTTAGCAACAATTCCTTACGGAAAAACCACTAGTTATTTAGACCAGACGAAAAAGCTTGGAGATCCAAAAGCGATAAGAGCAGTAGCCACAGCAAATGGTAAAAATCCTATTTGGATCGTCATTCCGTGTCATAGAGTAGTAGGTTCCGATGGAGCCTTAACGGGATATGCAGGAGGGCTTTGGCGAAAAAAATGGTTACTCGACCACGAAAATCCTGTAAAACAACAGTCGCTATTTTAAACTATTTTAGCGTAAACGACGTTTGTATCTTAAGATGAAAAAAATAGGAGTCTATATATTGTTTTTTATGGGCATGATTGCGCATGGACAAACGACTTCTAAAGAGTTTATTAGTAAACGAATCATTGTTACAAAAGACACGATTGTAATAGATAGTGTGAGTATCAATCCACTTCGTTTTAAAGTATTAGATGCTAAAACCATTACCATTCCTGAAGATCAATATACTATCGATTTTGGTACAGCTACCCTAAGTATAGATCATATTCGATATCCTGAAATAACAGTGCAATACTATCGATTTCCATCGTTCTTAACCAAAACTTACAGTCCCTACTCAAAGGACATCATTAGTCCGACAACAACAAATACAGGGAAATTATACAGCTTAACGACCAATAAAAAATCGAGTACTATTCCAATATTTGATGGATTAAAAACCAGTGGATTTATTACGAGAGGTGTAACCATTGGGAACAATCAAAATGCAGTAACTAACGCTGCTCTTGATCTAACTATTGAGGGAAAACTTTCGAAAGACGTGAGTATTGCTGGGCATATTTTTGACACAAATATCCCCCTTCAGCAAAATGGGTATTCACAAAATATTACCGATTTCGACAGGATATTTATCGAATTATTCAGTAAAAATTGGCGGGTTAAAGCTGGAGATGTTCGGTTGAGTAATACCGATAGTTACTTTTTAAATTTTGAAAAACAAGTGGCTGGTGTAACTGTTGAGGCAGCACTTTCAGATCAGTTTTCGGTAGCAGCATCTGGCGCTGTGGTTAGAGGACAGTTTAGTGCCTATACGTTTGTGGGTGTGGAAGGAAATCAAGGGCCCTATAAAATTGTCGGGCCTCAAAATCAAGCAGCTATTGTAATTGTGGCAGGAAGCGACCGAGTCTATGTGAATGGAACGGAGATTAAACGAGGGGAGGATTTTGATTATACCATTGATTACAATCTTGGTGAACTTCGGTTTAACACTACCTACCCTATTACAAACGATATGCGAATTCGTATTGAATTTCAGTATTCCGATAGAAACTATACCCGATTCATAACCTACGAAAAGGCATCGTACACCAACGATCAATGGAGTATCAACGGGTACTTTTATAATGAAAATGACGCTAAAAATTCTCCTTTGCAACTCAGTTTAACCGACGCACAAAAGCAACAACTTTCGCAAGCAGGAAATAATGAGGATTTAATGTTTAGCGATGCTGCTTTTTTAGACAGTTTTAGCAACACTAAAATTCTCTATAAAAAAATCACAACCAATACTGAAACCTATTACGAATACACTACCGAACAAGCAAGTGAACTGTACACACTCACCTTTACCAATGTAGGTACAGGCAGAGGCGATTATGAGGTAGATCGCAGTATTGCAATTGGAACTATCTTTACATAT
>CBFHVY010000063.1:0-2166 GCA_965659555.1 Flavobacteriaceae bacterium
AGAGTAGATGCAGAGATAAAGATGTCGATGGTCTTGTACAATGCTGGATATCTTTCGTAAGGTTCGTTGTTGTAGTAGGTAAAGTTCTTGAGTTTGCTCAGCGCATCAAAGTGTTCATATTTTTCCCAATGCCTCCCTATAATGACACATTCTTTTTCGGGTAAATGTTGAATAATCTTAAAAATCAAATCAGCATTTTTTCGATCTCCATAAGCACTGCAGAATCCTACTGCTCCGTCAGATCTTTGGTGTGGATAGAAAAAATCGGGATCGGAGGCTATGTGCAATACCTCTGTTTTATGAGGGGCTAATCCACCCTCAATGAGTTCTTTTTGAACAGCTGTGTTTAGACAGATTACTTTGTCGGCCTTATTTAAACACCAAATGACGTGGGTTTTCGAAAACGAAAATGTCCAATGAGGATGGGTAAACATCACAATGTTTTTCTTCCGAAGTATTTTAGGATTATGCCGAATAGCTCTGTAGAAGTATTGATGAAACACAAAAAAATAACCATCGCTATCGGGTAAATCGCGTAATCGGTTATGAAAATAGGTGTTTGCGTTTAAGTTCGAGAACTTAGCTAGTCGCCTTACTTTAGCTCCAAAAATCCAGTCCTTATCATCTTCTCTCGCAACATAAGTGATTGAATTGAGTGTGCTTGAGCGACTTTTGTGTATACATTTAGACTGTAGTATAGCGATGGCATACTTCCATTTGTAAAGGAGGTTAAAAACAAGCTGTTCTTTTAACATTACTGAAGTGTTTGCATAGACACTAACTTATAGTATTCACCTTTTTTCGCTAGTAATTCTTCGTGTTTTCCTTGCTCTACAATTTCCCCTTTCTTAAGTACTACAATATTGTCTGCATTTTGAATAGTAGATAAACGGTGTGCTATTACTAACGAAGTTCGATTCTCCATCATTTTTTCAAGTGCCACTTGAACAAATTGTTCAGACTCTGTATCTAAGGCAGAGGTAGCTTCATCAAGAATCATAATTGGAGGGTTTTTTAAGACTGCTCTAGCAATTGATAACCGCTGTTTTTGTCCTCCTGATAATTTGTTACCGCTATCGCCAATAGAAGTGTTGTATAGCTCTGGAAGGTCTTTGATAAACTCATGCGCATTGGCAATATCTGCGGCGTGTCTTACCTCGTCTTCAGTTGCATTTTGCTTACCGAGCTTAATATTATTGGCTATGGTGTCGTTAAATAAGATAGAGTCTTGAGTAACAATTCCCATTAAACCTAAAAGCGACTTTTTTGAAATGTCTTTAATATCAATATCATCAATGGTAATGTTTCCTTCATTAACATCATAAAAACGTGTTATGAGGTTGGTAAGGGTAGATTTCCCACTTCCAGACTGCCCTACCAAGGCTACTGATTTTCCTTTTGGAATACGCAATGAAAAATTCTTTAAGACATATTCCTCTTCGTATTTGAAAGAGATGTTTTTAAACTCGATTACCGATTCAAAATCACTTTTTACTACAGGGTGTTCAGCATCTTTAATATGATTTTCGGTCTCTAATATTTCAAGGATTCGTTGTGCTGAAGCATCACCTTTTTGGATTTTTGAAACCGCACTTGAAATCGATTTTACGGGAGCTAATACAGAATAAAACAACCCTATATAGGTGAAAAAGGTAGGAGCATCTAACCCACTAGTATTGGTGGGAGATAAGACAAGATTCCCTCCAAACCACAAGATACCAATAATAGTTAACGCACCTAAAAACTCACTCGTTGGTGAAGCTAATGCCTGACGTTGCGTGACTTTGTTCATGAGTTTGCTGTACCGGTTTGTTGAGGCTCTAAATCTTTTTTCGATAACCTTTTCTGCGTTAAACCCTTTGATGACTCTTAGTCCTGTTAATGTTTCTTCTATAAAAGACAAAAACCGTCCTCCTTCTTTTTGAGCCTTCATGGAGTTGGCTTTCAGCTTTTTACCAATAGATGAAATAATATATCCAGAAACTGGTAATAATATAAAGACAAATAAGGTGAGTTTAGCACTCATTGAAAACATCATGATTAACGTAATAATGATGGTAATCGGATCTCTAAAAATAGTTTCTAAAGTTGATAAAAAGGATGCTTGTACCGCTTGTACATCAAGAGTCATTCTAGAAATAAGATCTCCTTTTCGTTGTTCAGAAA
>CBFHVY010000063.1:2176-12309 GCA_965659555.1 Flavobacteriaceae bacterium
ACTCGTAGGTTGCCAAAAACCGGAATAGATTTTTAAAGAAAAATAATCCGATTAACACAAAACAAATGATACTTAAGGTAGCTAAAACACCTTCGGTTTCTACATATCTAGTAATTTCAAAGTAGAAGCTTTCCTTAATAAAATCAAAGCTTTTACTCAAGCCTTCATAAGTAGGTTTTTCGTATACCTTAGAGTCTGTTTTAAAGAGAATAGAAAGTACGGGCAAAAAGGAAAGAATGGTTAAAATATTGAATATGGCGTAGAGTATATTAAATAATCCACTCAGCCAAGCATGTCTTAAGAAGGGCTTTCCATATTTTAATATTTTCCTAAAGTAGATCATGTTATAAGTTCATTTCTTTAATGATACTATCAATTTTTGCTTCTAAGTGTTCTTCAACTTGAGCAGCATTTTCTACACGATCTAAAGCTGTTTTTACACTAAAGTAAAATTTAATTTTCGGCTCTGTTCCACTAGGTCGTGCTGCTATTTTTGTACCATCTTCAGTATGATAAATCAATACATTTGACTTGGGAATATCCATTACTGTTTCTTCTCCTGTGATGATGTTTTTTTGAATACTACTTTCGTAATCGCAAAGATAGGTTACTCGTGAGCCGTTAATAGTCGTTAGAGGATTGTTGCGAAGGTCTACCATCATCTGCTTGATTTGTGCCGCACCATCCATTCCTTTCTTTACAAGTGAAATCAAACGCTCTTTATAAAAAGCGTGACGTGTATATAAAGCTAATAACTCTTGGTAAAAGGAACTTCCGTGAGCTTTGGTGTGCGCTGCAATTTCACAGGCTAACAATGCTGAAGTAACGGCATCTTTATCTCTTACAAAATCACCGACCATGTAGCCAAAACTTTCTTCGCCACCTCCGATAAACTCTTGCTCAGGGAAATCGACAATCATCTTAGC
Organism: Flavobacteriaceae bacterium; assembly: GCA_965659555.1. GTDB lineage: Bacteria > Bacteroidota > Bacteroidia > Flavobacteriales > Flavobacteriaceae > Polaribacter. The sequence goes on from CBFHVY010000063.1 coordinate 3,103, forward strand.
AATCCATTTAAACCCGGTAAGTCCCACTTTTGTTTCAACGCCATAACTCGCGGCAATATCATTAACCATATTGGTTGATACAATGGTAGAACCGATAAATTGGTTTCCGTTCAGCTTTCCTGCTTTTTTCCATTGGTTGATTAAGAAGTCGGTCATCAAACTCATCGTTTGATTTCCGTTTAGTAGAGTAATTTTGCCTTCGGTGTTTTTTACCGCGATTCCTATTCTATCGCTATCTGGATCTGTTCCTAAAACAATATCGGCATCTAATTCAGTAGCCATTTTAGTTGCCATTTCTAAGGCTTCTGGCTCTTCAGGATTTGGAGAAGCTACGGTAGGGAAGTCGCCATTAGGTTCTGCCTGTGCTTCTACAATATGAACTTGAGTGTATCCCGCTCTTTTTAAGACTTCTGGAATCAGTTTTATTGAGGTTCCATGCAATGAAGTAAAAACAATCTTTAATTGTTCCCTTCCCATAATATCAAAAGTACCCGCATGTAGTGAGGCATTCCAAAAAGCTTCATCTACTTCAGTACCAATGGTGTGAATTCTATGTTCATCCGCAGTAAAATTAATATCTGCAAAATCTATGGCATTCACTTCCGAAATAATTTCTTTGTCTTGTGGTGGAACAATTTGTCCGCCATCGGTCCAGTATACTTTATATCCGTTGTATTCTGGAGGATTATGAGACGCTGTAAGTACAATTCCAGCATGACACTTAAGGTGGTGTACAGCAAAAGAGAGTTCTGGAGTAGGGCGAAGGTCTTCAAATAAAAATACTTCGATACCATTGGCAGATAAGACATCGGCCACTAGCTTAGAAAAAGGTTTACTATTATGCCTACAGTCATAGGCGATAGCTACTCTTAGTTGACTGTCTGGATATACTTTGTTAAGGTAATTACTTAAGCCTTGCGTGGCTTTACCCAAGGTATATTTATTTATTCTATTGGTGCCTGCTCCCATCATACCTCTCATACCTCCTGTACCAAATTCTAAATCTTTATAAAAACGATCTGCTAGATCATCCGGATGATTTGCAATCAATGCTTTGATTTCATTTTGGGTATTGGAGTCGAAGGTGTCGCTCAACCATTCGTTTGCTTTTTCTATATATGAGTTCATAAGCTCTTTTCTACAAGTGTTGTACTGGATTAAAGATACCGTTTTAGAAATTTAATCTTTCTTTGATGGTGTAATGCTTTTTATCATCTCTGGTTCGAACGAGTAGTTCGCCCAAAAAGCCTGCTATAAATAATAGTGTTCCTAAAACCATTGATGTTAAGGCAATATAAAACCACGGATTGTCTGTAACTAATATAGTTTTTAAGCCTTGGGCAACTTTGTATAGTTTTTGAGCACCGATATAGCCCGCTGCTAAAAAACCAAAAAGGAACATAAGTGTGCCCCAAAGACCAAAAATATGCATGGGCCGTTTACCAAACTTAGATAAAAAGGAGATCGTAATAAGGTCTAAAAAGCCATTAATAAAGCGGCTCATTCCAAATTTAGTAACCCCATATTTACGCGCTTGATGTTGCACTACTTTCTCACCAATCTTGGTAAACCCCTCGTTTTTTGCGAGTACAGGAATATAACGATGCATTTCTCCGCTTACCGTAATGTTTTTTACCACATCGATATGGTAGGCTTTTAAACCACAATTAAAATCGTGTAAGGTTAAGCCCGAAGTTTGTCTTGCCACCCAGTTAAATAGTTTGGAAGGAATATTTTTAGCGATTACATTGTCGAATCGTTTCTTTTTCCATCCAGAAACAAGATCGAATTCCTCCTCAACTATCAAACGGTATAACGCTGGAATCTCATCTGGACTATCTTGTAAATCTGCATCCATGGTAATCACTACGCTTCCTTGCGCTAAGGTAAAACCAGCGTCTAAAGCTTGAGATTTACCATAGTTTTTTTGAAAACGAATACCTTTTACCGCAGGGTTTTGTTCAGATAATGATTCAATAACTTTCCAGGAAGTGTCGGTGCTTCCATCGTCTATAAATATAATTTCATATAAAAACTGATTGGACTGCATCACAGATGCAATCCAATCGTGTAGTTCTTTTAAAGACTCGGCTTCATTTAATAAAGGGATGACGACCGATAGATTCATAGTTTTGAATTTAGGGTATAAAGGTACAATTTTCTAAACACCCAAAAAGTGAAATTTAATATAGATCTTCTTCAGATTTTTTCATGATAGCTCCGGCAATGGCAGAAATAATGAATCCGAAAATAGCTCCACCTATAAGTCCTACAGCAGATGAAATTGCAGGTCCAGAGAATAAACCATACATTGATTCGGCACTTTCTAATTGCTGATCATTATACCCTTGATCTACCCATTGTTGTTTTTGAACCTCTAGTAATTGACTCATAAATTCTGGTTCTATAAAATTAACAAAAATTTGAGTGTAGATAACCGAAATTAATGAACTGATTAATGCAATACCTACCCCTATTTTAACAGATTGTCCCCAAGAGATAAATCCGCCATTAAGCTCTTTGAATTGCTTAATACCAATAACAATGACTACAATAGTTGCTAGTAAACTTACTACAGATTGTTGCCATGGCTGTTGAAGGCTCATGCCTAAAGCATATACAATTAGACTTATAACAATAGCTATGACACCTAAAATGGCTCCATTGTTTAAGATGATTTTTTTACTGCTGATCTGATCTTCCATAATTTTTGATTTAGTTGATTTGTTACAAATATATTAATTAAGATGAATGCTGCTTATAATTAACAGCGATAACAACTCATTAGTACTCAACTGGCTATAATTGTTACAAAAAATTAGCAGTAATTTTCATTGGAAAACTAAAAATTGATTGTAAATTTGCACCGGCAAGTCCTACACAACTAGCTCCCTCGGAATCCCCCAGGGCGGGAACGCAGCAAGGGTACTTGGTTGTAGCAGTGTGATGTAGGTAGCTTGCCTTTTTTTTGCCTTTTTTTGACCTCATCGTCGTAATTTACCTTTCCATTTTTTAGTTTTCCCCGTTTTCTTTTAAGATATTTGTACTCTATTTTAACTCAGTTACCTACATGTCATCAGTTGTATTAGTTACAGGGGCTTCTTCTGGAATTGGCAAAGCTATTGCTAACTATCTTTCGGCACACAACTATACCGTTTATGGCACAAGTAGAAACCCTAAACCTTCAAAAGATAATTCGTTTCAGCTGATAGCTCTTGATGTACTAGATACCACATCTATTGAGAAGGCAGTGGCAGGCATTATTTCAAAAGAGGGCAGACTAGATGTATTGGTAAATAATGCCGGTATGGGTATTACCGGACCTATTGAAGATACTCCCACAGAGGAAATGCGAGCCGTTTTTAACACCAATCTATTTGGAGCTATTGATGTGATGAAAGCCGTATTGCCACAAATGCGCAAACAACAATCGGGATACATTATTAATATCACTTCAATTGCGGGGTATATGGGACTTCCTTTTAGAGGAATGTATTCGGCGACAAAAGGTGCCTTGGCATTAGTTACCGAAAGTGTTCGAATGGAAGTAAAGGAATTTGGGATAAAGGTGGTTACAGTTGCTCCAGGAGATTTTGCAACCAATATTGCCGTAGGACGATACCACACACCCGTGTTTGAAGACTCTGCATATGCAACAAAATATGCTGAAAACTTAGCGTTGATGGATACCCATGTAGACCATGGTATGGATCCCTTGATCATGGCAAAACACATCCATAAAATTTTACAGACTACAGCGCCCAAAACACATTATAAAGTAGGGGCTTTTATGGAAAAATTTTCCATTGTACTTAAGCGAGTACTTCCTCACAAGACCTACGAAAAACTTCTTATGAATCATTATAAACTATAATAAACACACAAACGGATATGAAATTTTTTATCGACACAGCAAACTTAGATCAAATTAAAGAAGCGCAAGCATTAGGTATTTTAGATGGTGTAACCACCAATCCATCGTTAATGGCTAAAGAAGGCATTACTGGCGCTGCTAACATTATCAATCATTACAAAGCAATTTGTGATATTGTTGACGGAGATGTAAGTGCAGAAGTAATTAGTACCGACTTCGATGGTATGATTAAAGAAGGAGAAGCCTTAGCAGCTTTAAACCCTCAGATTGTTGTAAAATTACCGATGATTAAAGACGGTATCAAAGCGTGTAAATACTTTTCAGACAAAGGAATCAAGACGAATGTAACTTTAGTGTTTTCTGCCGGACAAGCCTTGTTAGCTGCCAAAGCAGGAGCAACATACGTATCGCCATTTATTGGACGTTTAGATGATATTTCTACAGATGGCTTAAACTTGATCGCAGAAATTCGTCAGATTTATGATAACTATATGTTTGAGACTGAAATTTTAGCAGCTTCAGTTCGTCATACCATGCATATTATTGATTGTGCTAAATTAGGAGCCGATGTAATGACAGGGCCTTTAAGTGCCATTGAAGGTTTATTAAAGCACCCATTAACAGATATAGGATTAGAGAAGTTCTTAGCTGATTTTAAGAAAGGAAACTAAGTTTCACAAAAAAAGAATAGAGGATTACCTGCATGTATCCAAAAAATGAGTTAGCACAATTAGTTATTGCTACCTGCAAAGCTGTGGGTATCAATGAAGTGGTGATATCACCAGGCTCAAGAAATGCACCTTTAACCATTGGATTTGTCAATGACTCCGAGGTAGAAGTGTTTAGTATTGTTGATGAACGCTGTGCTGCTTTTTTTGCTTTAGGAATCGCTCAGCAAAAGCAGAAACCCGTGGGAATTGTGTGTACCTCTGGGTCTGCTTTACTCAATTATTATCCGGCGATTGCAGAAGCGTACTATAGTCATATCCCTTTAGTAGTAATCTCTGCAGACCGACCAAAGCACCTTATTGATATTGGAGATGGACAAACCATTCGTCAAGAAAATGTTTTTGAAAATCATATTCATTACAGTGCTAACTTAATTGATCACAGTCTGTCTTTAGACACCAATATCAAAAGAATTAAAGCAGCTTTTGATGCATTGTACCTACATCAAGGACCGATTCATATTAATGTTCCTTTTGATGAGCCGTTGTATGAAACAGTTCCCTTACTAAATGTAAAAATCCAACAACTTGCCACTTCGTTAATTTCCATTCCTCAACAGAGTGTGGAGCTAGAAGCTACACAAGTGGAAGCATATGCAGAGGATTGGAATACTGCCGATAAAAAACTCATTTTAGTTGGCGTACATTACCCGAGTGAAGCTCTTGAGAGGCTCCTAGACCAAGTAGCAGAAGATCCATCGGTATTGGTGTTTACGGAAACAACATCGAATCTTCACAACTCCAAATTTGTGCATGATATTGATAACTTAATCTTTTCCTTGTCTGAAGAAGAGTTTCGAGATTTACAGCCAGACCTGTTGGTTACTATTGGAGGTTTTGTAGTGTCTAAAAAAATCAAAAAGTTTTTAAGAACCTACAGTCCAGAAAAACATTGGCATATTCACGAATATAAAGCTCAAAACACCTTTTTCTGCTTAACAAACCATATCAAGTTCCCTGCAGTAGACTTTTTTGAAGCCTTTATGCCGTATATGCAACCAAAAGAAAGCGACTATCAAAAAAGATGGTTAGGGTTTAGAAATACAATCGACCAAAAACATGCAGCCTATTTGCAATCAGCACCCCATTCAGACTTAAAAGTATTTGAAAAGGTGTTGGCAATGATTCCAGATACCACCCAAGTACAATTTAGCAATAGTGCTGTCATTCGATATTCTCAATTGTTTGCATTAAACAAAACCTTGCCTGTATTTTGCAATAGAGGCACGAGTGGTATTGATGGAAGTACTAGCACAGCTATTGGTGCTGCCTATGCATACTCAGGCCCCACTACATTAATCACAGGAGATATTAGTTTCTTTTACGATAGTAATGCATTGTGGAATACGTATGTTCCAAAGGATTTTAGAATTATTTTAGTGAATAATTCTGGTGGTGGAATTTTTAGAATTATCCCAGGACCTTCTTCTACAGAAGCGCTTTCGTTTTTTGAAACGCCACACTGCCTCACCGCAGAACATCTCTGTAAAATGTATGGTTTTGACTATAGTATTGCTTCAGATACAGAGACAGTTTCAGAAGTACTCAAAACCTTCTATCAGCCTAGTGAGCAGCCAAAACTATTGGAGATTTTTACCAATAGTCAATTAAATGATAGTATTTTAAAAGCGTATATCAATCACATCAAATAAGAGCACAACATTATATGGACATTCAAATAGGAGATCAAGTAGCGTTAGTAATAGGTGTACAAACCGCATTAGGGTATACCGTGTTAATCAATGAAGCCTATGAAGGACTCTTGTTTAATAGTGATGTTTTTACTGCACTAGAAGAAGGGGTTAGAACAACAGGATATATCAAAAACATTAGAGAAGATGGTAAAATTGATGTTGCCCTAAGACCTCAAGGATTTCGTTCGGTAATTGAAACGGATGTAGATACCATTCTTCAGAAACTTCAAAAAGACGGGTTTTTATTGCTAACCGATAAGAGTTCACCAGAATCTATTAAGTTTCATTTACAAATGAGTAAGAAAGCGTTTAAGAAAGCAGTAGGTCATTTGTATAAAGAGAAAATGATTACCTTAGAATCAGACCGCATAGTATTAAAGAAAAATTAAAGATTATGAGTACAATCGAATGGAAAGTAGCCAAGGAATACGAAGACATTACCTACAAAAAAGCAAATGGTGTTGCAAGAATTGCATTTAATAGACCCGATGTAAGAAACGCATTTCGACCGAAAACAACCGCCGAGCTCTACGATGCTTTTTATGATGCTAATGAAGATGTAACTATAGGTGTGGTATTATTATCTGCTGAAGGGCCTTCTTCAAAAGACGGTGTATATTCATTTTGTTCAGGAGGAGATCAAAAAGCTCGTGGACATCAAGGCTATGTTGGAGACGACGGATACCACAGGTTAAATATTCTTGAAGTACAACGCTTAATTCGCTTTATGCCAAAAGCTGTTATTGCGGTGGTGCCAGGTTGGGCTGTTGGAGGAGGGCATAGCCTACATGTGGTATGCGATTTAACCCTTGCCAGTAAAGAACACGCTATTTTTAAACAAACAGATGCCGATGTAACTTCTTTTGACGGAGGTTATGGTTCTGCGTATTTAGCTAAAATGGTGGGACAAAAAAGAGCTCGTGAAATTTTCTTTTTAGGAAGAAATTATTCAGCCCAAGAAGCCTACGAAATGGGAATGGTTAATGCGGTAATTCCTCATAACGAACTTGAGGCAACTGCCTATGAATGGGCACAAGAAATTCTAGCCAAATCGCCAACCTCTATTAAGATGCTAAAGTTTGCCATGAACCTTACCGATGATGGTATGGTTGGACAACAAGTCTTTGCAGGTGAAGCGACAAGGTTAGCCTATATGACCGATGAAGCCAAAGAAGGTAGAGATGCCTTTTTAGAAAAAAGAAAACCGAACTTTCCAAAAAAGTGGATTCCTTAAGCAAAGCATAACCTAAGATGAAAATCATTTGTATAGGCCGTAATTACGCCAAGCATATCGAAGAATTAGCCAATGAGCGACCAGAAAACCCAGTTGTTTTCCTAAAGCCAGATTCTGCTATTTTACCCAAAAACAATCCTTTTTTTATCCCCCCTTTCTCCAATGATGTGCATTACGAGGTTGAACTTTTGGTAAAGATCAACAAAGTAGGAAAGTTTATCGATACCAAGTTTGCGCATACTTATTATGATGAAATTGGTTTGGGAATTGACTTTACAGCCCGCGATGTACAAGCCCATTGTAAGGCAAAAGGATTACCATGGGAAAAAGCAAAAGCATTTGATGGAAGCGCCGTAGTAGGGGCTTTTTATCCTAAATCACAATTCAATTTAGAACACACACAATTTCAATTGTTAAAAAATAATAACATTGTGCAGGATGGAAATACAAACGCCATGCTATGGAAAATTGATGAACTCATTGCCTATGTGTCGCAGTACTTCACCCTAAAAAAAGGAGATCTTATTTTTACGGGTACCCCAGCAGGTGTTGGAAAGGTGAGTGAACATGATGAATTGGTAGGGGTGTTAGAAGGTAAAAAAGCGTTTTCAATTCGTGTAAAATAAGATGAAGGCAGAGATTATAACCATTGGAGATGAGATTTTAATCGGACAAATTGTAGATACCAATTCGCAATGGATCGGTACTGAGCTCAATAAAATTGGGGTTTCTGTACATCAAATTACTTCAATCCAAGACGATAAAGCTCACATATTAGCAGCACTTAAAGAAGCACAAGAACGTGCAGATATTGTGTTAATTACTGGAGGTTTAGGGCCTACAAAAGATGATATTACCAAACATACCATTGCAGAATATTTCGAGGATACCTTAGTCTTGAACGATGAGGTGGTTTCCCATATCAAGCAACTGTTTGCGCAATACCAAATTCCTTTTGGTGAAGCCAATCGATTACAAGGAATGTTGCCTACCAAAGCAACGTATTTGCACAACAAACTAGGAACAGCTCCTGGAATGTGGTTTTACGAAAACCATACTGTGTTTGTTTCTATGCCTGGAGTACCTTATGAAATGAAAGGACTTATGACGCATCATGTACTCCCTAGAATTCAGCAACAATTTAAGCTTCCTTATATCATTCATAAAACAGTGATGACTTACGGGCAGGGAGAAAGTGTTATTGCAGAACGTATTGAAGCCTGGGAAAACAAGTTACCTAGCTACATTAAGTTGGCCTATTTACCTTCATATGGTAGAGTCCGTTTACGCCTATCGGCCAAAGGAGAAGACAAAGCGATGTTGGAGGAAGGTTTGACTAAAAACCTTGCAGATCTGCAAGGGATTATTCCAGACATTATCGCCGGATTTGATGAAGGTGCAACTCTAGAAAGTAAAGTAGGCATGTTGTTAGCTGGGAGACACAAAACAATAGCAACGGCAGAAAGTTTAACGGGGGGTAAAATTGCAGCTACATTAGTATCGGTACCTGGAGCCTCTTCCTATTTTAAAGGGAGTATGGTTACGTATACCGCTGCAATGAAAACAGAGTTGTTAGGTGTTTTACCAGAAACTATTGAAAAACATACCGTTGTTAGTGAAGAGGTAGCCTTAGAAATGGCTCAAAATATTCAACAGAAACTACAGGTAGATTACGCC
>CBFHVY010000064.1:0-12249 GCA_965659555.1 Flavobacteriaceae bacterium
AGACACTCAAAATGATTTGGCAGAAGAGCTATTGCAAGAAGAAAAACTCATGCTGGTTATAGTCTACAATATAGATAAATCTGACGAAGAAGGCTTTAAGGCAATCAAGGGAGTAAGTTCTAAAGCCTTAGCAAAAGGCTATAAGGTGTATGGTGTTTCTGCCTCTTTTGAAGACAACTTAATACTTACCCAAAATAAATATGCCTTGCCATTCGATTTTCTATTTTGCGATGAAACTACGTTAAAAACGATGATTAGAGCTAATCCAGGAATTATGACCCTTTCTAAAGGTACAGTAACTGGAAAATGGAATTGGACCGATGCTAAATCGATAACCTTAGACTAATGAAACAAGTACTCTTGGTATTTATTGGTGGTGGATTTGGTAGTGCGCTTCGCTATGCGCTTACTAAATACATTAGTCATGCTGAGAGTGGATTTCCCACAGCAACATTTAGTGCCAATGTTTTAGGAAGTCTTATCATAGGTATTGTTTTAGGTATTGCTGCTAAAAGTGATGCCCTAACACAGAATCATGTATTGTTATTAGCTACTGGTTTTTGTGGAGGGTTTACCACCTTTTCAACCTTTGCAATGGAAAATCAAAACCTACTAAAAACAGGAGATTATATGACCTTTATGATCTATACCATCGGGACATTTTCGCTGGCTTTATTTGCTGTTTTTGGAGGGCTTTATGTAAGTCGATATCTAGCGTAATCGTTTTCGTTTTCTTGCATAATTAACAATAAGTTACCCGTATTCTGAGAATACAAAAATAAATTAACGCCTTTCTGTTGAAGTCTATAAAAATAGCTGTCCGGCTATAAAATATTCGTTTCCAATATATTATTATTCTATTTTTGAGATGATGAATCATCTTAATCATTCAAAAACATGAAAAAAATTGAAGCCATTATTCGAAGATCTAAATTCGAAGATGTTCGTGATGCTCTACACGAAATCGAAGTAAATTTCTTAACCTATTGGGATGTTACCGGAGTTGGAAATGCAAAAAAAGGACATGTCTATCGAGGTGTTTCGTATAGCACTTCAGACATCCCTAGAAGAGTTTTGTCTATCGTTGTTTCAGATCATTTTTTAGATCGTACAATTCAAGTGCTATTAGATACAGCATACACTGGAGAAGTGGGAGATGGAAAGCTGTTTGTAATGCCAGTAGAAGAGGCATACAGAATTAGGACTAGAGAAAAGGGAACAGACTCATTACAATAAAACAACAAGATGGATAACGGATTATTTACAGCAAACAATATATGGATGATGCTTTGCATCGCTTTGGTTTTTATCATGCATTTAGGCTTTTCACTTTTAGAGATTGGGCTAACTCGAGCAAAAAACACCATTAATATCCTTTTTAAAAATGTCATCATCATTATCATAGGATTACTCACCTACACCCTGGTAGGGTTTAATCTTATGTATCCAGGAGCCGACTTTGCAGGAGGGTTTATAGGCTTTAGTGGTTTTGGACTTTCATTACCTGAAAATGGACTTACTGTAGCATACTACAACGGACAATATACGTACTGGACTGAGTTTTTGTTTCAAGCCATGTTTGCCGCTACAGCAGCAACTATAGTTTCTGGAGCAGTAGCAGAACGGATTAAATTGGGGAGCTTTATCTTATTCTCCGCACTATATGTTGGTTTTATCTATCCCATCGTAGGAATGTGGAAATGGGGTGGCGGTTTTTTAGATAGCCTAGGGTTTTATGATTTTGCTGGATCAACATTAGTACACTCTGTTGGAGGTTGGGCCGCACTTATGGCCGTGTGGTTATTAGGTGCTCGAATAGGTAAATTTAAAAGAGGTAAAATTGGTGTGATTCCGGGGCACAATATGCCCTTAGCTACAGCTGGTGTGTTTTTGTTATGGTTTGGATGGTTTGGCTTTAATGGAGGTTCTGTGTTGTCTGCAGATCCGGGGGCAACCTCATTGGTATTGGTTACCACCTGTTTAGCCGCTGCTGCTGGAGGATTAGGCGCCTTTTTGTTATCGTATTTAAAGTATAAAGAAAATGACTTATCAATGCTGCTTAACGGTGTTCTTGGTGGATTGGTTGGAATTACTGCTGGAGCAGATCAGATGGGAGTTGTAGATGCAGTTGTGATAGGTTTTATTTCAGGATTATTAATCGTTATTGCGGTGTCTTTTATAGATAGATTGCGCTTAGACGATCCTGTTGGGGCCATATCTGTCCACTTAGTGTGTGGTATTTGGGGAACTTTAGCCGTTGGTATATTCGGAAATAAAGCAGGATGGGGTCAGTTGTGGAGTCAGACCTCTGGAGTATTGATTGTTGGTGCTTTTTGCTCCTTAGCCTCGTTTGTAATATTGTTTATTATGAAAAAAACATCTGGTATACGAGTGAGTACCAACGAAGAATTAGAAGGTCTCGACATTCACGAACATGGAATGTCTGCGTATGCAGATTTTAGACTAAATGAACATTAATCTTTTTTAAAGGCTTTTACTCCTGCTGTTACTTCAAGATCTAAGTAATTTTCTCTAGGTGGAATGGGGCAGGAGTACTTGTCGTTATAGGCACAATACGGATTATAGGCCGAATTAAAATCTAGCACTATAGTATCTGTTTCAGGAATGCGTAAATCTAAATACCTTCCTCCACCATAGGTGCTTTCACCATTGGTATGATCTAAAAAAGGTAGAAATAAATAGTCTTTATACTCCTCTTTTTTCATCAATTCTTTTCCTTGATATACTTTTAATGTAAAAGGCTTCCCTTTTAATTCAAAAGATAAGACACCAAAAACACGTTCTTCTGTCAGGCGGTCAGTCGTAGTTTTCATATTAAAAAACGAAGTTTCAGGGGTTCTCTTTAGTGTTGCAGTAACAATAAATGCACTATCGATATCAAAAAAATCTAATGTGGTAAAATTTTTAAGGTCTTTAGCTTTTAAGGGAGATGTAGAAGCGTCTTTAAATTCTGCATTAATGGTTCGTTGAAATTCACTATCGCCAAGTAAAGGTCTTTTTTGATTCGATGAACAAGAAATTAAGATAGAAATACAGAGGATATAAAGTAGGTGTTTCATTAGAAAGCGTTTTGGTAAAAGTACAAAGTTTACTCGAAAAAAAAGCCAGCTTTTTAAGCTGGCTTGTGGTATATCGTCTGTAAGGCTTAGCCTAAAATAACATCATTTTTCATAGAGCTGGTTTTTATTCTTTTAATATATCAATATTAGCACCAAAATTAAAGAAAAGCAAATTTTCGATGTTAATATTTTCTTTATTTCACCCCTAAGTTGTTTCCCGATAAAAACTTTTTTGTGGTAATGCAATCTTTTGATAAATAGTCTTTTACAAATACTTTGTTTAATCCAGATAACGAATGTTTTGCCATAATTGTTAGCCTAACAAAACAAGATTCATCCGTCCAATACTCTTCCAAATCATCAACGGTTCTTACTCGCATGGCATGTAAATTATGGATATCATTGTTTTTTTCAACAGGGATATAGGCAACATAATTATCTTTCAAAGCAATATCTTTTCCAATAAGATTTCTTCCGTTAAAGTCTCCAACAGGTTTGTAGAAAGTAGGCTCTACATGTACATCAAAAATTTCAGTATTAGTTCTATTGATGAACTTAAATAAAAAATTGACTTCTCCATCTATACGTACCTTAGAGATATATTCAGAAATCTCAATTTTAGGGCGTTTCTTTTTTAAGAATCCATACAGGAATACATAGGAGGCAATACAACCCGATACAATTCCTATTGAAATACTCAATAGTATGTTACCAATCATATGCTTAGAAAGAAGGGTTATAATACCCTGTTATTTTATACCCACCGTTTGGTAAAGGTTCTACATCTAGCTCCTTACCGATGAGCTCAGTGAGGTCTATACCCCCAAAAGAAACTCCAGAGCCAAAACTAATTCCAGGCCCCATACTTACCCCATTAAGTACTACTACCGATTTTGGATGAATCATACTGTTTTTAAAGACAAATAAATCGTCGAAATGCATTCTCATAGTTTTTTTATTCAAAAGTAAGGGATTTAATTACACGTGTCAATCCCCAAAACTAGTTAAACGTAAAATCTATTAAACTAAATATCAAGTACTTAAATAACATTCATTTTATAGAAATTAATGGTACATTAGGAGGCTTATTTTAGATATGAAAAAACTAGTTAAACGATATATAAATACTTTTGGTGGCCTTTCTAGAGAAGTTTGGTGGCTTTCCTTAATTACCTTAATCAATAGGGCAGGAACCATGGTGATTCCTTTTTTGTCGTTATACCTCACCAAAAGTTTATCCTTTACCCTCGAAAATGTCGGATGGATAATGTCTTGCTTTGGTTTAGGCTCTGTGGTAGGGGCTTGGCTTGGAGGAAAGTTAACTGACAAAATAGGATTTTATAAAGTTATGGTGGGTAGTTTATTGTTCACAGGGGTATTCTTTATCGCCCTACAATATGTATCGACACTTGCTGGATTTTGTGTAGGTATATTTTTAGTCATGCTTGTGGCAGATACCTTTAGACCAGCAATATTTGTTGCCTTAAGTGCCTATAGTAAACCCGAGAATAAAACACGATCGATTACCTTAATACGTTTAGCCATCAACCTTGGATTTTCAGCCGGACCGGCAGTAGGCGGATTAATAATCACCTATTTAAGTTATGGAGGTTTGTTTTGGGTAGATGGTATTACTTGTCTGCTAGCGGCAATATTATTAATACAAGTTCTACATCCTAAGAAAGCTAAAGTTGTTGATGAATCTAAAGCAGCAGATCCGATTTCTATTTATAAAGACCGACCGTTTTGGGTGTTTTTTATAGCGATGTTTTTATTTGGATTGGTCTTTCTACAATATTTTTCTACCATGCCATTATACTACAAAGACGTGTATTTTTTAACAGAACTAGAAATAGGTTTGCTATTAGGAATGAACGGCTTTCTCATATTTGTATTAGAAATGCCCCTCATTAAATGGTTAGAGCAAACCAAATACTCCTCGGTGTTTTTAATGTTGGCAGGACTTATACTTACAGGGTTTAGTTTTGTAGTTCTTAACCTAAGTTTTTGGACAGGAATCCTTGTCATTGGAATGTTGTTTATGACCATTGGTGAAATGATTGCCTTTCCATTTTCAAACGCCTATGTTATTGAAAGAGCCAAAAAAGGAAAACAAGGAGAATATATGGCTTGGTATAGTATTGCGTTTTCAGCAGCCCATATTTTTGGACATAATTCGGGTATGCAATTGATCAGTAAATTTGGATACCAAAACACTTGGCATATAGTAACCCTTCTCAGCCTTTTAGGAATCGTTTGTTTGATTTACTTATTATATATCCTGAAAAAGGAACAAAGCACTGCTACTTAAATTGCAACTGCTTGTCTTTAATTTTATTGATCCTTAGGGTTTTAAAATCTCTAAAATAATTCTGGTATAATTTCCAAGGAAGTTGATTGCCCTGATTGGGAAATTCATCGGCAGACCTGTGAATATATCCAGAGTTTAAGTTTAATAAAGGAATACGCTCTATGGCATCTTCATGGGTTATTGTAGGCACAAAATAATGATAGTTTTTAGCGTCCATATAATCCAATAAACGATTTGCATACTCACTGGTTAAATCGCTTTTTAAAGTCCATGAGGCATTGGTATACCCGGCAAAGAAAATACAGTTGGGTAGATCACTCAACATTAACCCTCTGTAGGTGAGCGATTTTGAAATATCGAAAACTTTATCATCGATACTTATTTTAGCACCCCCAAAAGCTAATAATTTTAACCCCGTTGCGCTAATCACAATATCAGCTTCAAGAGTCTTTCCCGAGATGGTTTGAATACCTTTTTCGGTAAATGTTTCAATTTGATCTGTAAGCATTTCAGCCTTGCCTTCTCGAATACTTTTAAATAGGTCTCCATCTGGAGCCACACAAAATCGTTGATCCCAAGGTTTATAGTTAGGTTCAAAATGAGGTTTAGCAGCATAGTCCCCTAATTGTTTTTGTGCCCCTTTTATGATAAACTTTTTCATGGTATTGGGCCATGCTCTACACGCATTAAAAAACAGAATTTGAATGACAATATTTTTAAAGCGAATGACCTTATGGGCTACTTTTTTTGGAAGAATGGCTTTTAAAAAGGCAGCAATCTTGTCTTTATTTGGAAATGCACCTACATACGTTGGTGAACGTTGTAGCATGGTGATTTTAGCAGTTTTTTCGGCCATTTTTGGAACAATGGTTACCGCTGTGGCGCCACTTCCTATAACAACAACTTTCTTATCGGAGTACTCTAAATCTTCGGGCCAGTGTTGAGGGTGGATCACTTGACCTTTATACTTTTCTATCCCAGGATATTCTGGGGTATAGCCATTCTTGTAGTTGTAATAACCTGTACAAACAAATAAAAAGCTACACGTAAAAGAGTCTTCGCTTTGGTCTTTTGAGTCTAAAGTGCTTACAGTCCATTTATTGGTTTGAGTACTAAAATTGACCGCTGTTACCGTAGTTTGGTATTGAATTTTTTCTCTAATCTTGTATTCATCGGCAGCCTCGTTAAGGTAGCTTAAAATACTCGGAGCATCTGCAAAAGATTTTGGATTATCCCAGGTTTTAAATGAATATCCAAAAGTATACATATCAGAATCCGATCGTATGCCTGGGTATTTAAATAAACTCCAAGTGCCCCCAATTTCAGCTCTAGACTCTAAGATTCTATAGCTCTTTTGCTTGTTCTTTCGCTCGAGATGACAAGCAGCGCCAATGCCAGATAAACCAGCGCCAACAATTATAATATCTGTATGCTTCATACTATTTTAATACCGAGAATTCAATACTTGAATCTGTAAAAACAGTATGGGTTTGTGTTTTAAAATCTTTGTCATCTGCCTTATAGATGTTATCAACATAGGTCTGAGGATTTAAATCAATCAACGGAAACCAAGTACTCTGTACTTGAATCTGAAGCTTGTGTCCCTTTTTAATGGTATGATATACATCTTGTAATGTAATATTAACCGCTGTTTTTTGATTTGGTTTGAAAGGTTCAGGCTTCTCAAAGCTATTTCTAAAACGACCACGCATCACCTCGCTTCGAACCATTAAATGATAGTTACTCATTTTAAGGTGATTCTGAAGTCCCGTGTTCTTTTTATCATTTTTAGCATCTGCAGGGTGTACATCAATTACTTTCACAATCCAGTCTGCCGCAGTTCCTGTGGTAGCAACATTAAGCTTCGCTAAAATATCACCAGCTAGGGTAAAGTCTTCTTCCATAACCTCAGTTTCAAAAACAAGTACATCGGGTCTACGAGCTGCAAAACGTTGGTCATCGGTCATGTATTTTCTGGGTGTAAATACTGTTTTAATATCTTCAGAATACGGAACAGGTCTTTTAACATCACTAATAAACGGAATGCCTTTAGTTTCCTTTTTAGAGTTTGTTAGCTCTTGGTTGTCTGAAAGAAAAAATTCTTGCTTCGAAATGTTTTTTGGAGGCCAGCTGTCGTAGGTACTCCATTTCTTTTTACCTGAGTCAAAAACATATGCTTCTGGTAATCCAGAATTTTTATCTCCAGTTCCTTTTAAGAAATGATGGAAGAATTTAGTTTCAATTTTTTCTTGGAAAAATAAAGAAATAGAATCACCAAAATAGTAATTTCCAACGGTGTTTTTAACGGTGTTTCTCGCCCATTTCCCATGATCCCAAGGACCAAATACCATGGTATTGTAATTGTCTTTAGCGTGCTTTTCAATATTTTTATAAGTCTCTAATGGTCCGTATAAATCTTCAGCATCAAACCAACCACCAACAATCATAGTAGCTACACTAGAAGGCACTTTGTCCATATGCTGAATAATTCCTTTGCTCTTCCATACCGAATCGTAATTCGGGTGCTCGGTGATTTCTTTCCAGAAAAAGTCATCAATACGATCATTAGGTTGTGGTGTAGTATTATCGAGCTTGTCGTATTGAAAATAACTGTTTAAGTTTTTGAGCGAGCCTTTATCTAAAAAGAATTGATATTGGTCTTGTGTTTTCATGTCAGGAAAAGAATACCATGCTGAATCGCTAGGTGTATCTTTATAGGTTCCGAACAATGAAATAGCTCTGAAGTAGCTTAATAAAAATGCACCGTTATGATGAAAATCATCAAAGAAGAAATCACCAATACAAGCTTGTGGGGAAGCGGCTTTTAAAGCTGGGTGTGCATCTATAGTAGATACGGTTGCATAATGTCCTGGATAGGAGATTCCCCAGGTACCCACTCGGCCATTATTGTTTTCTACATTCTTCACTAACCAATCAATAGTATCATAAGTATCCGAAACTTCATCGGATTCATTCTCTTTTTTGTTAGGAATGTAGGCACGCATATTGTCGTATGTTCCTTCACTCATCCAACGTCCTCTAACATCTTGATAAACAACAATATATCCATCTTTCATAAGGTGGGTATTAGGGCCAATTTTTGTTCTCATATTACCTTCTCCATAGGGTGCAGAACTATACGGAGTTCGTTGCATTAGAATAGGATAGGTTTTGCTTTTGTCATTAGGAGAGTATATGGTAGTATGTAATTTAATACCGTCTCTCATGGTAATATCAACTTCTTGCTTTGTATAGTTGTCAGCAACAAAAGTGTCTTTAGGTGTTTCCTCTGAAGAAGAGGTACAGTTGATAAAAACAATGCCAATAAAAGCAACGACAATAGATTTGATAATGAAATTCTTCATGTGATGATTTTTTAGTGATGGCTAAATTTACAAAACATTACAGGACTAAAAACTATAGAGAACCCAAAAAAGGGGACTATTTCTTCTTTTGGAGAAGAAGATTAAAGTTTAGACGTCTACTTTTTGAGTTGAAAAGTGTATTTTTAGGTGTTTATAAATCAAACTTTCTCGCATGAAAAAAGTACTTACCCTTATTGCATTTTGTAGTATTAGCATAAGCATAGCTCAAGAAAAATACCTTGGCGAAGGTCCGTTTAATCAACTAATCATACGAGGTGTTATGATGATTAATGGAGATGGCTCTCCACCTCGAGGCCCTATAGATATAGTGGTTGAAAACAATACCATAGTCAACATACAAGTAGTAGGGTATCCAGGGGTAGCCATAGATAATAGTAAAAGACCGGTCTTAAAAAAAGGGGGTAAAGAACTCGATGCTAACGGGATGTATCTCTTGCCTGGTTTTGTAGATATGCATGGACATATTGGTGGCGCTGCACAAGGGGCCGACCCAGAATATGTGTTTAAACTATGGATGGCTCATGGTGTAACTACGGTAAGACAACCTAGCGGAAGAGCAGTAAAAGAGGTAAATGATTTAAAACGCAAGAGTGAGGCAAACGAGATTGTAGCTCCTAGAATTTTTGGGTATACTGGTTTTGGGCAAGGAAGTAAAAACCCGATAACAACACCTGAACAAGCAAGAGAATGGGTGCAATTAAACGCTAAAAATGGAGCAGATGGCATAAAGTTTTTTGGTGCAGAACCAAACATCATGGAGGCAGCACTTAATGAAAACAAAAAATTAGGCTTGGGTTCTGCCTGTCACCATGCTCAATTGAGTGTTGCCCGTTGGAATGTATTACATTCTGCTAGAGCTGGACTTACGAGTATGGAGCACTGGTATGGTTTACCAGAAGCGCTTTTTGAAGACAGAACTGTTCAGAACTATCCTTTAGATTATAATTACCAAAACGAGCAACATCGTTTTGAGGAAGCAGGAAAACTGTGGAATCAGGCTGCAAAACCGTATTCAACGCATTGGAATACCGTAATGAATGAGCTCATAGAGTTAGATTTTACTTTAGATCCTACCTTTAATATTTATGAAGCAAGTAGAGATTTACAACGAGCACGAAGAGCAGAATGGCACGAAGAATATACCTTACCTTCTTTGTGGAAGTTTTATCAACCCAGTAAAATATCGCACGGATCTTATTGGCATGATTGGGGTACCGAACAAGAGGTTTCTTGGAGAAAGAATTTCCAATTATGGATGACTTTCGTAAATGAATATAAAAATAGAGGAGGTCGAGTAACTACAGGTTCCGACTCTGGATTTATCTTTCAACTCTATGGATTTGCATACATCCGTGAATTAGAATTACTTCGAGAAGCTGGATTTCATCCGCTAGAGGTAATACGATCTGCTACCTTGAATGGTGCTGAAGCATTAGGCTGGGACGATAAAATTGGTTCGATACAAGTTGGTAAACTTGCAGACTTTGTAATCGTAGAAGAAAACCCATTAAAAAACCTTAAAGTACTCTACGGAACTGGGGCCATAAAGCTCACCGATGCAAATGAAGTAGTTAGGGTAGGTGGAGTAAAATATACCATAAAAGATGGTATTATCTACGATGCTAAACGTTTGTTAGCCGACGTAAAAAAGCAAGTCGACACTGAAAAAGCAAAAACGAATTGGACGCTTAAGCAACCCGGAATAAAGGAGTAATACAACATAATATACGTTGAGAAGACATTGTAGACTTCTCAACGTATCTTTATAGTTAACAATTGCAATTTTTGCAAGTACAGTTCTCACAAGTGCATTTTGCACAGTTTCCTTTTTCACAAGAAGAACATGTGCACGTACAGGTTGAATTTTTCATAATAGATAAATTAGGTGTTGATTGATGGTATCAAGGTACTAAAATTGTCACAACTGAAGAACTCTAAATGCATAAAAAAAGCAGTATCATTGATACTGCTTTTTTTAGTCTTAGTATGGTGTTGGTTACATATTCCTTCTGTATTGTCCACCAACTTCAAATAAGGCACTTGTAATTTGCCCTAAAGAACACACTTTAGTAGCTTCCATAAGCTTATCAAAAAGGTTTTCATTTTGAATAGCGGCCTCTTGTAAAATGGCAAGTTGATGCGCTACTTTTTCCTCATTGGCAGTATTCAATAACTCTTTTGTCTGAATTTGAAATTGCTTTTCTTCTTCGGTAGCTCTAATCACTTCAGCAGGTTGTACTGTTGGAGAACCTTTTGAACTTAAAAAAGTATTTACCCCAATAATAGGGAATTCACCATTGTGCTTTAAGGTTTCATAATACAAGCTCTCTTCTTGAATTTTAGAACGTTGATACATGGTTTCCATGGCCCCAAGTACACCACCTCTCTCGGTAATTCGATCAAATTCAACTAATACCGCTTCTTCTACAAGATCGGTTAATTCTTCAATAATAAAAGACCCTTGAATTGGATTTTCATTTTTGGTTAACCCTAATTCTTTATTAATGATTAGTTGTATTGCCATAGCTCTACGAACCGATTCTTCAGTAGGCGTTGTAATGGCTTCATCATATGCATTTGTATGGAGTGAGTTACAGTTATCGTAAATAGCATACAAGGCTTGAAGCGTAGTTCTAATATCGTTAAAGTCAATTTCCTGTGCGTGTAAAGAACGTCCAGAAGTTTGAATATGATACTTTAACATTTGTGCTCTAGGGTTGGCTTGATACTTGTATTTTAAGGCTTTTGCCCATATTTTACGAGCTACACGACCAATAACAGCATATTCAGGATCAATACCATTAGAGAAGAAAAACGAAAGGTTTGGACCAAATTTATTAATGTCCATTCCCCGCGATAAGTAATACTCTACATACGTAAATCCATTCGCCAAGGTTAAGGCTAACTGGGTAATAGGATTTGCTCCTGCTTCTGCGATGTGATACCCCGAAATAGATACCGAGTAGAAATTACGCACTTGCTTTTCAATAAAGTATTCTTGTACATCACCCATAAGACGCAAGGCAAATTCTGTAGAAAAGATACACGTGTTTTGAGCTTGATCTTCTTTTAAGATATCTGCTTGTACAGTCCCTCTAACTTGTGATAGCGTTTCAGCTTTAATAGATGCATATACATCGCTAGGCAATACTTGATCTCCAGTAATACCGAGTAATAAGAGTCCGAGACCATTATTTCCCTCTGGAAGTGCTCCTTTATAACTAGGTCTTTCTAAACCTTTAGCGTCGTAAACTTCTTGCAGTTTTGCTTCAACTTGTTTTTCGAGTTTGTGCTCTTTAATGTATTTTTCACAATTCTGATCTATAGCTGCATTCATAAAGAATCCTAAAAGCATAGGAGCAGGCCCATTGATAGTCATTGAAACCGATGTCATATGATGACTTAAATCGAAACCAGAATATAATTTTTTAGCATCGTCTAAGCAACAAATAGACACCCCAGCATTTCCTAT
>CBFHVY010000065.1:0-12129 GCA_965659555.1 Flavobacteriaceae bacterium
CTAGTTCAGGCCAAATATTTGTGAAGCTTTCATTGCATCTCTCTGCTCCACCAAAAAAAGTATACCAATCGTATATTAATGCTTTTTTCATGTTGTTTTTTCAATTATAGAAATCAATTTATTTGTCGACTTATCCCATTTGAACCGTTTGAAATTAATAGCGCTCTTTTCTTGTAATTCTCTTATTCTATTTTTATTATTTAAAACCTCTTTAAGTTTCGTTGTAATGCTATCAATTGAGTTTGGGTCAAAATATTCTACAGAGGTTTTATAAACTTCTGGTAAAGAAGTGGCATTAGATATAATACATGCACAGCCACAAGCTTGTGCTTCTAGCGGAGGTATACCAAACCCTTCAAATAAAGAAGCATAAATAAACAGCTCTGACCTATTGTATAATTCTATTAGCTTTTCATCTGTTAGATATCCTGTAAAAATAACGTTTTTACTTAAATCTGTGCTGTTAAATCCTACTTCTGAAAAAGTCTTGTTTTTCTGACCAACAATAACCAGTTTGTATTCAGAATCTAATCCGTTAAATGCTTTAATTGCCCGTTCTAAGTTTTTTCTGGGATCAATTGATGAAACTGTTAAAATAATTTTCTCTTTATGTAGGTTTTTATTTATAAATTTTTCAGATGGAGCCGCATAAACAACTTCAATTTTAGTTTCCGAAACGCCATATGTGCTAACAATGTCTTGTTTCACATAATTGCTGTCGGTAATTATTTTTATTGAATTTTTTATACTCGTTGGAATAAGCAAATTATACAATTTTTGAAATGAGTACGAAAACCATTCTGGATGGTGTTTAAATGCTAAATCGTATAAAAACATTATTTTATTTTTATAAAATATAGGAGCTACCCCTACAAAATTAATCAGTATTGGTCTTTTTTTCTTCCTTAAAAACGCTGGCAAACTAATCTGTTCCCATAATTGCCCTTGAAATTTTCCAATAAAAAGAATTTCTACATCTTTGTCTAATTTGTTAATTATTTTTGTTTTGGGTGCAACAAAAATAATTTTATGTTTTCCTATTCTTGAGGGTAGTCGGTTGCAAATTTCAAATGCATAGCGCTGAACACCTGTCATTTTTTGGGTTAAGAATCTTGCGTTTACAACTATCATTGTTTATAAATCCTTGTCATTTAACTGTTTTTTTAATAGTGTTGAATATATAAACAAGCTGTTAAAAGTAACAAACAAAACAATTCCAGTGTTTCTAACCAAAATATTTTCAAATAAAAATGTTAAGTACATAAGTATTAAAAAATTGAAGTGTTGTTTGTTTTCTTCAAAAAAAGAAACCTTAATAAAGGACGCAAGACAATATAATATTATGGAAAAGCCGATAAGTCCAAATGAAAGAATATAATCAAAAAACTGATTGTGAGAATTATACTTCACTTCATTAAATGCTGATGTTTTATATTTTGTGTAACAGTTGTCCAATGCCTTTTGAACATCTGCTGGGCCAAAACCAATTAGGGGCGCCATGGGTATTAAATTTAGTGAGCAATTATAAATTGCCATTCGAATACTAAATGAATTATACTGATTAGCCATGGGATAAACATTTTCAACCATTATGATTTCATTTACCCTGGCTTTTATTGGAGAAATAAAATACGTTCCAAAAAAAGCTAAGGAAAATAGGGTTATAATAATTTGCTTTTTTATTCTAATTGTTTTGCTCTGAAAAATGATCAAAAATATAACTATTGCTGTGCCCAACAGAACCCCCCTTGAACTTGCTATTAAAAGACCCAAAATAAAAGTAATATAAAAAACAGTGTTGATAAAGTTGCTCTTAAATTTATTGTAATACAACAATAAAATAGCGGTCGCTAAGATTAGAGAATAATAAATTGGATGTTCCCCTATTAAAGGAACTTCGCTTATTAATTGTCTAATTTTAATGCTCAGTAAATAATTGTTTTTTTGGCCTGTTCCAATCATTTCTTCAATATTTAAAATAAGAAATAAAATGGTTAACGTTGCTAAAATAAAACTAGCCTTGATATATACTTTAAAGAAAGATATTATTGATTCTTTAGTCTTAAAGGGCTTAAAAATGAAAATGCATATTGGAATTATAAGAAACGGAAGTGTCTTTTCAACACTCTTAAAACCTGAAAACAAATCTTCTGTCCAAATTAAAGCTATTAAATACATAAAAAAGGGCGTTGAAAGCAATGCAACTAGCTTGATGTCGGTCTTAAGTTGCTTTTCATAACTCCCAGATTCAAACCCAACAAACGATCCAATGGCAAAAAGAATTATACTTACACTAACCATTTTAATGGATAAAACAGGCAATAATGCTAATGCATAAAGAAATATCTTTTTATTTACAACAAGGCCTTGTCTCATTTTTCTTTTTGGTTGTTGCTTAATAAAGTTGGAATAGCCAAAAAAGCCCAAATGAAAAGCATTACAAATGAGGGGAATGCATTAAATGAAATAAGCAGTGCTATAGTTCCTCCTATCATTATCTGGTTGTTAGATTTATAAGTCTTAATAAGTAGTAATATAAGAAAAGATGTAAATAAGAAAAAGCCAATAATTCCATATTCAGCCCACACTTCTAAATACACATTATTAGGAATTGCCCGCCTATTTACACGCCTAAAAAAAGACTTTGACCATGAGTTATTGTTTATTATATATGTTTCAAAGTCGTTATATTCGTCATAGTGCAGTCCGTAATTATAAGGACCCACTCCAAAAAAAGGATTATTAAGGCCTTGTTTAAACGCTATTCTGGCGGTTAAGACCCGGTCAACTTTTGAAACATTACTTGACGATAATTCATATGACGGCTGAGCAAGTTTATTATAAATTTGGTTTTTATAAAAGGGGGTTTTTATAAAAAACAGGGAAGCAATAATAATTAAAGGAAGAGATATTACTGCATAAGCAAAGCTCTTTTTATTTAAGATTGTTTTTCTAAACACAAATAATAAAAACACTAACAAACTAACAATTGTCACTGTTGAAAAGGTTGTGGTTGTTGTTAATATTAAGAAAAGGGCAGCTCTGTTTCTTTTAATGTGAAATGAAATCACTATTGATAAAAGAAGATAAAGCCCAAAAAAATTTCCTTCACTAAATGTACCGCATCGTATAAAACCAAATAAACTTTGAGGATTATCATCCATGCCAAACAATTTAATATAAGGCATGTTAAGTCCAGAAAAAATAAATAAATACCACGAATATATACCTACAACTACTGCGCCTGCCACCCAAATTTTTAAAGTCTTATTATGTTTCAAGTATTTTTTGGAAATGAAGAAAACTATAACGGAAATGTAAACATAAATTAACCTCAAAAAACTGTCGCCAAAAGGATTCATTCGGAAAGGAACGTCCTTAAGGTCATAATCATATTTCCATAAACTGTTAATTAAAAATGAGGCTGTAGCCCAGAATAAAAAAACAACTAAGACTATGCTAATTAATGAGGTATTTTTAATCTTATTCCTTTGGCGGATTTTAACACAATAGACAAAAATCAAAATCCCCAAAATAACTTCTGATATTTTTAGTGGAAACCCTATGTCTAATGTTAGCGCTTTTGTAAACGGCAAAAAAAACAAAAAAAGAATATATACACTACTTATGTTTAATACGATTCTTTTCATTGATTAGTTAGTTTCTAAAATAATTCTTGAAATTGTGTAATCTTATTTTTAATTGAAAATCTATTTTTTACATCGTTAGTAATCTCTTTTTCGGAAAAATTGATAGTACTTATTTGATGTAATTTTTCTTTAAAATTTTTTTTTTTAAAATCAAAAATAACGCCATTAAAACCAGGCTTTATTATTTCTGTTATCCCCCCTAAACAAGTGTTAGCCAAAACAGGTGTGCCACAAAGTAATGATTCTAAAACAACATTAGGAAACCCTTCAAAACGTGAGCTTAGAATAAGAACGTCTGAGTTTTTCATGTACATGAATGGGTT
Organism: Flavobacteriaceae bacterium; assembly: GCA_965659555.1. GTDB lineage: Bacteria > Bacteroidota > Bacteroidia > Flavobacteriales > Flavobacteriaceae > Polaribacter. Next base: position 3,974 of record CBFHVY010000065.1, read on the forward strand.
TTGAACATTCCCAACTAAACTCACCTTTTCTTCTAGTTTTAATAATGATATCAGTTTTAATAATTCTTGTTTCATCTCGCCTGTTCCAATAATATTCAAATGATAATTAATGTCGGTTATTTTTGAAAGTTCTTTAACTAAAAGGTCGAACCCCTTTTGGTGTGTTAGTCTACCTGCAGCTAAAAGATTTATTTTTTCCCTTGAAAAACTAATTGCTGTTTTTTCATTTACCTTGCTAAAAATATAATCATAGTCTATCGGGTTGTTAATTTTAACCAGCTTACTTTTAGGGATTCCAAAGTTTACATTTAAATCACTATACATATCGTCCGATTGTACAATAATTTTTGTATAGTTTTTGTAAGTAGTTTTATAAATCCATTTTATAATGAAATATTTTTCGTAAATACTAGGTAGATTAGACTCCCTAGAAATTAATTTAATTTCGTTTGAAAAAAGAAAGAGAAAGGGTGAAAAAATTGCATTAATTTGACCAGACCCAAAAAAAAGAACGTCTGGCCTATGCGCTTTACAAAATCTTAAAATCTTCATTAAGACGAAGGGGAATGAAAATCTAATTCTGCCTTTAATGCCTAAACAATGAACGGCTACATCTTCTTTAAGGTTTTGAACAAACTCATTTGACCCACTTTTCTTAATTATTATCAAATTCGGAGCAAACAGCTTCCTGTCAATGTTATTTAACAGGGTTGACACTACTCTTTCTGCACCTCCCCCTCCTAAATTGGGCATTATAAAGCAAATCTTTTTTTTCATAATCTCTTTTACCTAAACTATAATAGTAGTGTTTACTTATTGTTCTTAAACACAAAGAAGCTGATGAGGTTATAAAACACAAATGTTATTAGGGTTGAAAGAACAATCCCAACTTCATTTAAGTTTAATAAAACTCCAAAAGTATAGTTTGCTGTGATGTTTAACAATAGCCCAAAAACAACAATTTTCACAAGTAAATTTAACTTTTTAAATCTAAAATATAAACGATAAAACATATCCCAAGTCATATATAAAGGCATTAATATTGATCCAAGAATAATCACATTCCAAAAAACAGAAATTTTTGCGATATTAAAGAACACAGTCCATTTTTCTTGTGTTAAGACTAAGAACAAAAACATGACAATCACCCCTAAAATAAAGAAACGCATTAGTGTTTTAAATGTAAGAATAAACTCCTTCTTTATGCCTGCTTTTGATTTAATCGTGTTTAAGCGAACAAAAAAATGAGAACGCACATCCATTGCCTGTCTTAGTAGTAATGGGGCAAACATTCCATATGTAACATATGTTACGGCCGAAGTTCCCATTTTTTCTAAAAAGACTTTGTCTGAAACTTCTATTAGAGAAATAATAATTAAAACTCCTATGATTTTAAATTCTTTATTAGAAAAGATAAGATTGTAATCTACTGACTTTAAAGAGACAAATTGTTCTTTGTAATAACTCCAGAAAGTAAAAAGTAAAAATGACAATGCAAAAAACTCAGTAAATAGTAGGCTAATTGAGATTAAAGAAGATGAATGATTGGGTGTGTAGTATAAGAGAGACATCAAAAAACAAAAATCTACAACAGCTACAAAAAGAAAATAAAACAATGCTATTTTACTTTGGTTTCTATATCTGAAAAGAACTGTGTAGAAGTTTGAGTTTATATTTAGCAGCGACCATAATAAGAGCAAAAACACGTTAGTTTGGATAATGCCCTTACTATCAAATACAAATAATGCTCCACCCAATAAGACAACACAATAAACAGATGAAATTACATTTATTATTTTCCAAAAATAAAGAACAGCCGATTTGTTAAAACATATTCTTTTTAACAGGTTTGCATAGCTCATCTCAAAAAATATATTCAGCATCATAACCAATGAAATAATTGATTTGGCAAAAAAGAAGCCATCTAATTCATCCGAAAATCCAAAAAAATAAAGAATTAAAAGAGATTTTATGGTGCCAATTCCTTTTGTGATTATTTTTGTTATTATTTCTTTAGATATAAAGTTTAAAGCCATCGTTCTAAATAATAATCTGACATAAAATTTATTGGTGAAGTAAGCTTTTTGTTGTGTGGCATACTTAACTCTAAGAATTTATATAATGCTATTTTGTGATTCGACAAGCCTGCCCTTCTAATAAGTTGCTTCAACTCAAAAAATATGTTGCTGAACTCCTTCATAAAAGGCATATCAGCACCGAAAAAGAAGTCCTGAAGCCCTTCATCATTATGCGGATAGCCTCTTTCTTTGATAGAGTAGTCTTTCTTGTATATGTTTCTGACAGCATCATCGGTGACAAACGTTACACCATCATGATAACCCATCCAACGACCACATGTAAAAGAGCTTATATCAATTGTTGAAAAATCGATTGTATTAAGAAAAACCATATCAAAGCGAAGTACTAGTACATAATCATATGTTACGTCGTTTTCTTTTGAGTACTTATCTGCTAATGAAAATGCTTTTTGAAAGCTATACCACCTTGAGTAAATATTATTATATCTTGAATACTCTTTATCCTGATTTTTTATCGTCCTGAGAAAAGAATAGGTTTTTTGCCAAAAGCTTAACTCAACCAATCTCTTTGAAGATTCAAAAATACAGTCCGCAGGAGAATATTTTTGTTTAATGGTTTCCTCTAGGGGGTTAGACCAAGAATGAAAAAAAACATCAAAGGAGAAATCCTTGTTGTGATTTACTACGTTTCTATGAAAAGATTCTAATCCCTTCTCAAAAGTAACAGGTAAACCTCCTTTTTTAAAGTTCACTCCATAGGAGAGTCCGTGAAAACAAATAGCGATTCGTTTCATGTATTGTATTTATCAGATTTAGCAGATGGTATTTTAACTACACATGTAATCGTGTCCTCAAGCGCAAAAAAATCTGTCGCTTCATTTGGTTCTATTACAATAATACTCCCCACTTGATGTTCTCTATCGTTCATCTTTACACGGCCTGAACAAACAACTGTAACTTCAGTTGCAATTTTGTGGAAGTGAGAGGGCTCATAATCTCCTTTTTTATAGTGCTTTACCGCAACTTCAAAATCCTTGCTTTTTAGGGCTGTTGGTGTGAAATCTCCAACAAACCAACCTTTAACCATTTGATTTAAATCGAATTCTTTCATATATATTTTGAAATATAATCTGAGCATATTCCTACGGTAGCCTCTAGCTCGTCATTATTAATTTCTGGCATTACTGCTATACTATTAGCTACAGGCTGATGCCCAGGATACACCCAAATAAAATTTTTGCTCGTAAGTGTTAGTTTGTCTTTTTCATGCCAAAAGACATGGAGGTCAGTTTCAATTAACTTAGCGATGGCTAGCTTATTTTTACAATGAACCCAAAGCTTGGTCTTTCTTTTCAATAACCAGTCCATTCTTATTTCATAAAGAGGCTCGTCATGCCCTAAAAAAAGCTTGCCATTTATTTCCCATATGTCGATTTCAACATCAAAACCCGCATCAATAGCTTCCTCTATATATTTTGAAGTGTTTTCTCTTGTCGGAGTAGGTCCCTCAAGATGGCCGCGGTGAGATATCAATATCACAGGTCAAACTTATTTAGAAATGTATTTAAGTCTTCTGGCGTTCCAATTCCCCACATTTTTTCTGCAGCGAATGTCCTAATTTTTAAACCATCATTAATGGCTTGATTGTAAACAGGGCAAACGTAGAACTCATTGTTAACCCTTACGTCGTTTTCAATCATTTGTTCTGCATACTTAACAAAATCGCTTCCCTTTTTCCAATAATAAAATCCAACAGTTGCTAAATTGGAAATTGGGTTTTTTTCCGCTACTTGAGTCACCAATCCTTTTTCATTTACTTTGACATAAGACCACTTTGGGTGAGTAGCATTAAATGTTACAATACCTCCGTCGCATTTGGTTTCATTCATCTTATAAAAAAACTCATTGCTATCCCACTCTACAAATTGATCTGAGTTTGCAAAAAACAGAGGCTTATCATTATCAATAATATTTTTAGCTAGCAATGCTGTACAGGCAGCCCCCTCAGTCAAACCTTCTGTTTCAATTACAGAGCAATTTGATGTTATGAGTTTTAAAAGAGTCTCCAAATTGTATTGTTCCCTATGTTTTTTCTGAACTATAAAAATATAGTGTGCTTTGATGTTAAGGTTTTCAACAACAACTTGAATCATGGGCTTGCCTTTAACCTCAATTAATGGTTTAGGAAATGTATACCCCGCATTGCTGAATCTAGATCCTGCACCTGCCATGGGAATTAGAACATTTAGCTCTTCATCAACCCATTTTGGAGAAATAATAGAGTATCCTTTATTTACTTTAGAAATAGTGTCATCCATTAAAGCTTTATCTAAATCACTTGGGTTATTTACTCTCAAAATACTCGCTTTTGTCCTGGCAGCCGCCAAAAGCCCATGAGGAGAATCCTCAACAATCAATGTTTTTTCTGGATCGATTGAAAGCTTTGACATTGCGGTCCAAAAAATTTCTGGATGTGGTTTTGAATTCAACACATCTTCATTAGACAAAATTAAGTCTATGTACTGCACCAATTCTAATTTTTGCAAGACTGTAAAAACTGTTTTTCGAATACTGTTAGAACAAACAGCAATTTTAAACCCTTTTTTAGACAAGTGTTCAAAAAGATCTGTTAGCTGATTTGATGGCATAATTTCCTGAAGCTTCTTAATCGTTTCTAACTGCTTATCTGCCCAAATTCGATTATGTTCAGAAGTTGGTAAGCCCTTGTTTTTTGTCAAAAGATCTAATTTTTGGTTTGTTTTTAATCCATCATACTTTGAAAGGTGCTCTTCCCAATCAATTACATATTCTTCCCCTAATGCGTTATTTAATGCCTCATAATGAATTTCTTTAGCTTCCACTAAAACACCATCTAGGTCAAATATTATTAGCTCTGTTGTCTTCATGTTTTAAAATCAAATTTTTTATTCCATTTAAAAAGTTCTTCTAGCCCTTCTTTAAGCTTCTTAAAGTTATATCTTTTAATATCTACCTCTTTAAGAATACTATTTGAATCTGCATGTGTTAGCGTCACATCTCCCAATTGCATGTTCAAAAATACTTTTTTAGCCGTAATTCCTGAAACCTCCTCTAATGTGCTTATAAAGTCCATTAGCTTAATTGGTTTTGAAGAACCTATGTTAAAGAGCTCGTAATTGCTACACTTTTCCTGTGGCAGTGCAATTAGTTTCGATAAAATTTCTACAACATCTTCTATATAGGTAAAGTCCCTAGTCATCTGACCATTATTATAAATTTCTATTTTCTCCCCGTTAAGCATTTTATTTAAAAACTTCATCGGAGCCATATCGGGTCTGCCCCAAGGTCCATAAACTGTAAAAAATCTTAAGCCAATCGTTTGAATGCCATAAAGACTACTGTAAGAATGTGCAATAACTTCATTTGCTTTTTTAGTTGCAGCGTAAAGGCTTACAGGATAATCTGTATTGTTGTCCTCAGTAAAAGGCCCCTCAAATCTACTGCCATATACCGAAGAGCTAGAAGCATAAAGTACCGTTTTAATGTTGTTGTTCTTGCACGTCTCTAAAAGTGAAACCAGTCCACTAATGTTAGAATCTATATATGTTTGAGGGTTAATGAGTGAATATCTTACACCTGCTTGTGCCGCCAAGTTTATCACCGTTTCAAACGTATACTCCGAGAATATCTGATTCAAAAAATCTATATCCCTCAAGTCGGCTTTATAAAAGGTGACTTTTTTGCTATTAGAGTTATATGGTTTGTGTTCTAAAAAAACATCTATTATTCCAATGTCCTTTAATCGAGCTAGCTTTAGGTCGACGTCGTAATAGTCATTTAAATTATCAATCCCAACAACATTATACCCTAAATTCGACAGTTTTTTTGCTAGCGCATGACCAATAAACCCTGCAATTCCTGTAATTAAAATATTATTTGTTATCTTCATTTAGTTCATCTAAAAAATAAATAATGCTGAATTTTTTGGTCTTTGTGCTTTAAAATATAGTTTTCGCTCTTTCATAGGTTTAATAATTCCTAATTTATCTCTCTCTTTTACTATCTTCTCCGCCAACCCCAGCCAGGTCATAACCTCACCGTCCGAAAAATGAGAAATTCCTTTTAATATACAACTGTTTTTTATTCCTGTTAGTATGTGATTGGCTAAGTTTTTGGCGTCAGTTGGACTCCCTATCTGTTCGTTGGTTACATATAGAGGTTCGCCTGCCTCTGCTTTTTTAACTATTTTGGTGTAAAAGTTGTTTCCAAACTCAGAATACAACCAAGAGGTACGAATAATGGAATAATCACCCCCTTCTGCCTGAATTGCCTTTTCGCCTTCCCATTTGCTTTTTCCGTATTGGTTAATTGGATTGGGGAGATCTTGAGGGGTGTATGGACTTCCTTTTTCTCCGTCAAACACATAATCAGTAGAAATATGAATGAGGTGGATGCCGTTTCTTTTACATACCCTTGCCAAAACCGCAGGGGCTTTGCAATTAATCAATAACGTCTTTTCAAGTTCCTTTTCTGCTTTATCAACATCTGTATAGGCTGCGCAATTGATCAAATAGTCCCATGACTGACTCGTAATTACGCTTTCAACCGCAGCGATGTCGGTGATATCGAATTCTTGTTTCGAAAAAAAATGAAAACATAGAGAGGGATATCCATCTGCTACAAACCGAAGAGCCTGACCCAACTGACCATTAGATCCTGTAACAAGAATTTTTTTCATTATTTGGGGGTTAAGTTGGGCAAAGATACATCTTTTTCCGAGAGTTTTCTGTGGCTTACAGGCAGTTTCCAATCAATGTTTAGGGTTGAATCGTCGTGGGCTATTCCAGACTCAACATCGGGGTTATAATATTGGTCGACTTTATAAAGTATTGTTGCTGATGGACTCAGCACTGCGTACCCATGGGCAAAGCCTTTGGGAACAAACAATTGGTGTTGGTTTTCTTGAGAAAGCTCAACAGCTATATGTTGTCCGTATGTTTGGGATTGGGAACGAAGATCTACCGCAACGTCCAAAACAGTCCCTTCCAACACACGAACCAGTTTGGATTGAGCATATTGTCCTGTCTGAAAGTGAAGCCCTCGAACCACGCCATACTCCGATTGGCTCTGATTGTCTTGAACAAAACGAATGGGAGCTCCCAAGAATGCTTCAATACGGTCTTGCCGAAAGCACTCAAAAAAAGAGCCTCGAGTATCTTTATGAATCTCCGGTACTATGATAAAGCATCCCGCTAAGTGCGTGTCCATTTTCTTCATAATTTCAACCCTTTAAGCAAGCAGTCGCCATATCCGCTAAGCGTATATTGTTTGGCAAGCTGTCGAAGCTGTGATTCGTTTATAAAGCCTTCCTTATAAGCTGTTAGTTCCGGTGAGCCTATCACAATTCCTTTTCGATGTTGAATGGTTTCAACAAATTGAGAAGCCTCGCTGAGCGATGCAATAGTTCCTGTATCCAACCACACATCGCATGATTCCAATTCAATGACCTTAAGTTTTTTCTGTTCCAAAAAAAGAGCATTTACATCGCTTATTTCCAACTCATTTCTTTTACTTGGTTTGATATGAGTAGCGATTTCAACCACCGAATTGTCGTAAAAATAAATTCCACAAACCGCAAAGTTCGAAGCAGGTTGTTTTGGTTTTTCTTGAATTGATACAGCCGTCCCTGATTCATCAAAAGATACCACTCCATATCGCTGAGGATTGGAAACCTGTTGCGCAAAAACAACTCCTCCTGAGGGGTTTTGTGCGCTTTTGAGAAGAGTGTTTAATTGGCTTCCATAAAAAATATTGTCTCCCAAAATCAAACAAACTGAGTCTTTTCCAATAAATTCTTTTCCAATGACAAACGCTTCGGCGATTCCGTTAGGGGCTGACTGTTCGGCATACGAAAAAGAACACCCTAAAGCAGTGCCATCTCCCAATAATTTTTTAAACAACGGAATGTCGATCGGCAAACAAATAATCAATATTTCACGAATTCCTGCACTCATCAAAGTCGAAAGCGGATAATAAATCATCGGCTTGTCATACACAGGCATCAATTGTTTGCTAACCGATAGGGTTAGTGGATGCAATCGTGTGCCCGAACCGCCTGCTAGGATAATTCCTTTCATG